>JAZUKC010000033.1:0-54553 GCA_045643065.1 Prevotella sp.
GGCTAGACCGACTTCTGAAGTTCCTTGATGATTGCCTTCTTCTCTACACCCTCAACGTTGAGGTTGATAACATAAACGTTTGGAGTGTAAACTGCCTTACGGAGCTCTGTGAAAGGAATTACAAGTGATTCTGCCTGTGGAAGACCGTTCTCACCCTTTGCTACACCGTAAACATTACATGGGATAAGACCCTGCTTACGCAATACCTTAGAAGCCTTCTTGCCGAGGTCGCTTCTCTTCTGACCTGATACGTTAATTTCTAACATAATAAAAATGTGTTACTCTAAATTAAGTTTGTAATTAAATATTTGCTTAATTCGCCATCACACGCGAAAATTGCGGTGCAAAATTACTGCTTTTTTTTGACTCTCGCAAATTATTTCTTAAAAAACGTAACAAAACAACACTTTTTCTTGCACGTATCAACTATTTTGCCTATTTTTGCATAATGAAATTGAATGTATCACTAAAAATCAGCGGATAAACCCCTATAGAGATATGATAAATCGAGAATTAATCAGAATTAAAATCGTTCAGTTAACCTACGCTTATTACCAGAACGGAAATCACAACTTAGAGAATGCAGAGAAGGAATTGCTCTTCAGTCTTGACAAATCGTATGACCTCTACAACTATCTCCTTGACCTGATGGTTGCCATAACACGTGTTGCCCGTCAGCGATATGATGTAGCAATGGCAAGGTACGAACGTGGTGAGGGTAACAAGCCTTCTGAACGTTTCGCATTTAACAAGTTTGCAACTCAGCTGGAGGAGAATACTGCATTGGCTGAATGGCGTGAGCATCAGCGACAGACTTGGGACGATGACATCACCGTAGCAAGAAACATTCTCAACACCATCGAGCAGAGTGACATCTACACTATGTACATGGATGCCGAGGGAGAGACTACATACGCTGAAGACCGTGAACTCTGGCGTAAGCTGTATAAGAATTTCGTCATGGACAACGCAGAGATTGACGCTCTGCTTGAAGAAAAGTCGTTATACTGGAATGATGACAAGGAGATCATCGATACGTTTGTACTCAAGACTATAAAAAGGTTTGACCAAGCAAACAAGAGTGCACAGGAACTGTTGCCTGAATACAAAGACATGGAAGATCGTGACTTTGCAGTAAAACTGTTCCGCACAACCATACTGAATGCAGAGCAATATCAGCGCTACATGACTACATCTTCACACAACTGGGACTTCTCACGCCTGGCATACATGGATGTTGTCATCATGCAGATAGCCATTGCCGAGATGCTGTCGTTCCCTGCAATACCAGTGTCGGTGACTATCAACGAATATGTAGATTTGGCTAAGGTTTACAGTACACCGAAGTCTTGGCGCTACATCAACGGTATGCTTGATGCCATCGCACGCTACCTCTCAGAGTCGGGCAAGATGCTGAAGCCAATGCCTGAGCGTAACAAGGATTAAGCGTTACATGCTATTACCTTATTATATATATATATTAGTAAACATAAAAAAAACAATAGACAATGACTTTAACAATGCTTGCTGCACAAGCAGCTGGAGGTGGTGGCACCTCAATGATTATAATGCTCGTGGCAATGTTTGCCATCATGTATTTCTTTATGATTCGTCCTCAGCAGAAGCGTCAGAAGGAGATTCGCAACTTCCAGAACTCTCTGCAGATTGGTTCTAAGGTAGTAACAGGTGGAGGAATCCACGGAGTTGTAAAAAAGATAGAACTCGCAGACAACACCTTAGAGCTCGAAATCGCTAAGGGCGTAACTATCACGGTAGAGAAGTCATTCGTATTTGCAACTGCTCCAGAGCAGAGATAATGCAAGAGAAACTGCACAACATACTGATTGCCATCAGGGACTTCTTGTTCGGCACGTTCAACAGGGAGTTTCTGATTTTTTTGTTCTTCCTCGTTCTCAGTTCTGTTTACTGGCTTATGTCAGTGCTCAACGACACGATGGAGCGCGAAATAACTCTTTCTGTCCAATTGATTGGAGTGCCTAAGAATGTCATCATCATAGGCGATTCTGCCATTAATGTGCGTGTTACGGTAAAGGATAAGGGCTACGCCATTGCTACATACATCTATGGCGACAAGCTGAAACCGATAAGCGTTCCATTCTCTGTATATGCCCGTTCGTCGGACGAACTAAGCATTACCAACACAGAACTTCAGAAGATGGTGCGTGACCAGCTGTATGGTTCCTCACGTGTCATTGCTGTAAAGCCTGACCATCTGAAGATTCCTTTCAACATGGGCATGCGTAAGCTTGTGCCAGTAAAGTTGTTGGGAAAGATTGACACGTCTGACAATTTCTATCTTGCACGCGTTGAGTTCCAACCAGAGAGTGTGTATGTCTATGCTTCAAAGAAGCAGCTTGAAAACATAGTCAATGTATATACCATACGCCAGAATCTGGAGAACGTATCTGACACGATAACACGTACCGTTGCACTCAAGCGCATAAATGGTGTAAAGATTGTGCCAACTGAAGTCAAGATGACGATGTTCACTGACATCATGACCGAGGCAGTCACTAACGTCAACATCACTTCAATCAACGTACCGCCAAACTACGTGCTTCGCACATTCCCTTCGCAGGTACAGGTGCGCTACATCATTGGTGCATCACAGTTTAAGAAAATAAACGAAAACGACTTCAGTGTAGTTGCTGACTATATGTCAACCAATGAAGGAACCACAGAGAAGTGTCCTATCAGGATTGTCAAGTCGCCAAAAGAGGCACGCAACCCGATGCTCTCTATATCAGAAGTCGATTACTTGATAGAGCAATGATGAAGTATGCCATAACAGGTGGAATAGGCAGTGGCAAGAGCTATGTCTGCCAGTTGCTACGCCAAAGAGGTATCGATGTCTATGACTGTGACTCTGGGGCAAAGGCTTTGATGAACTCTGACGCTACGTTACAGGACAAGCTAAGCAAGGCTGTTGGCAAGGACGTTTTCCCCAACGGCAAGCTGAACAAAGCCCTTCTTGCTGAGTTTCTGCTTGCTTCGGAGAAGAATAATGCCATCATCAATAGCATTGTCCACCCAGCAGTAGCACAAGACTTCATCACCTCTGGACATAACTGGATGGAGTCTGCCATTCTCTTTGAAGCAGGTTTCCAACAGTATGTTGATCGTGTAG
The DNA here is from genome assembly GCA_045643065.1 of Prevotella sp. Lineage (GTDB taxonomy): Bacteria > Bacteroidota > Bacteroidia > Bacteroidales > Bacteroidaceae > Prevotella. The sequence goes on from JAZUKC010000033.1 coordinate 3,149, forward strand.
TATGCGTCTCTGCCCCAATAGAGATAAGAGTACAGCGCATAATGCTTCGCGACAACATCAGCAGGGAAAGGGCATTGGAGTGGATAAACAGGCAGATGCCACAGGAAGAAAAAGAAAAGCTCTCTGATTTCGTAATCATCAACGATGGCATTCAGCCACTTGACGAGCAGATTGATGCAATTCTTCAGTCAAACACTTAACAATGTTATAAAAAAAATATTTGTACATATAAGTTTAAAACAAATCATATTAAACAGACAATAAAGAAAAATGAAAGAAACAATTCTTGCCATTTCAGGCAAACCAGGTCTCTACCGCCTTGTAAGTCGCGGTAACGGAACTCTTATCGTAGAAATGCTTGACGCAACAAAAAAGCGCATCCCTGCTTTCGCACGTGACCGTGTGACAAGCCTCTCTGATATCGCAATGTACACAGACGAGGACGATGTTCCTCTATGGCAGGTGCTTAAGAACCTTGGCGAAAAGGAGGAGTCTAAGGTTTCTTCACTCAACTACAAGAAGGCAAGTTCAAAGGAACTCCGCGAGTATTTTGCAGAGGTTCTTCCTTCATTCGACCGTGAGCGCGTTCATGACAATGACATCAAGAAGCTCATCCAGTGGTACAACATTCTCGTCAATGCTGGCATCACCGATTTTGAGGAGACTCTTGCGCCTGCTGAGAATGAAGAGTAGTTTCAACAGTTAACAGTTGACAACGATTCGTAAAATATAAAAGAACATAACAATGCTGGACATATTATTTATAATAATAGGTGTGGCAATAGTATTAAGGGGAGCCGATAATCTAACCGATGGGGCAGTTCGCATAGCTCGACGCCTTAATATGCCGGAACTGATTATCGGCCTCACTATAGTTGCCTTTGGAACCTCTATGCCTGAACTGTGCGTATCCATGGCATCTGCCTTAAACGATACTGCCGACATGGCTGTGGGAAATGTTGTAGGCAGCAACATCTTCAATTCCTTCATCATCGTTGGCGTATGCGCAATGATCCATCCGATGTCAGTATCAATGGCAACAATACGACGTGACCTGCCGTTTGCCTTCGTTGCAACGCTAATGCTCATCTTCATGCTCATTGATGGCACATTGACAAAAGGCGAGGGACTTCTGATGCTACTGACTTTCACTGCCTATCTTTCGTACACGCTCTACAAGACCATGTCGAACGTGGAGAAGAAAGACATTGAGGTGGTTGAAACGAAACGCAAAGGCATCATGCACATCTATGACTACTCACTGTTTACTGTGCCTTTGGGTTTAGCTGAACTTGTATTAGGCAGCGACCTGTTCGTTGACCATGCAACACTCTTTGCCCAGTCAATAGGTGTGTCAGAGGCAGTTATCGGCATTACTATACTTGGAGCAGGAACGTCTCTGCCTGAATTTGCAACAAGTGTTGTCGCAGCATTCAAAGGACGCACATCCATGGCTTTAGGCAACGTCATAGGTTCATGCGTATTCAACATTCTACTGATACTGGGCCTTACAAGCGTCTTTGTACCTCTACAGCCACATGGCATTACCACCTTCGACCTTGCTACCATATTCATAGGTTCGCTGCTCCTATGGTTCTTCTCTTTCACAAAGAACACAATGGAGCGATGGGAAGGCGCTGTACTTACAGCTTGTTTCATCGGTTACATGAGTTATTTGCTCTACAATTGTTAGCGTTTTTGCTATAGTAGGGAATTTCCCCCGCAAGTTAGGGAAAAACCTTTTGCACATCTTATTTTTATTTGTAATTTTGCAACGTGAAAAAGAAATCACAGCAGAAATAAACAAATAATAATAACCTACATAAAAAACAATCACGATTATGAAAAAGATTATCTTCGCTTTCGTCGTTTTACTGACATCAGCAGTTTCAGCAAACGCTATGAGCTATGAGCAGGCTCGCGAACAGGCTCTCTTCCTGACAGATAAGATGGCTTACGAACTGGATCTCTCAGAGGAGCAGTACGAGGCAGCTTACGAGATCAACCTCGACTACCTTATGGGCGTAAACACATACAATGATGTCTATGCTGACTATTGGACACGTCGTAACCTCGATCTCTCATACGTTCTTCTCGACTGGCAGTATCGCACATTCTGCGGACTTGAATACTTCTACCGTCCAATCTACTGGGGCGACGGATACTGGCACTTCCGCATCTACGCTCACTACCCACACCGTGATTTCTTCTACTACGGTCATCCTCACTTCTACACATCATACCGTGGTGGACATGCATGGCACGTTAACGGTGGCCGCTCTTGGTATCACGGACGCACCTTCCATCATGGTGGCATAACAATGCGTGGTGGATACGATCGTGGTGGATATCGTCACATGGATCGCGGTTGGCATCCAGGCGATGGCAAGCATCGTGGCTTCGACCGCAACGGACACAACGGTTCTATCAATAATCACAATGGTAACCGTGGCGGTTCATTCGACCGTAGCAACCGTGGTGGCAATATAGAGCATCGTGGTGGTTCATTCGACCGTGGCAACCGTGGTGGCAATGCAGAGCGTCGTGGTGGTTCGTTCGACCGTGGCAACCGTGGTGGCAACGCAGATCGTCCAAGCAGCACACGCACTACTGTAGGCGAGCGTTCACACTCAAGCGACCGTAGCTACAGTCCTTCACGCTCATTCTCTGGCAGCAGTTCTTCTTCATCACGTGAAGTACGCAGCAGCAGCCAAAGTGGTGGAAGCCGTAGCAGCAGCTTCAGCGGTGGCAGCCGTGGAGGTAGCAGTTTCAGTGGCGGTAGCCATGGTGGTAGCCACGGAGGCGGAAGCTTTGGCGGTGGCAGTCACGGAGGTGGCGGCAGCCATGGTGGCGGACACGGTGGTCGCAGATAATAGATTATGACAGGATCACTATTAATAATAATAGTAATATATTTCGCATTGTTGCTCATCTTAAGTTGGTTTACCAGCAATAAGGTGAGCAATGATGCGTTCTTTCGTGGCGAGAAGAAGTCGCCTTGGTATCTGGTTGCTTTCGGAATGATAGGCGCCAGCATCTCTGGCATTACGTTTATCTCTGTCCCTGGCATGGCAATAGCCCAGGACATGACCTATCTGCAGTCATGCATCGGTTTTGTCTTCGGCTACATCATCGTAGCATTCGTACTTATACCTATATATTATAAGTACAATCTCACCACTATCTACTCGTTCCTTGACAAGCGTTTCGGACAGCGAAGCTATCACACTGGTGCTTCATTCTTCTTGATATCAAAGTTGACGGGCGCTGTTGTCCGCTTCTACATCGTCTGCATCTTAATCCAGCGCTTTGCTCTTGATGACTTCGGCATACCCTTTTGGGTAACAGTTCCTGTCATGGTGCTGCTCATCTGGTGCTATACTCGCCGCAGTGGCATAAAGACTATAGTTTGGACAGACACACTCCAGACAGCCGTTATGTTTACAGCACTCATTCTGATTATTCTTGCTGTAACTTCACGCCTCGGCATGTCTGTCCCACAGGCAGTAGCAGCGATAGCAGCAGACGAGCACAGCAGAATCTTCGTCTTTGACGATTGGGCATCGACGCAGAACTTCTGGAAGCAGTTCTTTTCTGGCATTTTCATCGTGATTGTTATGACAGGACTGGACCAGGATATGATGCAGAAGAACCTGACATGCCGTTCTCTGAAAGATGCACAGAAGAATCTCTGCTCCTATGGAGTGGCATTCATACCAGCAAACATGCTTTTCCTTGCCCTCGGTGTACTCCTCATTCTGCTTGTCAAGCAGCAAGGCATGGAATTGCCTGCCAAAGGTGATGACCTGCTTCCTATGTTTGCAGCGACAGGAGAACTTGGCACTATGGCGCTTATCTTCTTCACTATCGGCATCGTTGCATCTGCTTTCAGTAGTGCCGACTCTGCCCTTACAGCGCTGACAACAAGCTTTTGCATTGATATATGCCATCATCCAGACGATGAAAGATTCCGTCGCAAAGTCCATCTGTTTATCATCGTCGTCTTCATCCTGTCTGTTATAATCTTCGACAGCATAGGATCGTCGAGCGTTATCAATGCTATATATATAATGTGTGGCTACACCTACGGTCCGTTGTTAGGTTTGTTTGCCTACGGAATCATTACCAAATGGAACGTCAATGACCGTTATGTACCATACGTCTGCCTGGCATCGCCATTCCTTTGCTTTGCCTTAGACATGTCGATGCAGAAGTGTTATGGCTACCATTTTGGCTATGAGTTGCTCATGCTCAATGGCATGCTCACCTTCTTCGGTCTTTATTTGACCAGCAAAACAAAACGAACCTAATTGAAAGAAAACAACAAAAAAATCAAATAACAATAATATGGAACACGTAAAATGTCTAATCGTTGGCTCTGGTCCAGCAGGCTACACAGCAGCCATCTATGCAGGCAGAGCAAACCTTAACCCAGTAGAATACTGTGGTATGCAGACTGGTGGTCAGCTGACTCAGACCACAATAGTAGAGAATTTCCCTGGTTATCCTGAAGGAGTTGATGGAAACCAGATGATGATGGAGATACGCGAGCAGGCTGAACGCTTTGGTGCTGACATCCGTGATGGTGAAATTGTTAAGGCTGACCTCTCAAAGCGCCCATTCGTTCTTACTACAGACGCAGGCGAAGAGATTGCTGCCGACACTGTAATCATTGCCACTGGCGCATCGGCTAAGTACCTCGGACTCTCTGATGAGAAGAAGTACGCTGGACAGGGTGTATCTGCATGCGCTACTTGCGACGGTTTCTTCTATCGCAAAAAGACTGTTGCCGTTGTTGGTGGTGGCGACACTGCATGTGAGGAGGCTATCTATCTGGCTGGCCTTGCAGCAAAGGTCTATCTGCTTGTCCGCAAACCTTTCCTCCGTGCTTCTGAGGTTATGCAGAAGCGAGTTATGGAAAATCCAAAGATTGAGGTACTGTTTGAGCATAACGCTACAGGCCTTTATGGCGAGAATGGCGTAGAAGGCATGCACGTCGTTAAGCGTAAGGGCGAGGCTGACGAGCAGAACTATGACATTGCTATTGATGGTTTCTTCCTTGCTATCGGTCACAAACCAAACTCAGACGTGTTCAAGGAGTACGTTGAATGCGACGAAGTTGGCTACATCAAGACCATTGACGGCACACCAAAGACTAACGTTCCAGGTGTCTTTGCAGCAGGCGACGTTGCCGATCCTCTATATCGTCAGGCCATCTGTGCTGCAGCATCGGGCTGTAAGGCAGCCATTGAGGCAGACCGATTCCTTAAGGAATAAGCAGGTATTTCACACTCTTCAGACAACAGTTCAATACATCTATAACCCACCGATAGGCTGTTCTCCGCAAAAGAGACTTACCTATCGGTGGGTTTTTATTATTGTCTCTAATCCCATAACACAATACATGTGTATAATTAAATATAACGAATTATACACCATTATTTTTGTTAACATGATTAAAACAATAGCAAATTATTTAACAAAAGTATTGTTGTTTTGTTTTTTGTTTGTATCTTTGCACCCAGAAAGATAAAAGACAGTATGAAAAAGAGAACCATCTGGACAATAGCCATAATAATGGGCATCTCGTTTCTCGGTCTCATCTACCTTCAAATGGAATACGCCAAGGAGATGATAACGATGAAGAAAGAGCAGTTTGACGAGTCCGTCAACAGAGCCCTCTACCAGGCATCGCGCAACCTGGAGCTCAACGAAACGCTGAGATACCTGGAGAAAGATGTCAACGAGACTGAACGACGGGCCTTCCGTAACGATTCACTCTCATACGGCAACGGACTGAATAGCGGCACCATTCAGCACTCTTCGCAGTATGCTGTGGCAGGAAAAGACGGCACGGTATATTCTTCTTTCGAACTGAAGACAATCACTACCAAGCCATCACAGATGCCGAAGGCAATGATTCTGCGTAACGACAAGAATCAGATGACGCAAAGTTCCATCTCCCTTCAGGAGATTGTCCGAAACCGATACGTCTATCAGAAGGCGCTACTCGATGAGGTTGTTTACTCCATTCTCTACTCAGCCTCGGAGAAACCTCTTAAGGAACGCATCAACTTCAAGCTCCTTGACCAGGATCTCAAGGCAGAGCTGATGAACAACGGAATAGACATTCCATACCACTTCAAGGTAACCACACAGGACGGACGAGAGGTTTACCGATGTCCAGACTATAGCGACGAGGGTGAGGAATACAACTATTCGCAGGTGCTCTTCCGCAATGATCCACAGCAGAAGACAGGCATTGTCCACATCCATTTCCCTGATATGGGCAGCTACATCTTCTCAACCATCCGCTTCATCATACCATCGCTCATCTTCTCCGTCATCCTTCTGGTGACCTTCATCTTCACCATCTACGTCATTTTCAGACAGAAAAAGCTTACGGAGATTAAGAACGACTTCATCAACAACATGACTCACGAGCTGAAGACGCCTATCTCAAGCATCTCGCTTGCTGCTCAGATGCTCAACGACGAGTCGGTAACGAAGTCGCCATCGATGATGAAACACCTGGGCGGAGTCATCAACGACGAGTCAAAACGTCTGCGATTCCTTGTCGAAAAGGTACTTCAGATGTCAATGTTCGAACGCAAGAAGGCTATCTTCAAGCAGAAAGAACTCGACCTGAACGAACTCGTTGAGAATGCAGCACAGTCATTCCAGCTGCGTGTGGAGCATACCGGTGGCCACATATACACAGAGATAGAGGCCATTGACTCAGCCATTTACGTCGATGAAGTCCACTTCACGAACGTCATCTACAACCTGATGGACAACGCGGTTAAGTACTCAAAGCCTGACCAACCGCTCAACCTCTTCCTCCGAACATGGAACGATGACGAGTTCCTCTACCTCTCTGTCCGCGACACAGGCATAGGAATGAAGAAGGAAGCGTTGAAGAAAATCTTCGACAAGTTCTACCGAGTACACACCGGAAACGTACATGACGTCAAGGGATTCGGTCTCGGACTCGCCTACGTTAAGAAGGTTGTCGATCTCCACAAGGGCAAAATCTCAGTTGAGTCAACACTCGGCGAGGGAACAACATTTACCATTAAGCTGCCAGTTCTCAAAGAAGAATAGGCACAAAAACATAAAGAAATAAATATAAACAACAAATAACAAAGAAAGGAACAACAACATGAAATCAATCGACGAGAACATCAAGATCATGCTTTGCGAGGACGATGAGAACCTCGGCATGCTGTTACGTGAGTATCTTCAGGCAAAAGGCTTCAGTGCAGAACTATTCCCTGACGGCGAGGCTGGCTACCGTGCATTCATGAAGCAGAAGTATGACATCTGCATTCTCGATGTCATGATGCCAAAGAAGGACGGCTTCACACTGGCTCAGGAGATTCGTCAGGCAAACGCAGACGTGCCTATCATCTTCCTGACTGCTAAGCAACTGAAGGAGGATATCCTCGAAGGTTTCAAGATAGGTGCAGACGACTACATCACCAAGCCATTCTCTATGGAAGAGCTTGTGTTCCGTGTAGAGGCTATTCTCCGTCGTGTTCGCGGCAAGAAGAACAAGGAGAGCTCTATCTACAAGTTAGGCAACTTCAGCTTCGACACACAGAAGCAGCTCCTCATCATTGGCGAGAAGCAGACCAAGTTGACCACAAAGGAGAACGAACTCCTCGCACTTCTCTGCAGCCACGCTAACGAAATCCTCCAGCGCGACTTCGCTTTGAAGACCATCTGGATAGACGATAACTACTTCAACGCTCGCTCAATGGATGTTTACATCACAAAACTCCGCAAGCATCTGAAGGACGATCCACAGATCGAAATCATCAACATCCACGGCAAGGGCTACAAACTCATCATTCCAGAGGAGGAATAACAGTCCCCTACCCTGCATTAATAAAGAAACAGTATAATCAACCGAGGGCCTTCCCTCGGTTGATTTATTTTAAATAGAACTATTTCAAATAATTCTATTTCAAATAAAATTATTTCAAATAAAATTATTTCAAATAAAGTGATTTGGTGGGGTTCGTGCAATAAATCGGACTTCTCTTCGTTATAATAGCATAGAACAAACAATACAAAACAATAAAACAAACTATAACAATGAAAAGATTTTTTCTGTTTTTTGCACTCATTCTCGCATGCCAGATGGCAACAAAGGCACAGGACAAGGCTGGCGTAACGACTATCTATCCACGTGTAGGCCTTAGCCTTTCCAAATTCCACGGCGACAAGATATACTACGGACAGAATTTTGACGAGTATGTCGATGCAAAAATGAAGACGGGATTTACTGGCGGCGTTGAGGTTCAACACATGTTCACGGACATACTTGGCGCAAGCATTGGAGCACTGTACAGCCAGCAAGGCACTAAGTATGAACCACTTCCGCAAGAGGAATACGAGAACCTGAGCATAGACCTCGACTACATAAACATACCAATTCTTTTCGTCGCAGCTACCAACGTAGGCATCAATCTGAAGGCGGGCATTCAGCCAGAAGTGCGCCTCGGCAATAAGTTTGAGCAGCTAATGGACCGCGTATCCTTCGCCATCCCTGTCGGAATATCATACGACATGGGGCACTTCTCTATCGATTTGCGATACAACTTAGGAATGAGCAGAACATGGAAAGAAATGGGTTACGTCAAGAACCACACCATAATGCTCACCCTCGGCTACGGCATCGAGCTGTAAATCAGCACGTCGCCATCCCACTTTCACCTACAGTCACAACAAAGTGCCACACTTTCTACATTGTGTAATACGAGATGAGAAAACAACCATTGATTCTTCTGTGCCTCATTGTCTTGCTTGCATGCAAAGACAATGGGCATTTTGTTCATGCACTGGATGCCATGGATACTCTGATGCGGACTTACCCAGACTCCGCATATAGTCAGTTGATCGCGATGAAAGATGAGGCCAAAGGCAAAAGCAAAAGTATTCGCATGCGATATGAGCTTACACTTGCTGATGCCCAAAATAAGGCATACGTTGACTTCACAAATGATAGTACTGCGAAATTAGTTGCCGAATATTATGAAAAGTATGGTTCGGCAAACGAGAAAATGCGTGCTTATTATTTATTAGGATGTACATATCGCGACATGGGAGATGCGCCAACTGAGTTAGAATTTTTCCAAAAGGCGGTGCAGAATGCAGACACTACATCTCAAGATTGCGACCTTTATACCCTAATAGCCATTTATGGACAAATGGCAGACATTTACCATAAGCAATATCTATTAGACGAAGAACTAAAAGCATTAAAATGCTGTGAGATATTAGCAAAAAAGAACAAAGACAAAATAACTGAAATTTCTGCATACGAGTTACGAATCCGTCCGTATTTCTTAAGAAGCGAGATAGACAGCGTTCTGCTGATAACAGAAGAATCACGTCGTATGTATCTGAAATACGGAGCAAAAGGGAAAGCTGCAAGATTGTTGATGCCGGCAATAAGTATTCTCATTGATAGAAAAGAGTATGATAAAGCCAAAGAATATTTAGATATATTTGAGAATGAGTCAGGCTTATTCCATGAAGGAAATTCAAAGCAAAAAGCTATTTCTTTTTACCATAACAAAGGAAGATATTATCTGCATACAGGGCAACTGGATTCTGTGGCAATATGCAGTTCTCAATTGTTAGCCAACAATCAAAAAGAAGCCGCTTACGACCTTCTCATGCAACTTTATCTGCAAAAACACAACTCCGACTCTATATCAAAGTATGCCCAATTATTTGCGATAGCTAACGATTCCAGCTATGCAGATAAAAAAACCGAGACAATATCACAGATTAATGCAATGTATGAATATAGTCGTCAGCAAAAGGAAGCAGGGATAGCAACAAAAAATCTGCTGACTGCACATAAGACAATTTCAACTATGTTAGTCGTCATACTAATAACAATTTGTATTTCTTTTGTGGCATACATATTAAGTGCCCGACAAAAGAAAAAGGCTATGCAAAGAATTGCGGCTCTATCATTTCAATTAGACGAGGCTCACTCTAGGTATTCCAAACTAAACGACATCTACAATATAGAAGGGGAAAAGCATAACGCAATGTTAATAAATTATGAAAAGCAATGTAAGATTCTGAGTGATTTGGAAAAGGAAATTGATACTTTAAGAACACGACTGAATCAAGAAAACGCTAATGTAATCAAGGAATCATTCTTCCAAACTGACATCTACAAAGTATTCCATTCATGTGGTCTGCATGGGAAAACTATTGTTTCCGAGGCTGAGTGGGAGACATTAACACACAAATTTGAAAACCATTTCCTTAGTTACAGCAACTATATAAAATCCAATAGTGTCACTATTAACCAGTACAGAGTGGCTATGCTTATAAGACTTGGTTTCAAAGAGGGTGAGATTGCAAACATCATGTCTAAAAACAGCTCAAAGATTAACAAAATAAAGATTCAATTAAACAACAAATTATTCAACAAAAGCGATGCTAAGACGCTAAGGGATAATCTCAAGGCACATTTTTAAGGGGAAGTTCAAGACATAATACTCTATCCACCAACAATTTAGACAACAAGGGGATAAAAAAAGGATAAAAAAGTCAGTCAATTCTTTTTGCCAACTGTATAGCATTTGATAACTTTGCAGAAAAAATCAAAATAAAATGCGAATGAAACAATTAATCAAAACTACAATGTTGGGATTTCTAATTTACAGTATCCCTCAAAGCAATGTTGCAGCTTATCAAGGAGAAAAAGAAGGATTGGAGACAGCGACCGAAATTGAAGTTGCATGTAGCAAAATTGACCCATCAATTGACAATGGAGGTATTCACAGAAGTCCTACTATTTACCCTATTGTATTCTACGATAACATGACTCATTGCTTGCTCTTGGAGAATTTGGGTTACAATTCTGAATTACAAATTCTGCAACCAACAACGGATAGTATTTTGTATTCTACAAGTATCCAAAACGAAGAAGCCGAAGTCCAGCTACCAACAGATTTGCATGGGCAATATGTGCTCCGCATTATATGTGGTAACTATTATTTTAGTGGAGTACTAAATCTGTAATATTGCGTAGTAGAGATTAAAGATATTCCTTGAAATAAACAATTCAAATGCACCATTAAAACAATACAATAGATTATGAAAACAGCATTTATCGGAATTTCAACACTTGGCATTTTATCATTATTCTATTCTTGCAATACAGACGACTATATATCAGAAGAATCTGTTGAACAAGCATCAAAGCACATAAACTCGGTGACAAAGGCTGAAGCAATGCATGCGGCAATTTCATTTTGGGAAGAAGAAAACAAAGGTAGCCGAAGTTCAGAAAAGAAAATGAACATAGATAACATCTCGGTTCTAAAGCATCAAGGAAAACCTTCAATATATGTTATCAACAAAGCAGAAGGTGGATTCGTTATGATCAGTGCATCCAAAGATTACAACCCTATAGTTGGTTATTCTGAGACAGGTAATTTTAACGCATCATCAACAAACGAAGCGCTTCAACAATGGATTCGAAACATGTCACAAGACATACTTGAAAGCGAAGTTGAGGATACTGTTAAGTTTATAAACCAATTGCAATGGCAAAAATTGCTTGAGGACAAAACAGCAAAGAAAACATCTTACAAAAAATCAGCATACACACCTAGCCAAGCGGAGATAGCCTGTTGGAACCGCTGCGATGAATTGTGTAACCAATATAGCAGCGACGGTTGGATGGTTGCCCCTCTTACACAAGCAGAACAAACATTTAACGATGCAGGATATTCAACTCAATACAACAATTTGCTGTATAGTTCAAATTTCAACCACTCCTTACCAAACACATCGGTGATAGTATGGAAACTTGAAAATGTGAATGACACAATAGGTCCTTTACTTAAAACAGCATGGCACCAAGAAGCCCCATACAACAATTGGTGTGAAGGTAAACTTGCAGGATGTGCTGCTATTGCACTATCGCAGGTTATGTACTATTACAAACATCCTCAAATCATGGAGTATAACGGATACGTTTTTAATTGGGATAATATTGAAGAAAGAGGAACGGATTACAATAACAATGCAGCACTAATTCGCTTTGTTGGTGAAGCTATAAACACGCACTATTGGGACTCTGCTTCATGGACAACCACTTCTAGTTTTGTTTCTGGAATTGAATTGTTAGGATATTCTGTCAATGAGAGTTCATACCGACCAGACATAGTAGAGCATTCCATAGCAGGACATAGACCTATCATTTTTTTAGGCAATGAGAACGACCTTGAGATTTTACCAGGAGATCTAAGCTATCTTGGAACAAGTCATTATTGGGTGTGTGATGGTTTCAGACGACAGAAAATTAACTGTTTATCATATTTCACAGAATGGCAACCAAACGGAAACGGGAACTTCATACAAGGATTGGGGTCTCCCGAACAACCAGAAGTATTCGCCGGCTTAGTTAATATCTATTATCATATGAACTGGGGAAATGGAAGCCATAACAGCTTGTGGCTACTTCACACAGGAAGCGGGCATACCTTTAATTATTCTCGAAAAATATTCGACATTAGAAAATTATATTGAAAATGAAACAGTTATTATCTTATTTATTCATCATTATAGCATGCATGGTTATGACTGCATGCATTGAATATGATACAGAAGCGAATGATTATCGCGAGTGCTATATTGAATTAAAGTTCGAAGACGAAGCCGGCAACTCACTAACTGACGAACTCAACATCAAAAAATCTTATCCTCCAGAAGGCAGAGAAGAATCTGTGCAATTGCATATCGACCACTCTGAATACAAAGTACGGCAACAAATAACTGAACCTTCAGACAAATGGAGCGATGAAAATTTTCCTGAGAATACAGCATTGAAACAATATGTAGCATCAAATCAAGAAGACTTATTGGACATTGTTGACAAGAATGTGATTAAGTGCAGTAGTTATTATCCAATTCCTCTATGCATGCATCACGTCATTTCACACTTCATAACGTGTCCAAAAATATTCGGAGACAATGAAGAACATGAGATTAAGGCTTACGTAAGGTTTAGCTCAAACGGATGGCAGTTTATATGCTATCGTCTGGAATATGAAGGAGAAGAAATGAAACCTTTACTTGAGAATCGTTTCTTAGTAACTATCAAGAGACATGCAAACTAAATTTAAGGATTAACCCTTAGCATTAGTTTGCACTTTCACCACTATATCACGGCACGGAACCTTATCCCACGAGAACATCGGGATAAGGTTTTGTGCTTTTATTGGCTCTGGACGGTCGATGATGCCGGCATGGAAAGCGAGCATTCCGATTATCTCCTCGGCACAATAACGCTCACGAAGTGCGCCCATGTCAAGGCTTTTGTCACGCTTAGAGAGACGCTGTCCGGCCTCATTGCATAGCAGCGGAATGTGGAAATACTGCGGAGCGGCATAGCCAAGAAGCGAGAACAGATACTGCTGCTGTGGCACAGAGAGCAGCAAATCGCGTCCGCGGACAACCTCAGTGATGCCCATCAGCGCATCATCTACCACTACTGCGAGCTGGTAAGCCCACGCACCGTCGGCACGACGGAGTATGAAATCGCCACACTGACGTGCCAGATTGACCGACTGTTCGCCATAATGCCCATCAATATATGCTATGTCACGGTCAGGCACCATCACACGAGTCGCCCCCTTTCTGCCGTTGACAGGTGGCGAAGTGAGATTCCTGCACGTTCCTTTATACACCACCCTGCCGTCTGACTCATGCGGAGCCTGCGTCGCCATGATGTCAGCGCGAGTGCAATAGCATGGGTATGTCAGCCCCTTCTCCTTTATTATATTAAGGTGTTCGGCATAGATGTCAAAGCGTTCGCTCTGCACATACCGCTCGTCCCAGTCCATTCCGAGCCATCGGAGGTCATCGTCTATCTGCCGTGCATATTCCTCTCTCGACCTCTGTTGGTCTATATCCTCTATGCGAAGCACAAACTCCCCACCCTGACTTCTTGCCGAAAGCCAGGCGAGCAATGCCGAATAGACATTGCCAAGATGCATTCTGCCCGTAGGCGATGGTGCGAATCGTCCTTTCATTTTTGTTGTTTCTATTTGTTTTTATATGCCATCAATTTACCAATACATAACCTTTCATCTTGTGATTCGTAGCCTTTTATCATCCAATTCGTAGCCTTTTATAGTGTAATTACTCAGTCTTTACATTGTAATTACTCAGTCTTTACGATGTAATTACTCAGTCTTTACAGTGTAATTACTGAGTCTTTACAACATGATTACTAAGGAAACGCAGCATGAAACGCTGCTTTTCATACGATGAATCAATAGCATTCAGGCTGCGGAAATTTAGGGAACCCGACCCGAAAGCAAGAATCACGTGATACCGAGTACGGCTGAAAGCCGTTTACACATTAGCATGAGGCAACGCCCTATGAACAATATCCCACCTCCTACAATACGCTGCAACGCAGCACAACAGCACATCCACACGTCACTGTTGTGCCGCGATGCGGCGTGAATGTATGGATATATCTGACACATAGGGCGCTGCCCCATGCTAATGTGTTATCAGCTTTCAGCTGAAAAAAGTTATTTTTTCAAGCCAACCGTTAACCATTCACACCACCAACCGCTGTGGATTACTCCACAATTTGGTGCGGTTTGCGCTTTATCCTCCAACCAATAGCGGCCTGGAAGATGGACATCAGCGGTGAGAGATAGCAGAAGAAAGCGAATGGAAGATAGGCTATGGTTGCCACACCGAGAACCGTCGATTGCGTCATGCCACACGTGTTCCACGGAATAAGGACAGAGGTCACGGTGGCACTATCCTCCGTTGACCTTGAGAGCAGGCACGACTCATAGCCCTGTTCGTCATATTCATCCTTGAACATATTGGCACTCAGGATGATAGAGATATACTGATCGCTGGTCATAAGGTTCATAGCGATGCCGTTGAACACCGTCGCTGCGACCAGTCCCACACGCGTTTTAACCATCTTTCTGAATATAGCCTTAAGGAAACTGCGTAGCATTCCCGTTGCCGTCATTGCCCCTCCGAACAACATGGCAGTAAGAATGAGCCAGATAGTGTCAAGCATTCCCGCCATTCCACTGGTTGAAACAAGTGTGTTAAGAAGAGGAACGCCCGTGTCAACGGTAGTGGAAGAGCACAGCGTTGTCACTATTCCTTTGAATATAGCCCGCGCACTCATCTCGTCGCCAGCTATCGTGAGCAGCACGTCTCGCTGGAAAATCAGCGTCATCACAACAGCCATCACCGACGAAAGAAACAGAACAATGAGCGATGGCACCTTTTTATATATAAGCACTCCGGTAGCAATCGGAACGAGAAGAAGCCACGGTGTGATGTCGAACGTACGCTGAAGGGCCGACACAAAAAGCTCAGTATCGGTCACAGTATTGGCACTAAGGAACAGGCCTGCCATAAGATAGATGAACACGGCGATGGTAATCGTAGGCACAGTCGTATTGAGCATATAGCCAATATGGCGGAAAAGCGGTGTGCCACTGACAGAAGACGCGAGCACGGTAGTATCGCTCAGCGGAGAGATTTTGTCTCCAAAGTAAGCTCCGGAGATAATAGCACCTGCCGTCCAACCATCGTCGAAGCCCAACGCCCGCCCTATTCCGAGCAGTGCAACGCCAATGGTAGCGATGGTAGTCCATGACGAACCCGTCATCAGCGATATCACAGCGCTGATGATACAAGCAGAAGCAAGAAAGTAAGAAGGATTGATTATCTGTATGCCATAGCATATCAGCGTCGGCACAATGCCGCTTATCATCCACGATGCCGATAGCATTCCGATGACAAGCAAGATATAGATCGACACCGCAGTGTCATGAACCTTAGCACTAATCTCTGCTTCTATCTTCTTCCAAGGCACATGACAGAATGCCATTCCCATGATGACGCAGACGGCAGTAGATAAGAGTAAGGCAATCTGCGATGGTCCAGAGAGGGCATCAGAGCCAAAAATGGAGATAGTAAAGACAAGCATTAGGAGCAGCGTCGCGAAGGGAACGGCACTGACAAAAATAGAAGGCGTTTTGATGTTTTTACTCGCTTTTTTCATCTATTTTAGGCTTTTTGAGGGCAAAGGTAAGCATTTTTCTGCAAAAATAACGTAAAAGAAAGAATTAAATTTTGCTATTCCACGAACTTTCAGTAATTTTGTCCCGAAATATGTACTAAAAAATTAAAAACGTAATGAAACAATTTCGTTTAGTGGACAATATACTCGGCTGGGTGGCTTTCCTCATTGCTGCCGTAGTTTACTGTTCCACCATTGAACCGACAGCTTCTTTTTGGGACTGTCCTGAGTTTATATCCACAGGCTACAAGCTGGAAGTAGGTCACCCACCGGGCGCACCTTTCTTCATGCTCACTGCCAATCTGTTCTCTCAGTTGGCAAGCGATCCGTCGGAAGTAGCACGCATGGTCAACACCATGTCTGCCCTACTGTCGGCTACATGTATAATGTTCCTGTTCTGGTCTATTACCCATCTGACGCGCAAACTCATCTTCTCGCCAGAGGATAAGACCGTAGGCATGCCACTGAGCAAGCTCATCGCCATTGAGGCAAGCGGCATGGTGGGAGCATTAATCTACACATTCTCAGACACTTTCTGGTTTTCTGCCGTCGAAGGTGAGGTCTATGCGTACTCCAGTGCGTTCACGGCTGTCGTGTTCTGGCTTATCCTTAAGTGGGAGGATTGTGCCGACGAGCCACACTCTGACCGCTGGCTGGTGCTCATAGCCTATATGACTGGTCTCAGTATCGGTGTTCACTTGCTGAACCTCCTTTGCATCCCAGCCATCGTACTCGTTTACTATTACAAGAAGAATCCTAACGCCGACCTTAAGGGATCGCTCATAGCACTGGCACTTTCGTTTGTGCTCATCGCTGCCGTTCTCTACGGCGTAGTGCCTGGTATTCTGAAGGTTGCAGGCTGTTTCGAGTGGGTTTTCGTCAACTGGCTTGGCTTCTCGTTCAACACAGGTCTCTTCATCTACATGATTATGCTTATCGGCATCGTCGTGTGGGCTATCTATGAGAGTTACCATCATCGCAGCGTCACCCGTGAGAACATTTCGTTTGTCCTCTCGATTGGCATGCTCGGCGCACCTTTCTTCGGCTTCGGCCTGAATGCAGGCATTACTGGTTTCTTCATTCTTTGCATCATTTTTGGCGCTCTTTACTACAAGCGCAACGGCGTTGCCGTTATCACTGCAAGAGTGAAGAACACCACATTGCTGTGCATGCTCATGCTCATGATTGGCTATTCTACATACGCCGTCATCGTGATTCGCTCGTCTTCCAACCCTCCTATGGACCAGAACTCTCCTGAGGACGTATTCACCCTGGGCGACTATCTTGCTCGCGACCAGTACGGAGATAGCCCTCTGATCTACGGAGAGACATACAATTCGCAGGTGAAACTGAAGGTTGTGGGCGACAGGTGCATACCAGAAACAAAGGAAGGCGCTCCTATCATTCAGCGCGTTGAGAAGCATGATGCAAACGAACCAGACCGTTACTTCGTGCTTCGCACTAAGGATAAGTACGTCTATGAGCATAAGATGCTCTTCCCTCGTATGCACGACGCAGCCCATGCACAGATGTATGAGGACTGGATGGGTGGCGTTGACTGCAACGTCAAGCAGTACGACCGCTGCGGAGAGATAGTAGATGTCCGCATACCTACATTCGCAGAGAACATCCGCTTCTTCCTTTCTTATCAGTGTAACTTCATGTACTGGCGCTATTTCATGTGGAATTTCGCCGGTCGTCAGAACGATTTGCAGGGTAATGGCGAACTGGAGCATGGCAACTGGATAACGGGTATTCCGTTCATCGATAACGCAATGCTCGGCGATCAGTCGCTTCTGCCTGACGATTTGAAGGAGAACAAGGGCCACAACGTGTTCTTCTGTCTGCCTCTGCTGCTTGGTCTCATCGGACTTTTCTGGCAGTCTTTCCGCGGAGAGAAGGGCATTCAGCAGTTCTGGGTAGTCTTCTTCCTCTTCTTCATGACAGGTCTTGCCATCGTACTCTATCTGAATCAGACTCCTGGTCAGCCTCGTGAGCGTGACTATGCGTATGCAGGCTCGTTCTATGCCTTTGCCATCTGGTGTGGCATGGGTGTTGCTGCCATCCTCGATATCATCGAGCGCAAACTGAAGAAGGATAATGTTGCCATTGCCGCTGCTATCAGCGTGGTATGTCTCTTGGTGCCTATTCAGATGGCATCGCAGACATGGGACGACCACGATCGCTCTGGACGATACACCTGTCGTGACTTCGGCCAGAACTATCTGATGTCGCTTCAGGAGAACTGTAACCCTATTATCTTCACCAATGGTGATAACGACACGTTCCCTCTCTGGTACAATCAGGACGTAGAAGGCGTCGCTACCGACGCTCGTGTCTGCAACCTGTCGTACCTGCAGACAGACTGGTATATTGACCAGATGGTTCGTCCGGCCTACGATTCGCCTTCTCTGCCTATCACATGGCAGCGTATCGACTACTGTTCAGGCACGAACGACTACATCTCTGTCAATCCAGAACTGAAGGATCAGATAAAGAAATTCTACGAGTCTAACCCTATTGAGGCAAGACAACTCTACGGTGAGAATCCGTTTGAGGTAAAGAACGTGCTCAAATACTGGGTTCGTGAGGGCAAGGATGAAGATGATACTCACGTCATTCCTACTGATACTCTTTATCTTACAGTGGATAAGGAGGCTGTGAAGAAGAGCGGAATGATGATGGCAACGGACTCAATCCCTGACCACATGGTAATCTCTCTGGCTGGCAAGCGCGCTCTCTACAAGGGCGACCTCATGCTGCTCGAGATGCTTGCCAATGCCAACTGGACCCGTCCTCTCTACGTTGCGCTCACCGTTGGACGTGAGAACTACATGAATCTCGGCAACAACTTCGTGCAGGAAGGTCTCGTTAATCGTATCACACCGTTCACAACTCAGGACGAAAACGGTCAGACTATCCCTGGTGCCCGTAGCTTCGACACCGAGCGTACATACAAGAACGTGATGACAAGATTCAAGTTTGGCGGTCTTGACAAGCCTGGTCTCTACCTCGACGAGACGGTTATGCGCATGTGCTACACTCACAAGCGTCTCTTCGGCGAACTTGCTAAGCAGCTCATTAGCGAGGGAAAGAAGGACAAGGCACGCAAGGCTCTTGAATATATGAATAAGGTGATGCCAGAGTACAACGTACCAACGACCTATCAGTCGGGCGGTTTCGACATCGTCGATTGCTACACAAAGCTTGGCATGAAGAAGGAAGCCATGCAGGCTATCAGCAAGATGTGGAAGAACTGCGCACAGTACATGTCATGGTATCTGAACCTCAACTCAGGACGCTTCGCACAGTCTCAGCGTGAGTGTTACACCCAGATCTACATCATGGAGCACCTCTGCATGCTGGCAGAAAAGGTGGATCATGGCAAGTCTGAGGCTATGTACAAGCAGCTTATGGACATCGTCACCCGCTATCAGAACAGAGGCGGCATGCTGCCTGAGGACTAGTCTGCGCTCCTGATGCAGAAATTAACAATCAACAATTAATAATTAATAACCAGCAAGTTACCCGCATCTACTCAGCATGTGTTTTACACAGAGACACAGAGGACACAGAGTGCACAGAGAATTTGGAGTTCCATTCGGATTACAATGTGCTGCATAGTCCTCAAAAAAACTCCGTGCTCTCCGTGTTCTCCGTGTCTCTGTGTTTAAGAAACAGGGAATCTGAGTAGTTACAGTTACACTACTGTATAGTTGAGGACTTATAAATGTTTATAGAACAACCGAGCAAGTGGCTGCGATGGCTATACCCTAAAGCGTTATGGCGAATGGACAACGATGATCATTCGGTGTATCTGACGTTCGACGATGGACCGATTCCGGAATCGACGCCATACCTGTTGCAGACACTTCGGGAGTTCGACATCAAGGCTACGTTCTTCGTTGTCGGCGACAATGTCAGGAAATATCCTGAGCTGTTTCAGCAGATTATCGACGAAGGACATAGAATAGGCAATCACACATTCAACCATATTGGTGGCGCCCGCCACTCAATATGGTCGTATGAGAAGAACATCACGATGTGCGATGACATCATTGCACCGTACCTAAAAGAGAAGAACGAAGAGCGTCCGCTGTTCCGTCCGCCACACGGATGGATGCGTTCAGCACAGTATCACATGCTGAAGCGGAAGTATCGCATCGTCATGTGGGACCTCGTTACCCGCGACTACTCACGCCTTCTCTCACCATACGACATCGTGCGCAATATCCATACCTACGCACGCAATGGTTCCATCATCACGTTTCACGACTCACTAAAATCTATTGACAAACTCCACTATGCCCTTCCGGCAAGTCTGAGGTTCCTAAAATCACAAGGATATGAATTCAAGGTATTTGATTAGCATGTTGGTAATGCTGGCTGTCACGACCGCAGCGTTTGCTCAACAGGAAATGACCGTACATCTCAAAGGTGGCCAGCAGATAACGTATGACATCAACGAGATAAACTATGTAGAACTGAAAGCACATACTGCAACCAGTGATTCGCCTGCTGCCGAAGAGGTTGGAGGTGTCGTTGGCAATGCCGTTGACCTCGGTCTGTCTGTCCAATGGGCAGACATTAACCTCGGAGCAGAGCAACCTACCGACGACGGCGTACGCCTTTCGTGGTCCGACGCCAGTTCTTTGGCAAACAAATGGGGCAATGGTTGGCGTCTGCCTACTGCTGAAGAATGGCAGGAGTTGTACAACAACTGCAAGTGGAAGTGGGAAGTAAGGGATGGCGTTGGTGGCCGACTCATCACTGCTAACAACGGAAACTCTATCTTCGTACCAGCTACTGGTGTCTCGTTTGATGGCAACATACAGATTCGTGGATGCATCGGCATCTACTGGACCAATGCCGTTGGCGAAGAGGCTGAAGGCGTTCCAAGTTCGGCAATGGGCACTTACTTCGACTCTGCCAATATCTATCGCATAGCATATCCTCGTACTAACACATTCTCAGTAAGACTCGTCAAGTGAAGCGTTTTATCCTGAACATATTATTTCTGACACTTGCTGTCAGCGCATTCTGCGAAGAAAACACCTGGATACAGGTGACGATGCGCAACGGAAGCACTACGTCTTATCTCATTCCGGAAAGGATGAACATCTCCTTTTCTAATAATACCATGGTGCTTTCCTCGCCAAGAATGAGTGCAAAGCTTAACGCTTCGCTGGTCGATAGCTATCGTTTCATTGGCAAAGAGGACATTGACCTCGCCGTGAATGAGGCAAAGGCGAATGACATTCGCATAGAGTATGTCAACCATGAAGAAGTGGTTGTCAGGGGCATCGTGCCTTCTCAGGTGCTGAAGGTGTATGCATCAAACGGCGTTGAGCTATCGCCAAGCATCAAACGCGATGCTGATTCTGCCACGATTTCTTTATCGTCTCTCCCCTTAGGAGTGCTCATCATCTCGCTTCCGAACACTGATGTCCCTGCGATGAAGATTGTTCACTAACCGTAATCGGCAACAGACGGAGGTCCACTAATAGAATCTAAAAGTAAGCAATAATCAGCATTGCGATGGTTTCCTATGCTGGTAAATGCGACAAAATGACACAAACAGGCGTCATTTTGTCGCATTTTCGCTTTAGGCACGTGCTTTGCCTCAACAGTGTCAGACACCCTACGACGGGTTTATCCCGGCGTTTGTCTATGACATTATTAATCACCCCAACCTAAAAAAAAGAAAGGAACAATCAATCATGAACAACAATCAGAACAATCAACTGCAGCATTTGCCACGCTATGCAAAGAACCTCATCGAGGATGCTCGCCGTGGTAAGCTCGACCCAGTGATAGGACGCGATGACGAGATAAGACGCGTCTTGCAGATTCTTTCAAGGAGAACGAAGAACAACCCTATATTAATAGGTGAACCAGGTACCGGCAAGACTGCCATCGTTGAAGGTCTTGCTCAGCGCATTGTGCGCGGAGACGTGCCAGAGAACCTGAAGCAGAAGCAGCTATACACTCTCGATATGGGCGCATTGGTTGCTGGTGCTAAGTATAAAGGTGAGTTTGAGGAGCGTCTGAAGGGCGTCATCAACGAGGTGGTTCAGTCTAATGGCGAGATCATTCTCTTCATCGACGAGATTCACACTCTTGTTGGTGCCGGTGCTTCTGAGGGTGCAATGGACGCTGCAAACATACTGAAACCAGCCTTGGCACGTGGCGAACTGAGAGCCGTCGGTGCTACTACGCTCAACGAATACCAGAAATATTTCGAGAAAGACAAGGCTCTTGAGCGTCGTTTCCAGACCGTTTTGGTCGATGAACCAGACGAACTCTCGGCAATAGCCATACTGCGTGGACTGAAGGAACGCTACGAATCGCACCACAAAATCCGCATCCATGATGATGCTTGTATTGCTGCCGTGCAACTCTCTGAGCGTTATATCTCTGAGCGTTTCCTGCCAGACAAGGCCATCGACCTTATGGACGAGGCGGCTGCAAAACTGCGAATGGAGCATGACTCTGTGCCAGAGGAACTGGACGAGATAACAAGAAAGCTTGCTCAGCTTGAGATTGAGCGCGAGAGTCTGAAGCCTTCTCTTGCTCATGGAGAGAGTGAAACGGACGCAACGAAGACCAAACTCGCTGAGTTGAACAAGATAATCTCAACCTTGAAGGACGAGGAGAAGCGAATGAGGAACGAGTGGGAGAAGGTGAAAGTACGCAACCAGCGCATGCAGATGCTTAAGGACGAGCAGCAGAAGCTTATCCTCGAGGCGGAGAACGCAGAGCGTAACGGCAACTACGGACGTGTTGCTGAAATCAGATATTCTTCCATTCCGAAGATTCAGCAGGAGCTAAGCGTTCTGGAAAAGGACTGTGGCACGATGCCAAACGGCAGCAAATGGGACGACGCTGTTGATGCCGACGACATAGCAGAGGTAGTGGCACGCTGGACGGGAATACCTGTGGCAAGGATGATGCAGAGCGAACGAGAGAAGCTTCTACACCTTGAGGAAGAGCTGCATAAGCGTGTCATCGGTCAGGAAGATGCTATCATCGCTGTCTCTGATGCCGTAAGGCGTTCGCGTGCAGGGCTTCAGGATCCGAAACGTCCTATCGCAAGTTTCATCTTCCTTGGCACAACGGGTGTAGGAAAGACAGAACTGGCAAAGGCTCTTGCCGACTATCTCTTCAACGACGAGACCATGATGACGCGTATAGACATGTCTGAATATCAGGAGAAGTATAGCGTCTCGCGTCTGATAGGTGCGCCTCCGGGATACATCGGATATGACGAGGGTGGCCAGTTGACTGAGGCTGTGCGACGCAAACCTTACAGTGTGGTGCTCTTTGATGAGATAGAAAAGGCGCATCCTGATGTTTTCAACATCCTGCTTCAGGTGCTGGATGACGGTCGTCTGACCGACAACAAGGACAGTACGGTAAACTTCAAGAACACGATTATCATCATGACGTCCAACGCTAAGCGTGAACATCTGCATGCCATCATGCGTCCAGAGTTCCTGAATCGTATAGACGAGATAATCGATTTCCACAAACTCTCTGAGGCAGAGATTACGGAGGTGGTCCGTCTTCAGGTCAAGAAGGTGGGCGAGATGCTGAGCAGCCAGGGCTTTGAGTTTGACATTGACGAAGAGGCTATCAAGGTATTGGCACACGAAGGCTATGATCCTGACTTCGGCGCACGTCCTGTAAAGCGTGCCATCCAGCACCTTCTGCTCAACGAACTGTCACGACAGTTGCTCGCAGGAACCGTTTCCACGGACCATCCTATAAAGGTCAGCGCAAAGGATGGAAACCTTACATTCTGCAATGCGTAATATAAAAAAAACTTAATTAACATCACTGGTTTACACTTAGTTCAGCAAAAAGTATTACTTTTGTAAATTGAAAGAAGTGTAAACCATTAATTTTTAAGTTGATTATGAACATTAAAACTGTAATTGCTGCATTTGCTTTCATCGCAATACCAGCACTGACATTCGCTCAGAGTACAAAATCAAACGAGCAGTTGAGTAAGGAATTCAAAAGCCAGATTGAGATTCTTAGTGCAGAAGTAAAGACTCTCAAGGCTAAGTTGAAGGCAGAACCAACCAACACAGACCTCATTTCAGAGAAGGCATCAAAAGAGGCTGAACTGAAGAAGATAAAGGATCAGAAGAAGACTGTTGACGCTGCTATCAAGGCAGCAAAGACAAGCAAGAAGGAAACTGAGGAGGCCGAGAAGGCACAGAAGAAGAATGAGTCTGCTTCAAAGGATGCAGAGCGTCTGAAGGCAGGCAACGCTTCAATGGCCGGCAAGAGCAATGAGCTTGTCAGTGATGAACTGGACAACAAGATTGACATTCTTAATGCTGAGATAAAGACTCTTAAGGCAAAGAAGAAGGCAAACCCTAACGATTCGTCAATCGCAGCAGAAATTGCTAAGAAAGAAACTGCCGTGAAGGAGGCTAAGCGCCAAAAGAAGACTATCGACACTGCTATCAAGGCAAACAAGAACAGCAAGAAGCAGACTGCTCAGGCAGAAAAGGCTCAGAAGAAAAACGAGAAGGCTCATCAGAACGCTGAGGAAATGAAGAGCAACATGTAAGCTTTCTCATCTCCATTCAATATAAAACGCCGTCAACTACGCAATTGGTTGACGGCGTTTTTTCGTTCTGTTCGTTATGGATGCCATAGTTTTTCATAACGTATTCGGTTGTCATTCATAGCGTTTAGGGGTAGTAATCGCAGCATTCAGGGTTGCTATTCGCAGCATTCAGGGTTGTCATTCGACTTGGTAGTCGTAGATGCTCACTGTGCCGAGTCTGCGCAACGGTTTCTTGCCAATCGTCTTCCATGTCTCTCGTTCCTTATGCTTGCTGTTCTCAACACCTACGTTATATCTCTTGACCTGTTGCTTTCCCGTCAGGAAATTCCAGCTTACCTCAATGACATCAAGCGTGTTTCGCATCAGACTTTGTGCGTCAGCGCCTATCAGATAGAAGTCCCCGTTCTGGTAACGGTATGTATGCGAGTAGGTATCGCTTGACCAACTGCCTGCCGAAGCGAACGATGATGTGGACACAATGATTGCTCCTTTAGGCGTAATGCTTATTGCATTGTCCCATGTAACGAACTCTTCGCTTGCAGGAAGGAAGTCCTTCACCTCTTTCCATAACGCGAATTTACCGTCCGCAGAGCCATGCCATATCTTCAGGACAGGTTCGTTGAAATTATAGACATACCCGTCTTCACGCTTCATTGTATGTTCTTCGTCCAGCGAACGAACTATCTGAACAACATCGTTTATGCCGTCTTTGTCGAGGTCAGCAGACTCTTCCATGATGGTTTCCCATCCTTCTGGCGTAAGCATCTGTGCCTGTGCATCAGCCGAATCAATAGCCAACGCCATCATTAGTGCCACAAGGGCAAAGGTCTTTTTCATACGTTCTAAAATAATATAGAGTTGCGTTGCAAAGTTAAGAAAAAAAAACAAGATAGCAAAGAAACACTAAAATTATTATTGAGATAAGATAATAAAACGCCAATATGTGTTACATTTTCATTTAATAGCGTGTCATTAAACATGAATAAATATACATGTCTCATTTTTTTTTTGTAATTTTGCACGTCGAAAAAGTATAGAATGTAAAAACCAATAAAATTAACAACAAAGAAAAATGTTTAAGAATTTCATTGGATATCATCTTGTGGAGCAATATCACAACCGCAAGAGAAATGTCCATCCGCTACACACCCCAAATGCGAAAGCACTGAAAGTAATTTTCGTAGTAGCAGTAACCTTGCTCCTCTGGATTCTGCCTTCCGATTCGTTTGGCATTCCAAACCTGACCATTACAGAGCAGCGTACGATAGCGATCTTCGCGTTTGCTTCGCTGATGTGGATTCTTGAAGGCATCCCATCGTGGTCAACGTCAGTGGCAGTCGTAGTGATGTTGCTGTTCACGTGTAGCGACTCCAGCCTCTTCTGCTTTGTAAAAGGATATGACGAAGCACAATTAGGCGAACTCATATCCTACAAGAAGATAATGGCATGCTTTGCCGATCCTATCATCATGCTGTTCATCGGTGGTTTCATCATAGCCATCGCTGCCACCAAGTCGGGACTTGACGTGATGCTGGCAAAGGTGTTGCTGAAACCTTTCGGCACTCGTTCTGAGACTGTCCTGCTTGGTTTCATCCTCGTTACCGGACTCTTCTCAATGTTCCTCAGTAACACTGCAACTGCAGCCATGATGCTTACCTTCCTTACTCCAGTACTGAAGCAGCTTCCTGCTTCTGGCAAGGGACGCATCGCTCTTGCAATGGCCATCCCTATCGGAGCAAACATCGGTGGCATCGGCACTCCTATCGGTACACCTCCAAACGCTATAGCACTCAAGGCATTGAATGATCCTGCTGGTCTGAATCTCAACATCGGTTTCGGCGAATGGATGATGTTCATGTTCCCTCTGGCTATCGTTCTGCTCATCTTCGCATGGTTCGTACTGCTCAAGATGTTCCCATTCACACAGAAGAACATTGAACTTAACATCGAAGGCGAGACAAAGAAGGACTGGCGCAGCATCGTTGTCTATATCACATTCGCAGCAACCATTCTCCTGTGGGTGGGCGATAAGGTTACTGGTGTCAACTCAAACGTAGTTGCTATGCTTCCTGTTGGTGTGTTCTGTGCTTGCGGAATCATCACCCGTCGTGACCTGGAGGAGATTAACTGGTCTGTACTTTGGATGGTTGCAGGTGGCTTCGCTATCGGCGTAGCGCTGCAGGACACAAACCTTGCTGCACACATGATTGATGCAATCCCATTCAAGGAGTGGCCAGCTCTGCTCATGCTCATCGGCTCAGGTATGCTGTGTTACCTCCTCTCTAACTTCATTTCGAACACTGCAACAGCAGCACTTCTCGTGCCAATCCTTACCGTCGTAGGTACTGCAGCAGCAGCAAACCTTGCCCCACTCGGTGGTGTTTCGCCTCTGCTCATTGGTATCGCGCTCTCTGCATCGCTCGCAATGATTCTGCCTATCTCTACCCCTCCAAACGCCATTGCTCATTCTACTGGCATGATCAGTCAGCAGGACATGATGAAGGTCGGCATTATCATGGGCGTAACAGGTATGGCATTAGGATACGTAATGCTCATCGTGCTTGGTAAGGGCGGCATCATCTAATGAATAATTAATAATGAATAATTAATAATTAATAATTTAGACAATAAAAAATCGGGAGATATCCGCAGATGTAAACCATCTGGCAGATATCTCCCGATTTACTGTATAACGATTCTGTTTACTGTGCCCAATCGTTGATGTTGCATTTTGCTTCTATGCGTTTCTCAAGTCCGTCGTCCACCTTTGGGAAGAGATCCATGCCTATCATCTTCTCAATTTCATCGACAGACATGCAGAAACCACGGTAGTGCTTTGTCGTTGGCACGTTGTCAAAGTAAAAGGCGATTGCCTTCTCCCTACCCTTACGCAGCGAGAGCACTGCCTTGAAGAAACCCTCCGGGACATCTATCTTGTGGTGAATGCCTATCCGACGATGGCTCTTCCTGCTCTTATAGACCGGTCCACAAACGATATACACGATGCCTTCAGTACGTGCCCACACTCGGCAGGCATTCTCCAGGTTGCCCCAGGTACTACTGTTCAGAGTGTGATCCTGAGGACACATGTTAGACATATAGAAGCAGTCATGCATGGCTTGCTCGTCCCACTTCATGTCGCCAGCAGGACACATGTGACCACGGTCATACTCACTATCCTTATACTCATAGAAGTCAACCCTGTTGGTCTTAGGAATCTGTGGATCTGCCCAGAACTTCTGCTCACGGTCAAGATGCCCACGAGTGTGTGAAGCAGTAAGCGCCCATGCCGACCAGTTTGGCGTATTGTGGGTGCTGTTGTATGACAGGGTGTAGCCTTTGTGCCTGACTATCTGCTCAGGACGGTCTTTTAGTGGAGCAGGTATCTCGTATCCGTCCTTCGCATTCTGTTCTGCCGGTTTGCTGTCTGATGCTGAATTGCTTGCCGAACCATGACGCTGGGGCGCATTAACATTAGTTCTTGCAGACGCACTCTCATACGAATCGTCCAGCGTTCCGTAAGTCCAGAAATACAGACCGAGCACTATCGCCACAATCAGAAAGACAGTAACGATAGTGCTCTTTGTATCTAAAGTAGATGTTCTCTTGTTTTTCTTCATCTTGATTCTACGCCATCAACATAGCGTGAGTAGTTCAAACGTTAGACGTTAGAGTACGCCAATGATTTCGTGAATATCCTTAACACCATGATTATCAAGCCAAAGGTTGACGCCATCCTTCACCTTCTTTGTTACAGCAGGATCAAGGAAGTTGGCTGTACCAATCTCAATGGCTGTAGCACCTGCCATGAAGAACTCGATGGCATCCTCAGGAGTAGAGATGCCGCCAAGGCCAACAACAGGGATATTCACTGCCTTTGCCACCTGATAGACCATGCGCAAAGCAACCGGTTTGACACAAGGACCACTGAGTCCGCCTGTTCCTATACTCAGGTTGAAGCGTCTTCGCTCTATGTCAATGCTTGTACCCATCAGGGTATTGATAAGCGACACACTATCTGCGCCTTCTGCCTCAACAGCCTTTGCTATATCTACGATGCTTGTCACGTTAGGCGACAGTTTGACGATGAGCGTCTTTGGATAAGCCTTACGCACTGCCTTCACCACACTTGATGCTCCTTCACAGGTTACACCGAACGCCATACCGCCATCGCGGACGTTAGGACATGAGATGTTAAGTTCTATGGCGCGGATGTTGTCAAGTGTTGCAACACGTGCTGCACACTCAGCATAATCCTCTGGCGACGAACCACTTACGTTAACTATCATCTGCGTATCAATATCCTTTATCTGTGGATAGATATGCTCGCAGAAATAGTCCACGCCCTTGTTCTGCAGGCCGACACAGTTCAGCATGCCCTGTGCTGTCTCTGCCATACGTGGATAATCATTGCCCTGGCGTGGCTTTAGGGTTGTTCCTTTGACGATGATACCACCTATTTCGTTCAGCGGTACGAGGTCTGCAAACTCCAGTCCGTAGCCGAAAGTGCCACTTGCTGTCATGACTGGATTCTTGAGTTGCAGCGCACCTATGTTTACATTAAGATTTGCCATTTTGCTAATCGCTTGTTACCAGTTCAACTTATCGATATCAAACACTGGGCCTTCCTTGCATACGCAGACATTATTGCCATCGCTGGTCTTCTCCACACAACAGAGACATGCGCCCAAACCGCACGCCATCATGTTCTCGAGTGACACCTCACATGGAAGGTTTCTCTCGCGCGATGCCTTTGCCACAGCCACCATCATTGGCTTAGGACCACACACACTGACCTGTCCGAACGAAGCATTCTGCCACATAGAGTGCTGTGTTACAAAACCTTGCTCTGTTACGTCAGCCATACCCTCTGGTGCAGAACCATCCTCTGTGGTAAGCAACACACGACCGTACTTCTTGAATTCGTCCAACTCAAGCAGATCGTTTGCTGTACGTGCGCCGAGCAGGAAGGTGACATTAACACCACGACTGCTTGCCATCAGGCCTGCATAGAGCAGCGGTGCCACTCCTACTCCACCGCCAACGAGCAGCAGATTGCCGTCAGCAGGCATTGTGAAACCATTGCCTAAAGGCAACAGCGTATTGAGTTTATCACCTGCTTTCAGGTTTGCCAGGCCACGTGTGCCGTTGCCTACAACAGCAACAAGCAGCCAAAGCTCGTTCTGTTCGCGATCAACGAAATGGATAGAAATAGGGCGACGCAGGAATGTTGTCTGTGAGTTGTCAACACGCAACTCCACAAACTGTCCTGGAACCATGTCCGGCAACGGTTTGTCATCAGTAAGACGCAGCAGCACATACTTCTCGTTGATGTGCTCCACAGCCTTGACTGTAAGGTCTAAAAGATATTTTTTCATTATTATTTGTTATTTTCCTTTGTTCTAAAGAGCGATATAGATATCGTAACTACTTAGTTTACAGTTAACTGTTAACTATACTCTGCCTTGCTCTGGGATAATAATCATACAAACAAAATACAGTATGATTCCAGGGAAACCAGCTGAAAAGATAGACAAAGCGGCATAGGCAAGACGCACAACGGTTGGGTCAACATCCATATATTCGGCAATGCCAGCACATACTCCTGCTATCATTTTATTGTTGGAACGTGTCAATCTCTTGTTCATAGCTTTACATTATTAAATTTATTAAACACTCCACAAAATTACGATAATCTATCCATTCTTGCAAACCATAGGCAGCAATTCATTTCTTTTTTAACACTTTTTGTAGGAGTTACCACATCACACACTCAAGGATGGCATAAGGACATCCTCAAGGTGATTCATGGGTACAAGCACCGATTGGAAACCTAAGCGTCGGCCTGCCTCTACGTTCTCTCGCGAATCATCAAAGTAGAGAGTCTCCTCCGGCACTATTCCCGTTGCCTCTACAACTGCGTCAAAGATGCGCGGGTCTGGCTTTGCCAGCATCATTTCGTAGGAAAGGAACGTCTGTTCGAAGCATTCGCCTACGGAACAGCCTGCTTTCTCTATCTCACCGACAGCATAAAGCCACGCCTTTTCGTAGATATTGCTTAGCAGGAACACACGAAACTTCTCCCTCAGCGACACTATCGTAGCAAGGCGTTCTGCAGGAACATCGTCAAGAACGGCATCCATTGCTGCAAGTATCTGTTCGTCAGTAGCATCTGGGCTGCACTGACTGCGTATGCCATCAAGGAATTCGCTCTCTGAAATCAGTCCATTTAGATAGCCTAAAGCTGGTTTAACTATTTCGGGACGTAGCAGACACTGTTCAAAATCTGGCAGGCCTACACTCAGCAACGCTTCTGTATCGCGCTCGAGATTGAGGTTTAGGACTACACCGGCAAGGTCAAAAATTATATTCTTTATCATAAGTAAGACTTGATTATAACCGAAGGTGGTAATCAACTGAACCCACCTTAATTCTTGACAAAAGTACAAATAATATCGCAGACAAGCAACTTTTTCGTGCTTTTTCTTTGCCGTATGGCATAAATACAGTAACTTTGCCGTAAATTTAACAAAGCAAACAATGGACGAAAAGAAAAATATAGGCGGACTCTTTGACCGCATAGCTGGCACTTACGACACTCTGAACCACCTGCTGTCGCTCAACATCGACCGCTCATGGCGACGCAAGACCGTTGCCGGAATCACACATTGCCAACGTCTGCTGGACGTGGCAATAGGTACTGCCGACCTCTCGCTTGAGATAATGAAGCAGGGGAAGGCTGACTTCATCCAGGGCATTGACCTCTCGCAGGAGATGATGCGCATAGGTGAGGAAAAGGTGGCAAAGGCTGGATTGGCTGGTAAGGTCGCCTTTGATCTGGGCAGTGCGCTCGAGATGCCATACGGTGACAAGGAATACGATGCGCTGACTTGTGCCTACGGTGTGCGCAACTTCTCTGATCTTGACAAGGGTTTGCAGGAGTTCAACCGTGTGTTGAAGCCAGGCGGACAACTTGCCATACTTGAGTTTTCGTATCCTACAAACCCTATCATCCGCTTCGGTTACGATCTTTTCTTCTCGCATATATTGCCTTTCATTGGCAGAATCGTCAGCAAGGACCAGACTGCCTACAGTTATCTGAATAAGAGTGTGAAGGAATTCATCTGGGGTGAAGAGATGGTTCGCCACATTGAGGCTGCCGGTTTCAAGAACGTAAAGTTCCGTCCACTAACCTTCGGCATAACAACTATCTACACAGCAACAAAGCCGCAGCAGTAACCTACCATCAAGAGAGTAACTCGTAATATGCAAAATACTAAGAGTTTAAATACCAACAACAATGCGTCCCTCCCAGGGAGAGGTCTGGGGAGGGTCCTCCTTTGGTTTCGCATAATCCGTCCGCATACGCTCTTCGCATCCCTGACACCTGTACTTGTAGCCCTCTACGTCACTGGCATCTACAGCATCTTGACGGCATGCGCCACTGTTTTCTGTGCTCTTGCCCTGCAGATTCTCTCAAACCTCATCAACGACTACTACGATTTTCTTCGTGGTACGGATAAGGCTGGACGCGTGGGTTTCAAGCGTGCATTGGCCGAAGGAGAAGTGACGGAGGTCCAGATGCGCAACGCATGTATGCTGACTGCTATCATGGCATGTTGCGGCGGACTTATACTCGTCATCACAGGTGGATGGGTAGTGCTGGCCATCGGACTCTCTGCCCTACTCTTTGCATGGCTTTATACGGCAACGAGCCATTCACTTTCATATCTTGGCATAGCAGACATCTTCGTTTTTCTTTATTATGGTGTCATAGCAAGTAGCGGCACTTCGTTCCTGCAGTTGGCATCCATCTACGGTGTGTCAACGCCATTCTTCGGCAGCATCGAGATGTCATGGTCTGAACTTTGGCCCTTGCTGCTACCATCGTTCTATGCAGGTGGTGTCAGCGGATTTATTTCTATGTGCGTGCTTCTGATCAACAATCTCCGTGACATAAACTCAGACAGAGCCGTAGGCAAACGGACACTGCCAGTCAGATTCGGCAAGAAGGCGGGCGAGATGCTCATGCTTTTAGTCATTATGCTAATGCCTTTGTTTGCCTTCCTTGCATTCGGTTATTCGCTTCCGATGCTCATCGTCATCCCGGCCATTATGCTATGGCTGAAAGTCCTGCGTTGCGAGGGTGCTGATTACAACAAATGTTTAGCGATGGCAGGTATGCTAAACATGCTCTATTTCATTCTTTGCATTTGTAATTAACCCAAAGCATTTATCCGATTTTTATTGATTAGCCCAGTGTTTCATACTTAACACTGCTCTGTTTTGTACTTAACACTGCTCTGTTTCATACTTAACACTGCTCTGTTTTGTACTTAACACTGCTCTGTTTTGTACTTAACACTGCTCTGTTTTGTACTTAACACTGCTCTGTTTTGTACATAACAGTAATCTCACTCAATACCTCTTACCCTTCCTTTCTCTCAAAACATGGTAGCGAAAGGTAACAAATCATTGGCTTTCTTGCATTGCGTAATCGCAAAAACGTTTACCTGAAGCGTGTACTGGAAGGTGACGGTAAGGTGACGGTAAGACAAAGTACCGTCACCCACCTATTTCCTTTATACACAAGCACATACGCGCAAATGGTGACGGTGACGGTAAAACACACAAAACACAGAGTTTCTGCGTCAATTTAGTGGCAATTCATGATTCGGCTGGAGGCCGATACAACCTCGCAGAGGCGGTCTATAACCGGGTACGCAGTGCCCGGGTTATGAGAATCTTATCACAGCGTCTGGAGGACGCAACCTTGATGCTGGTTGCTGTAGCGTCTTCCAGACGCTGAATCTTTCTTTATCGTTTATCCGGCAGCGCCATTTCATTCGGCGCAACCGGTTATCAAGATATCGGCCCCCAGGCGAGCGACAAGTTGCCACTAAATTGACGCAGAACCGATAATTATCAGTTAATAGTTGACAACAATGCCTAAAAGGTATTGGATAGGAGGGTAAGAGGTTATCTCTTGGGGTGTAAGAGGTAATCTCTTGAAAACTAAGAGGTATTGAGTGAGTGACCGAAAGGTATTGAATCGGTGGGTGAATCAATGCTAATCGGAGGGTGAATCAATAGTAAACGGTCGATGAATCAATACCAATTACAATCTGTGTATGTAAATGTCAGAAAACGTAGGAGAATAACTACATCGCATGGTCACCAAAAATCTCTGTGAACTCTGTGTGCTTCGTGCCTTTATGTTGAAAAAGCAGTGGCAAGAGTAGATAACAAGTGTCATAAATATGCTAATAGAATTTAAAAATACACATTTTATTCTATAAATTAAATAATAAAAGATGTGAAATCTACTTTTTCTCAATAATTATGAGTAATTTTGCAGCTAAATTCTATAATTACGCACAAAAAATGAGCAATAGATATTCGATAATATTCGTGTTGATGGCAGTACTGACTCTCATGACCTCGTGTCTCACCGATTCAGACACGGAAATCATTCGCTATGACGATGCTGCTATCACTTCATTCTCTCTTGGTTCGTTATCACGTACAGTGCATACGAAGAGCAAGAGTGGAGCCGATTCTACTTATGTTACTACCGTTACAGGTTCGATGTATGCTTTCAGTATCGATCAGACAAAAGGACTCATCTACAATGTTGACTCCCTTCCTAACGGCACAAATATCAAAAAGTGCCTCGTAAACATCGCAACACGCAATGGAGGTGTTGCCCTCATCCAGAGCCTTACCTCTGACAGCCTTTCGGCAATTACATCAACCGACTCGCTCGATTTCTCAAAACCTCGTGTCATTAAGGTTTATTCTAACGATGGTTCGTGGAATAAGTCGTACACCGTTGATATCCGTGTTCATAGCGAAGATGCTAACAAACTCTACTGGACAAAGAAGAACGACTGCGCCCAGATAGCTCAACTTGAAGGCATCAAGGCCTTCTGCCTTGCAGGAAACCTCTTCGTATGCGGTGTGAACAATGGCGCAGTCAAGATGTTTACAAGTAAGGTTTCTGATGGAAATGCATGGGACGAACTCGCTGTTCCATTCGCTTCGATGCCAACATTTGCCACAACAGCCCAGACTGTCTATGCCGTTGCCGATGGCAAGGTGTACAAATCGGCTGATGCTGCTACATGGAGCGTGACAAGCGAATCGTCAGAGTTCAAGAGTATGCTTGCCGCTTCACGTTCAGAAGTATATGCACTGAGCATAAGCGGACAGATTCTGCGTTCCGATCTCAATGCTTCTGCATGGACGGTCGATGCACTTGATGCCGACGCTGCCTACCTTCCACAGAGCGGAATAAGTGGATTCTGCGTGCCATCTCTCGTGAATAGCGATATCGACAAGGTGACAATCATCGGTAACAGAGACAATGCCAGCGACGCAACTCCAATGATATGGACCAAGGTTGTGGACAACAGTTCGCCTGAGAACTCACAGTCATGGATGTTCCAACCATTCGACAACACCACCTGGCACCACGCTCCTAAGTTCGCTAACCTGTCAGCCATCCCTTACGGCAAAGGTCTTCTGATGCTCGGTTCTGTTTCGGCAGACGGCGGAACGGCAGTTAGCAACTATGGTTTCTACTATTCTTGGGACGACGCCCTTAACTGGTGGAAGGACCCACGCTTCTCTCTCCCAGAGAATTTCAGAAGCAATCCGATGTCGTTTGCTATGGTTGCTGATGGCAATACCGGATTCTGGATCATCGGTGGAACATACGGCGAGGTATGGCGAGGCCACTTCAGTTCATGGACTTGGGAATAGAATTAGCCCCTCCCGCCCTCCCCAAGGGGAGGAGAATACTGCATAAGTAACAATTTGTTATATAAAAGCAAATAACGAATAAGTTGAAAACAGTCAGAACAATCCTGCTCATCCTGCTCCTGTTGCCCTTCGTCAGCATGAAGGCACAGGATGAACCTACCTACAAACGAGAGATAGGCGTGGGTGTGGGACTGACAAACTATATGGGCGACTTCAACGGTTCGCTGGTCAGCAACTTCCAACCGGCTGCAAGCATCCTGTTCCGCCATGTCTATACTCCCTACAGCGCACTGAAGCTGGACTTAGGATACGGGCAGATGAAAGGTTCGAGTCGCGACGCCACAACTTACTATCCCGACTATGCAACAGACCCATACATCTTCAGTCGTTCACTGATAGACCTCAACGCAACCTACGAGTACAACTTCTGGCCTTACGGAACAGGCCGCGACTACCGAGGAGCAGTACGCCTGACACCATTCTTCTTCGTCGGACTTGGTGCAACAGTGACGATGGGAGACCCAAAGACCGACGCCACGATGAACCTGCCTATTGGTCTCGGCGTTAAGTACAAGATAGGCGAAAGGCTGAATCTCGGAGTAGAGTGGGGCGTGCATTTCTCTTTGAGTGATATGCTTGACGGTGCAGAAGACCCATATCACATCGAAAGTTCTGGAGTGTTCAAGAATACAGACTGCTACTCATCGTTGCGTCTGACACTTACATACAGTTTTTCGCCAAAATGTCCTACCTGCAACAAGGACGACTGGTGATGCAAACTACATTAAAGGTAATACGAATGGATAAGAACAATATACCACAGCATATAGCCATCATCATGGATGGCAACGGCAGATGGGCCACGGCTCAAGGCAAGCCACGCTCTTACGGACATCAGGCAGGTGTGGACACCGTACGCCGCATTACGTCAGAGTGTGTACGCTTAGGTGTGAAGTATCTGACGCTTT
The DNA here is from genome assembly GCA_045643065.1 of Prevotella sp. Lineage (GTDB taxonomy): Bacteria > Bacteroidota > Bacteroidia > Bacteroidales > Bacteroidaceae > Prevotella. Next base: position 39,579 of record JAZUKC010000033.1, read on the forward strand.
ACACATTCCCAACAGAGAACTGGAACCGTCCTGCTGACGAGATTTCAGCCCTTATGGGACTTGTACTCACAGCCCTTGAGGACGAGATATTCATGAAGAATAATGTGCGATTCCGTGTCATTGGCGATATGAAGCGTCTGCCAAAGGACGTGCAGCAGAAACTCCGTGAGACAGAAGAGCATACCGCAGCGAACGATGCCATGACGATGGTTGTAGCACTCAGCTATTCGAGTCGTTGGGAAATGGCCAATGCGTGTCAGGAAATCGTTGCTGCTGGCATACCTTCGGAAGAGGTGACAGAAGAGCTTATCTCGCAGCACATGCAGACATCCTTCATGCCAGACCCTGACCTCCTCGTCCGTACTGGTGGCGAACTACGCATCAGCAACTACCTGCTGTGGCAGATAGCCTACTCAGAACTCTACTTCTGCGATACCTTCTGGCCTGACTTCAACGAGGAAGACCTCCATAAGGCAATAGAAAGCTACCAGAGCAGACAGCGCCGTTACGGCAAGACCGAAGAGCAGGTAGAAAACGAAGAATAATTAAATTTACACCATATTATATATATATAATGAATTTGACAGTGACAAAAAGATTGTTGATGTTTGCGGTGATGCTTACGCTTCACTCCTCACTCTTCATTCTTCACTCTGTAGCACAGGACAAAATCGTTAATCCTGAGATATCGTACACCGGCAATCCGCGTAGCGTAAAGATAGGCGGACTCACCGTAACTGGTGTCGAGGGTTACGAAGACTATATGCTTGTTAATATCTCCGGCCTCTCTGTCGGCCAGTCAATCTCTCTGCCTGGCAACGAGATTACTGACGCCGTAAAGAGATATTGGCGTCATGGATTGTTCTCTGACGTAAGCATTGGCGCCGACTCTCTTGTCAGTGACAAGGTCTATCTGCACATCTATCTGAAGACACGCCCACGTGTTTCCACTATCAACTACATTGGTATCAAGAAGTCTGAGCGTGAAGACATGGAGCAGAAGTTAGGTCTTCTGAAGGGTGCTCAGATCACTCCGAACATGATTGACCGTGCAAAGAAACTCGCAAAGAAATACTTTGACGATAAAGGCTTTAACAATGCGGAGATCATGATACGCCAGCGCGATGACGTTTCGCAGAAGAACATGGTCATCCTTGATATCGAGATAGACAAGAAATCGAAGATGAAGATTCACGAAATCCACATCGACGGTAATGAGAAACTGCCTCTCAAGAAGATCAAGGGTACTATCTTCACCAAGGGTGCACTGTCAAAGACCAACGAGGCCGGTAAGTTCTACTCTTTCTTTAAGGCAAAGAAATATACCCCAGAGCGTTACAAGGAGGATAAGAACAACCTCATCGACAAGTACAACGAGTATGGTTACCGCGACGCTGTCATCCTTGTTGATAGCGTGACACCTTACGATGACAACCACGTTGACGTGTATATCAAGGTGGACGAGGGACAGAAATACTACATCCGTAACGTCAAGTGGGTTGGCAATACTGTCTATAACACCAGTCAGCTCGAGGCACTTCTCGGCATGAAGAAGGGCGACGTATATAACCAGAAGCTTATGAAGAAGCGCCTTTCGGATGATGAAGACGCTGTCGGCAATATGTATTGGAACAACGGTTACCTCTTCTACAACCTCCAGCCTACTGAGGTCAACGTCGTAGGCGACTCCATCGACCTCGAGATGCGTATCTTTGAGGGACAGCAGGCGCACATCAACCGCGTGCGAATCAATGGTAATGACCGTGTGTATGAGAAGGTTATCCGTCGTGAGTTGCGTACGAAACCAGGCGATCTCTTCTCTAAGGACGCCCTCCAGCGTACTGCACGAGAACTCGCAACAATGGGACACTTCGACCCAGAGCAGATCAATCCTGACGTGAAACCTAACTACGAGGATGGCACAGTAGATATCAACTGGGACCTTGTCTCTAAGTCTAACGACCAGGTTGAGCTTTCTCTCGGATGGGGACAGACGGGTATCATTGGCCGAGTCGGTCTGAAACTGAACAACTTCTCTATGGCCAACCTCTTCAATAAGAACAAGGAGCACCGCGGAATCATGCCTATTGGCGATGGCGAGACCATGTCTATCGGTGCCCAGACCAATGGTACCTACTACCAGTCGTATAACGTAAACTATGCTACAGGCTGGTTTGGAGGCAAGCGTCCTGTACAGTTCAACATTGGAGCATTCTTCTCTCGCCAGACCGATGTTAGCTCTACATATTATAATAGTGCTTGGCAGAACAACTATTATAACTATCTTTATGGCTACGGCAGCTATGGTTACGGCTACGGCGGATGGAATAGCTACGAGAATTTCTATGATCCAGACAAGTACATCCAGCTCTTCGGAGCAAGTGTAGGATGGGGAAAGCGCCTGCGTTGGCCTGACGATTACTTCCAGCTCTCTGTCTCTCTCGCCTTCACACGCTACATGTTGAGCAACTGGAGATACTTCCTCGTTTCTTCAGGTAACTGTAACAACCTGAACCTTAACTTTGCGCTGACACGTCATTCGGTAGATAATCAGCTCTTCCCTCGTAAGGGTTCAGAATTCGAACTCTCACTTTCCATCACCCCACCATGGTCGCTTTGGGACGGCGTAAACTATCAGAACCTTGCCTTAAACCAACAATCGCCTACCTTCCAGAAGGAACAACAGGAGAAGTATAAGTGGATAGAGTATCACAAATGGAAGTTTAAGTCAAAGACTTATACAGCCCTTACTGCCGGCACAAAGTGTTTAGTGCTCATGACTCGTGTAGAAATGGGTATTCTCGGACATTTCAATAAGTATAAGAAGTCTCCTTTCGAGACCTACTATATGGGTGGTGACGGCATGACAGGCTATTCTACAACCTATGCCGAAGAGACCATTGGACTCCGTGGTTATGAGAATGGCGCACTCACTCCATACAATTATTCCGGTTATGCCTACGACCGTTTCGCACTCGAATTGCGCTATCCGTTCCTTCTTGGCAATACTACCATCTATGGTCTTACATTTGCTGAAGCCGGTAATGCATGGACAGAGCCTAAGTACTTTAACCCATTCGACATGAAGCGTAGTGCCGGTGTCGGTGTCCGTATCTATCTGCCAATGGTCGGACTCATGGGTATCGACTGGGCATACGGCTTTGACAAAGTCTTTGGAAAGAGAGGCGGCGGACAGTTCCACTTTATCCTTGGACAGGAGTTCTAATCGGAAGTCCCCTCCTGACCTCCCCGAGGGGAGGAATCCCTATGCTTTATAGGTTTATCCGCTTTTATCATATAGAAAACTATATGTATAGATTGTGGAAAAAGATATAACTTTGCACCGAAGAAAAAATAATACAACTATGGTAAAGAAATTATTATTCGTACTTACATTTATTATGGCTCTCCCACTCGGGGGAGTAGGTGGGGGGCTTTTTGCACAGAAGTTTGCGCTCCTCGACATGGAGTATATCCTTAAGAACATCCCAGCATACGAGCGTGCCAACGAGCAGATTGCTCAGGTCAGCAAGAAGTGGCAGGCAGAGGTGGAAGCTATCAACACCGAGGCGGCTACTATGTATAAGAACTACCAGAACGAGGTAGTCTTCCTCTCACAGGAGCAGAAAAAGGCTCGTCAGGAGGACATTATGAAGAAAGAAAAGGAAGCTGCCGACCTTAAGAAGAAGTATTTTGGCCCAGAGGGTGAGCTCTTTAAGAAGCGCGAAGCACTCATGACTCCTATTCAGGACGAGATATACAACGCAGTGAAAGAAGTCTCTGAGCTCCGTGGTTACTCGCTTGTCATCGACCGTTCAAGCGACAACGGTATCATCTATGGTTCTCCAAAGGTTGACATTTCAAACGAAGTGCTGCAGAAACTCGGTTATCAGTAAGGTCCCTGATAAGTTGAATCATCGAGGCATCGAGCCTTCGACGTATCGTAACATTGATCTATCGAATTATCGTAAAATCGAAAAATATCAATAAATAATAAAAATAAAACAAGCAAAAAACAATGAAGAAGATTATCATCATGCTGCTGGCACTCCTGCCAATGGCAGCAATGGCACAGACCGCAAAGTTCGGTCACATGGATTCACAGGCTATTATGCAGTCAATGCCTGACTTTATCAAGGTTCGTGGCGAACTCGAAGCTGAGGCTAAGCAGTACGAGAACGAGCTCCAGGAGATGCAGAAGGAATGGCAGACCAAGGCAGAGAAGTACGAAAAGGATAGGGCTACTATGAACGAGACTATGCAGCAGCAGACAGAGGAGGAACTCCAGAAGATGTACACTGCTATCCAGCAGGCATATCAGGATAACCAGCAGAAGCTTCAGAAGTCGCAGGTTGAGAAGATTCAGCCTATCCAGACCAAGCTTCAGAATGCCATCAAGGCAGTTGGTAAGGCAGGTGGTTACGTTTACATCATGGACGTAGCTATGGGTCTTCCTTACATCAGCGAGACTCTCAGCAAGGACGTTACTTCTGAGGTTAAGGCTGAACTCAACAAGATGAAGTAATAAAATGCAAGGCGCATCTGATGCGTCTGCAGCATAAAACGAACAAAACGTAAGGGTGAAATGATAGCGATCATGTCCTGAACGGCTATCTTTCACCCTTTCGTTGCTTATGTTTCATCGACCAATTCGTAGCTTTTTATCAGGTAAAGACTCAGTAATTACGTTGTAAAGACTCAGTAATTACACTGTAAAGACTGAGTAATTACATTGTAAAGACTCAGTAATTACAACATGAATCAATACGAATCGCATGATGAATCAATACGAATCGCATTATGAAACGATAGGAATCGCGTTGTAAATCAATAGGATGAGGCAAACTTGGCGTTTTATGTTTCTCTGGACATTAATATCAATCAAATAAAGAGTAGAAAGTGAAGGGTGAGTGATACTGATTGTTTGCTTTCTGCTCTTTTTAATTTTTATACAACTATGAAGTCTTTTGCAAAAACAATTCTTTGCCTTGGAGTGCTGTTAGTGCTTCAGTGTTCTGTGCTTTGTCAGAGTGCATCGGCACAGGTGAAGATAGGCTATTTCAGCTACAACGAAGTGTTCATGTCTATGCCTGAGTACATTACGGCACAGGAAGAACTCAGCAAGCTCCGCGTACAGTATGATGGTGAGACTCAGCGTGCTGAGGAGGAGTTCAATGCGAAGTATGAGGATTTCCTCGACAACCTTAGCACTCTTGCTGCTTCTATCCGCCGTAAGCGCCAGACAGAGCTGCAGCAGCTGATGGAATCGAACATCCGTTTCCGCGACGAAGCACGCCGCCTGATGGCACAGGCAGAGGAAGATGTGCTCGCACCAGTAAAGAAACTGCTGAGCGAGAAGATTGCAAAGGCAGCAAAAGAGAATGGCTACATCGTCGTTCTCAATATCGACAACGATGCGTGCCCATACATCGACCCTGCTTGGGGAGATGACATCACGTCGTTGATAAAGAGTTATTAGAACTGGCTCGTGTACCGTCTGTGTATCTTTTAGGTCTCTTACTTTTTTTAACACAGAGAGGCAAAGAGCACAGAGTTCACAGAGTCTTTTGAGGTCCATTCAGGAGTAAGCACGTGCAGCATAGCACTCTAAATTCTCCGTGTAATTTGTAGCCTCAGTGTCTCTGTGTTAAAAAAGAGCTATGTAGTAACCATCTATTGTAATGAAACGGACATGCAAGTGTCCAACATTAATTAAGTGAGGAATGTATTCACCCATAGGCATATTTGATTCCGGCTACGGAGGCCTGACCATACTGCAGCGATTGCAAGAGCGATTGCCGCAGTATGACTATCTGTATCTTGGCGACAATGCGCGTGCCCCATACGGTTCGCGCTCTTTTGATGTTGTATATGAGTTCACCCGAGAGGCTGTTCTCAAGTTGTTTGAACTTGGTTGCAACCTCGTTATACTGGGATGTAACACGGCGTCGGCAAAGGCACTTCGTACCATTCAGCAGAATGACCTTACGGCAGTGCCTTGTCCTATCACGCTTCCTGATTCCGATGGACTGCCGCTGGTAGAGCAAGGCAAGCGCGTCCTTGGCGTGATACGTCCTACAGTAGAACAGATTGGCGACATAACACGTTCGAGACACGTCGGCTATGTTGCCACCGAAGGCACCGTTCGCTCAGGAAGTTACGAGCTGGAGGTTGCCAAATTCTTCCCCGATGTGAAGGTTACGGGCCAGGCTTGCCCACTGTGGGCAGCCATCGTTGAGGCCAATGAGGCAGACAGTGCTGGCGCTGACTACTTCGTTAAGAAGCGAATAGACCAGTTACTCGCTAAGGATCCCGAAATCGACACCATCATTCTCGGCTGCACCCACTATCCGCTGCTGATGTCGTCCTTGCAGAAAGCTGTGCCAGAAGGCATTACAGTGTTGCCACAAGGCGACCTCGTCGTGGAGAGTCTTGCCGACTATTTCTCACGCCACAAGGACATGGACGAGCGTTGTTCCAAGCAAGGCACCACGCGTTTCATGACCACCGAGAACCCCGAACGCTTCAAGGAATGCGCCCAGATATTCCTCAAGCACGACGTAATGGTAGAGCATGTCGAGCTGTAGGCATCTCACCATCGTGACCTCTCGATAGGAAACCAGATAAAAAATCAACACTTTACCTTTCCAAAGTGAAACAACTACTCATCATAAACGACCTCTGCGGCTACGGCAAAGTTGCCACAACGGCAATGCTGCCTATACTGTCGTACATGGGAGTCCCTACGTTCAATCTCCCGACCGCCCTCGTTTCCAACAACCTTGAGTATGGAAAGTTCTCTCTACTCGAGACCACCGACTACATAAAAGACTCCTTCCGCGTCTGGAAAGAGCTCGGTTTCACGTACGATGCCATAGCCACCGGCTTCATGGCTTCCGAGCAACAAGCCCGCATCATTGCAGCCTACTGCCGCGAACAAGCACTGACCAACGGCACCGCCATCTACGTTGACCCTATCATGGGAGATGAAGGCAAGCTCTATAATGGCATCAGTCAGGCCACAATCAACGCTATGCGACAGATGATAAGCGTAGCCCATCTCTGCTTTCCTAATTACACCGAGGCATGCTATCTTACTGATACACCGTACCATCCAGAGGGAATCACCCGTGAGGAAGCATACGCACTGGTGGACAAACTGCGCGAAATGGGTTCACGTTCGGTGCTAATCACGAGCATTCCGGTAGATGGTCACATGTCCGTTGTGGGCTATAATGCCTCCCCAAACCACTCAAAAGGAGAGGAAGTTGGTGAAGCTTTCCTTCTCACTTATGAAGAAATCCCCGTCCGAATACCAGGCACCGGCGACATTTTCTCTGCCGTTGTCATCGGCAATCTGCTCAATGGTGTGGAACTAAAGCTAAGCACTCGTCGCGCAATGGACATCGTTCGCACGCTGATAGACAAGAACAAGGACATGCCAGACCGCTATCGTGGCATACCGTTAGAAAGGTATCTGAGCATATTGGATGAGGTGTGATTTTGAAGAATACTAAAAACATTAATACGCAATGCAACTGAAAATAGGGTCAACTCTTCAAGGAGGAAAGTACAGACTTGAGAAAATACTTGGTCAGGGAGGCTTCGGAATAACCTATCTGGCAGAGCAAACCAATCTTGAACGTAAGGTAGCAATCAAGGAATTCTTCATGAAGGAATTCTGTAATCGTGACGAAGAGAGCAGCTATGTTACCGTCGGAACGGAAGGAAGCCGCGAGATGATTGACCGTTTCCGTGAGAAATTCCTTAAAGAAGCCCGTAATATCGCTAAGCTGATACATCCTAACATCGTCAAGGTGATAGACGTGTTCGAGGAGAATGGTACGGCTTATTACGTCATGGAGTATGCAACCGGAGGTTCACTCGCTGACAAACTCAAGCATGTCGGCTATATGTCAGAGCCAGAAGCACGCCACTACATCGTGCAGATAGCCAACGCTTTGGGCTATATCCATAAGCAGAACATGAACCATCTTGACATCAAGCCAGCGAATATCATGCTTGATGGCGAAGGAAACGTTATGCTTATAGACTTCGGACTCTCTAAGCAGTACGACCAGATCACTGGCAATCAGACCAGCACTACGCCTGTCGGCATCAGCGAAGGATATGCTCCGATGGAGCAATATATGGTGGGTGGTGTAGGCGATTACTCTCCTCAGACCGACATTTATGCACTCGGCGCTACCTATTACAAACTCCTGACAGGCAAGACTCCTCCTAATGCTAACTTCGTAGGAAATGAAGGCTTGCCGCTTGATGTATTACAAACAAAGGGCATCAGCCAGACATCGATTGACACAATAGTCAAGGCAATGGAGCCGTTGAAGCGTAACAGAATGGCGTCGGCTGACGAATTCCTTCGCTATCTCAGTGGCAGTAATGTGCAAAAACCTCGTCCTAAAGTTGTCCTTGAAGCTACGCAGACCATCATTAAGCCTCGTGTTGAGCAACCAAGAATACCTCGTCCGGAACCAAAATATAGGAAGGAAGTGACTAATGTTGGCTCTAACAATACCCTTTTGTATGCTATCATTGCCGTGCTCGTACTCTTGCTCGTGGGCGTTGGTGTCTTTATAATAAACAATCAGCACAAATCTGATCCTACAACTGCGATTAATGTCAGAACGTCTGATAATGACAATGATGGCGAGAAGGTAACAACTCCAGAGAAGAAGACTGAGGAACCTGTTGACGAACCTGTTGAACGCAAGGTTTCTCCGTATGGAGATAAGAAAGTGAGCGGACTGATTGGCGGCAAGTATGCCATCACTATGGACCTCACAGTGGAGGGAGGTAAAGCCTATGGTTCATACTATTACGATAAGTATGGGTCAAATAATCGACTCTTCTTCAGGGGAAACTATGATGCACAAACAGGCAATCTCTATCTGGAGGAGTACAATGATGTAGGCGAAAATAGTGGAATCTTTGATGGACAATATGACGGTCGCGTATTCCATGGTACCTTCACTAACTCTAACGACCAGACAATGAACTTCAATCTGAACGTTAGATAGGTGCCGCAAAGTAGGCAACCTAATAGGCAAAAATAGTAATCCCCGAATAGGAAAGAATGACGTCCTATTCGGGGATTGCTGCGTCTTGAATGTTAGTAACATGCTGTTACCTGCTTCCTACGAACTGTGCATGCGGTAGATAACCCACTGAGTGAGTCCGCGTGCCATAAGGTATGAGTTGAAGGCAAGCCAAAGAGCGTGGTTCGTAAGCCAGCCGTTCAGCGAAAGATATATTGCGAAGAACACGCCGGCACCCACTGCTGTCGCCCAGAGCATACCTTTACTCTCGGTTATTCCGACAAAGATTCCGTCATAGACGAATGCTCCTATTCCGCAGAACGGTATGGCTACGGCCCACGGAAGATATTCCATCGCTGCCTGTCTTACGGCTTTGTCGTCGGTAAGCAGGCACAGGAAACCTTCTCCCCCGATGGCATACGCAATGGTATAGGCCACGGTTAGCCCTATCGACCAACGCCAGATGCCGTTCACTGCGCTAAGGAATCCATCCTTATCCTTCGCTCCGAAGTATCTGCCACATAGCGCTTCGGCTGCAAATGCGAAGCCATCCATGACGTAGGAATACAGTATGAACATCTGCATTAGCACCGAGTTGAGCGCTAGTGTGATGGCACCGCCCTTGGCTCCGGCTACGATGAAGTATAGGTTTACTGACACAAGGAACAGCGTTCGGAAGAAGAGCGTACGGTTGACGGATAGGAATCGGCCCCAGCCAGTGCGGAACCGTCGCGACCGAAGACTGACGCCTGCAAACAGTGCCCTGTACTTCCACGCCACAAGACCTATTGCTAAGCCTGCTCCGCTCCATTGGGCGAGCAACGTACCCATTGCCACACCCTCTATCTTCATTCCCATCCAATAGACGAAAATGAGACTGAGCACGATGTTGACGATGTTCTGCGTTATGGAGATAACCATCGGCAGACGAGTGTTCTGCATACCAACGTACCACCCCGTCAGCGAGTATAGTGCCAGCGATGGTATCGTTCCCCAGATGCAGATGTCGTAGTACGTGCGGACGATGCTAATGAGTCGCGGTTCTGGTGCTATCAGCCATGTTGCTAAATGGAACAGAGGCACCTGCAGCAGCAGTATCGTAAGTGCTATGATGAGTCCTACAGCCAATGATCGGAGCAGTATGTATGCTTCGCCCCTGACGCCGTTTCTATTTGCATTATGTGCTCCATATTCCTGCGCAGTCATGCCTCCCGTGCCGAAGCGAAGGAAGGAAAACAGCCAGTATATCAGGTTGAACATCATCGACCCGACAGCAATGGCTGCCATGTATTTTGCTTCGCCCATGTGGCCCGTTATGGCTACATCTACCAAGCCAAGCAGTGGCACGGTGATGTTCGATACTATTGATGGTATCGCCAGGCGTAATATTTGTTTGTTCAATGTTTTGTCGGTTGTTGGTTTGTTATGATTGGTGTGAGGCGTTCAACATGTAAAGTTACGCTTTTTCTGTCTAACAATGGCAATGTTGTCCTTATTTTATACATTATTTAACTAACATCGAGGGCGAAAAGAAAAAACTCCAACGGTTTTTTGCTTATGTAAAAGAAAGTTTGTAATTTTGCAGAAGATACACATCATTATAAATATTAATAGTATGAAGATCAGAAATTTTCTTGTAGCAATGGCCGCATCGTTGCTCTTTGCATCATGTGGAACAACCTCTACCGTGCCTATCACAGGCCGTAAGCACAATCTCCTTGTCGATGATTCGCAGGTGTTGAGTCTTAGTAAACAGCAGTATTCTGAGGCGATGAAGAAGGCAAAGATGTCAACAAACGCAGCAAATACTGCCCTTGTGAAGCGTGTAGGTCAGAAACTTGCTAATGCTGTTGAGACCTATCTGCGTGAGAATAACTACCAGAACGACCTGCAGTACTATGAGTGGGAGTTTAATCTCATTCAGAATAATGAGGCCAACGCCTACTGTATGCCTGGTGGAAAGATTGCTGTATATGAGGGTATGCTCCCTGTAACTCAGGATGAGGCATCGCTTGCCATTGTCCTTGGTCATGAGATAGCGCATGCCGTAGCGAAGCATTCTGCTGAACAGATGTCTAAGCAGATACGTCAGCAGTATGGAACGCAGATTGTCGGTGGACTTCTAAATAAGGCTGTCGGTGCTAATGCTGCTCAGATGGCAGCCAATCTGGCACAGGCTGGCTTCAACTTTGCTAACCTTAAGTACAGCCGTGATAACGAGACGGAGGCAGATCAGCTTGGACTCATCTTTGCAGCTATGGCTGGTTACGACCCTCAGCTTGCCGTTCCGTTCTGGGAGCGCATGGCTTCGTCGTCAAAGGTAAGGCAGAGTGAGATATTCAGTGACCACCCAAGTGATGCTACTCGTATAGCAAACCTGCAGAAGTTCGTTCCTACTGCGATGCAGTATTACAAGCCTGCTACCACCACAACGGCAGCAAAGAAGACTACTTCGAAGAAGAAGTAGGGTGGGGATGTGATATTTCTATATAGCTGTCATTACTGTTTTGGCAGTGATAACATAAAAAAACGGCTGAAGACTTGGTGCCTTCAGCCGTTTGCTTTTTATCTGTCGATGATTAGAAATCGAACTTATCGAGTGCGTCAGAGAAGTCTGCTGGTGCCTGAACAGGTTCCTGTGCAGGTGCCTCTGTGTTCTCTGGACGTGGACGACGCTCTGGACGTGGGCCGCGATCTGGGCGTGGACGACGCTCGCCACGGTCACGACGCTCACCACGCTCTGGACGTGGACGACGCTCACGCTCTACATAACCCTCTGGCTTCTCAATGAGAACGCGGTGTGAGAGCTTATACTTGCCAGTCTTCTGGTCGATGTCAATCAGCTTAACCTGAATCTTATCGCCCTCCTTGATACCAGCTTCCTCAACTGTCTCAAGACGCTTCCAGTCAATCTCCGAGATGTGGAGCAGACCGTCCTTGCCAGGAAGAATCTCTACGAAGCAACCGTAAGGCATGATAGAACGTACTGTACCGTCGTAGATTTCGCCAATCTCTGGGATAGCAACGATAGCCTTAATCTTAGCGATTGCTGCATCGATAGAGTCCTTGTTAGGAGCAGATACCTGTACGTGACCTACGCCGTCAGCCTCGTCGATAGTGATAACGGTGTTGGTGTCCTCCTGCATCTGCTGGATGATCTTACCACCAGGGCCAATGACAGCACCGATGAACTCCTTAGGAATGTCAAGGGCAACGATGCGTGGTACGTGTGGCTTGAGCTCAGCACGTGGCTCAGCGATTGTGTCAGTAATGCAACCGAGGATGTGCTCACGACCTGCCTTTGCCTGTGCAAGTGCCTTCTCGAGAATCTCGTATGAGAGACCGACACACTTGATATCCATCTGAGTAGCTGTAAGACCGTCCTTTGTACCAGTGGTCTTGAAGTCCATATCGCCAAGGTGATCCTCATCGCCAAGGATATCAGAAAGAACTGCGTACTTGTCCTCGCCTGGGTTCTTGATAAGACCCATTGCGATACCTGATACAGGCTTCTTCATTGGAACGCCTGCGTCCATGAGTGCAAGTGTACCAGCACAAACTGTAGCCATTGAAGAAGAACCGTTAGACTCAAGAATCTGTGAAACTACGCGCACTGTGTAAGGATAGTCTGCAGGAATCTGACCCTTAAGACCACGCCATGCCAGATGGCCGTGACCAATCTCGCGACGACCTACGCCACGCTGTGCCTTAGCCTCGCCTGTACAGAATGGAGGGAAGTTGTAGTGAAGGAGGAACTTCATGTAGTACTTCTCCAGTGCACCGTCAACGAGCTTCTCGTCCATCTTGTTGCCGAGAGTAACGGTTGTCATTGACTGTGTCTCACCACGTGTGAAGATAGATGATCCGTGAGGCATTGGCAGTGGAGAAACCTCGCACCAGATAGGACGAATCTCGTCAGTCTTACGACCATCGAGACGTACACCCTCATCAAGGATGCAACGACGCATAGCGTCCTTCTCTACATCGTGATAGTACTTGTCAACGAGAGCATACTTCTCCTCCATCTCGTCCTCAGTGAGGTCGGTATGAGCAGCAGCGTATGCCTCCTTGAACTCCTCCTTGATAGCCTCGAAAGCCTCTGCACGAGCGTGCTTCTCGAGTGCCTGCTTAACAACGTCGTAGCACTTCTGGTAGCAGTCAGCATTAACCTGTGCCTTCAGTTCGTCGTCGTTAACCTCATGGCAGTACTCACGCTTAACGTCTGTGCCGAGTTCCTTCATCAGCTCGTACTGCATCTCACACATTGGCTTGATAGCCTCGTGAGCAGCCTTGAGTGCATTGAGGAGGTCAATCTCCTGAACTTCCTTCATCTCGCCCTCTACCATCATGATGTTATCCTTGGTAGCACCTACCATCAGGTCCATATCTGCCTCCTTCATCTGCTCGAAGGTAGGGTTGATGACATACTCGCCATTAACGCGAGCTACACGAACCTCTGAGATAGGGAACTCGAATGGGATGTCAGAACATGCCAGCGCACATGAAGCTGCAAAACCAGCAAGAGCATCAGGCTGATCAACACCATCTGCTGAGAACAGGATTACGTTTACATAAACCTCAGCGTGGAAGTCTGATGGGAAGAGTGGACGAAGCGCACGGTCAACAAGGCGGCATGTGAGAATCTCCTCATCGCTTGCCTTACCCTCACGCTTTGTGAAACCACCAGGGAAACGACCAGCACTTGCATACTGCTCACGATACTCCACCTGAAGTGGCATAAAATCTGTTCCTGGAACTGCATCTTTAGCTGCACAAACAGTTGCAAGAAGCACTGTGTTACCCATACGGAGGGTACAAGAGCCGTCAGCCTGCTTGGCAAGCTTTCCTGTCTCCACTGTTATCTGACGTCCGTCAGGCAGTGAGACTGTCTTTGTAATTACATTCATTTTGTTTAGCATCAAAATTTATGACACAGACAGCATTTCCATCCATGTCAATAAAACATCTTAAAAAATTAAATCATGCAAATTTACCTATTTTAAATAACATAAGCAAACTATAAGCCATAAACACCTCGATTATTATGTTTTTTTAAGGAGCGACCCCATGTTTTTCTCTTAAAAAACATAAAAACACGAAGAAAATTTGCATATTCCAACTTTTTATAGTACCTTTGCATCCGCATTTCAGAGAAATGTGTCGGGCTTGTAGCTCAGTTGGTTAGAGCAACAGACTCATAATCTGGAGGTCCATGGTTCAAGCCCATGCTGGCCCACCTCTAAAAATCAAGCAGTTAACGTAAAGTTAGCTGCTTGATTTTGTTTTTTTGCGGTGGTCTCAGATGACCTTGCACGATGTATTCCACATATTTACAAATCGGCAATTCCTTCCATCGTCGTATCTGTAAACGTGCGCCAGATTTCAAGTTTCACCTTTTTGTAGTCATCGAAGAGTTGACCGACACGTTCTATCTCAAATACCAAGCGGAGGTCGTTTTTGTCTTCATTTTCCTGACCTTCCTTGCGATAACCAAGACGTGCAGTCTTTATGTAATATAGATCGCAGATGCCCTTGCCCGAAAGATACGGCATGAAATAGTAGAGCTTTTCAAGCGTCTCGCGTGTCAGGCGACGATTGATGATTTTGCGCCAAATGGAACGAGCCAATTTAACCTCATCTACCGACAGTCCCATACCTTGACGAAGAATGATTTCATCGGTATCGTCGAGATTATTCACACCTTCCTTGATGAATACTCTGTGCATGGTGTCAGTTGTGTAAGCACCAGCCTCGTTGAGTACAAACTTTGGGTAGAGGTTGTTACTTATAGTAGTTGCCATTCACCTTTAACTTTTGACCTTTGTGAATTGATGTAACCGTTCTCTTTGAGCCAATCTATTGCCCGAGCAATCGTACGTTCTGTAACGCCCAAATTGTCTTCCATTTGCGAATACT
>JAZUKC010000034.1:0-29867 GCA_045643065.1 Prevotella sp.
ATGCGGCGTGATATTGTGAGACGACCATTACCTAGGGCGTTGCCCTAGGCTAATGTGTAAACGGCCTTCAGCCGTAGTTATACAATATTAATATTGTGTAATTTTTGTCTCGTAACAAATGTTAATTTTGAACACCCTACCCTTCAGGGCGGAAGCCTCAACCGTTCATCCCGAGACTTATTTTCCAAACAGATACGATGGCTTGTAGCCTCCCCAATCCACTACAATCTGTTCGAAGACGATGCCTGGATGGTGTGGATGGAGCGTCAGCTTGTGCTTACCAGCCTTGCTGATAGGCAGTTTCACGGTCTTTTCTATCACACGGCGTGCTACTGTTGGGTAGTAAACGGTGTAAGAATATGGCTGCTGGTCGATCAATGTCTTGTTCATGTTGACCACGCTCTGCTCTGAATCGTCGATAGATACGCCATATTCGAAGCCGCCTACGCCGAGGAAGTCGAGTGTCGATTTGGTGATTACGTGAACCGTTACGGAGTCGGCCTTGCAGCCTTCTGGTATCGCAAACTCATAGTCAAGCAGCGAACCCTTGACGTCTTTTACGGTGTATGGCAGAAGAGTCATACCGCTTCGGCCACGGCCATAGCCTGGATAGACGGTCCATTCGGCACCGTTCACTGCGTCTTGCGACGAGTTGAACTCTGCGTCTATTGCTACATAGCCCTTGTCGGAGGTATGGGTGAGGTATGAATAAGCATCTGAAGCCTCCAGTGTCTTTGGACATGTCTGGGTGAAATTGTCGTTCCACTGTGTGTAGCCGATGTGCTTCTGTATCATCATTCCGTTCCATTTGCCGTTGGCGATGTCCGTATTATATGAGAGACAAAGCAGCGAGTCGCGCTCGTAGCAGTCTTTTACTTCCTGTGCCCAGCACTCGGTGTCTGGGTGACCTGTTGGTGCCAACGCATGGTTCATTGCCTGTGCGTAGTACATATCGTAGATATTTGCCATCGCCTGGACAGGGAAAAGGACGAGCTGACGATAGAAATCTTGCGATGAAATCGGCATTTCTTGCATCAGACGCAGTGCGTTTCGCTCAAGGCGGGCATAGTTGTCGCGCACCTGTCGCCATTCGCCTGTAGTGAGGTTGTAGGTGTCCTTGTCGAGCATTTCTGCTGTTACGAGGGCAGCATACTTGCAGTTGGTGTTATAGACGTCAGCAATCTTGTTTGCCGTTTGCTCTGATACGTTTGGCAGATTCTCTGCAAAGAAGCGCTGTGTATGGCCTATTACCTCTGGCGTTGTGTATTCGCGTGGGTTCCAAGCCATGTCCATGAAGAGCTGGATAGGATATTCCATTGGTTTCAAGTCGCCTACATTGAGTACCCAGAGCTTGTCAACGCCGTATTCGTAGGTCAGCGACAGCTGCTCGTGCATCTGCTGTGTCTGGGTTACATTGAGCCACTTTGAGTTGCGTGGAGCACCAACGTAATCGACATGATAGTACATTCCGAATCCGCCTTTGTGGTTTTTCAGTTCCTTTTCTGATGGCAGTCGGCGCACATCTCCCCAGTTGTCGTCGGCAAGAAGGATAATAGCGTCGTCAGGAACTTTCATGCCTTGGTCGTAGTATGTCTGCACTTCTTTGTACAAAGCCCACACTTGCTGGCGCTTTTCGGCTGGTTTTCCTGTCACCTCTTTTATTATACGGCGCTGGTTTTTGCAGATATCTTCAAGGAGTGCGATGTTCTTTTTCGTGTTATCAACGTACTCATCGTCATGGCCTTCCTTGCCTCCCATGGCAGTATCGCCATCGCCTCGCATACCGATTGTTATAAGGTCTTCGTTGTCTTTGCTGCGTTCGATGCCTTCACGGAAGAACTTATCGATGTTTGTTTTGTTCGATGTGTAGTCCCAAGGGCCCCATTCTGAACGGCGACGGGCATATTCCTGATGGTTGCGCGCCATTGGTTCGTGGTGGCTTGTGCCCATAATTATGCCCATTTCATCGGCAGTTTTTGAGTTCAATGGGTCGTCTTCGTAGAACGCCCAGCCCCACATTGCAGGCCACATGTAGTTGCCTTTGAGGCGGAGAAGCAGCTCGAAGACCTTAGCATAGAACTCATGGCCGCCGCGTTCTGTGCCGAACGTGTTCTTAACCCATGTGGTAAGGCATGGCGCTTCGTCGTTAAGGAAGATGCCACGGTAGCGAACGGCTGGCTCACCATCGGTGTATTGGCCGTTGTTTATGTAGAGTGCCTCGTGGAATTCAATAGGAGCGTCTGCCCACCAGTACCAAGGCGACACGCCGATCTGACGGCTCAGCTCGTAGATTCCGTAGATTGTGCCGCGTCGATCGCTGCCGGCGATGTAGAGTTTTCCGTCTTTCGCATCGATGATATACATCTCTGTCTTGCCCTTAAGCTGCTTGGCGTAAGGGCTGACGGCCTTCACTGTGCCTGCCGTTCCTATTACAATAGTGGCAGAATCAGGGCTATCGACCATGGAAACCTCAGCGTTGCAGACGTTGATAATGTCCTTATAGAGGTTGGTTGCAGCAATGTTCACGCCCTTGAGGTCGTCCTTGCTGACGTAGATAGACACTCGTCCTTTGGCGTTAAGTTGCCAGTCGCCCTTGCTGAACGATACGAATGTGTCTGCCGCCCATGAGGAAACGGACAGCAGACACATAAAAATCGCGATTAAATGGAGTTTTTTCATCATTTCAGTTAGTCAGTTTTCTTTATTTTAATCAGTTCATTACAACCACACCACCGTTCTTTGGAACAGTGATGCGGAGCTTGTTTCGCTTCACTTTCTGCTGCTTCACGCTGCCCTGAAGGTTCTTATCGTCACTGTAAACAGTTACGTTTGTGGCTTCGAATGGTAGCGTTACGTCACGTACAAGAGTCTCATCGGCTGCGTTGACAGCTGCCAGATACCACTTGTTTCCTGTGCGGCGGGCAAGGATAACGTACTTACCTGGATAGCCATCGACGAACTTCACGTCGTCCCATTCTACCGGAACGTTCTTCATAAAGTCAATGGCCCATGCCGGAGCATCTGTCAAATTGTTCGGCGCTACTGCAAAATTCTGCACTGGAGTCTGGAACAATATGGCGGTGGCGAGTGCATATACATCGCTTGTCTTACGCATTGTGCCAAGCTCGTTGCTGCGAGAGTAGTGCTTGTTGAGTGCCGATCCGCCGAAGTCCATATTGCCAACGGCATTGCGAAGCACAGGATGTATGGTGGCAGCGAGTGCTTCTATGTCGTTGTCATACTGCCCAAAGGCGAGGTTTTCGCTGGCACGGACAGCCTCACATGCTACGAAATTCGGATACATTCGTTCCCATCCGCGCTGCAGAGTGCAGCCATGGAAGATGACCATAATGCCGTAATCGTTGGCGTCTGCCAGGATATCTTCGTACATTTGCATGGTCTGCTGCTTGTCGCTGCCTACGAAATCGACCTTGATTCCCTTTATTCCGGCCTTCTGCATCCATGCCATCTCCTCGCGACGGGTTATCATTCGGTGCATCTTTCCTCTTGGTCCTTGCATCGCATCGTTCCAATAGCCGTTGGAATTGTACCAAAGGAAGAGACCGATGCCCTTGCTTTGCGCGTACTTTGAGAGCTCGGCTATGCGCTCATAGCCAATATTCGTGTCCCACCAAGCATCAACGAGCAGGTATTCCCAGCCCATTTCAGCGGCAAAATCGACATATTCCTTCTGCTGATCGTAGTTGCAGCTGGCGTCCATTCGTATTATCCAGCTCCACGCAGAGCGACCATACTTATAGTCTTTCGATGCCTTATACTGTGGTTTTACCATGTCCCACTGTATTGTTGTCTCAGCCATCGGAGCGAGATTTGTACCGATGGTGATGGTGCGCCATGGCAGATCCTGGCCCGAGCCAATGCCGTTCTTAGCTGGATCAGGATTAGAACCATTGGCAAGCATTACGCCTGGGGCGCTGGTTCCTACACCTCCGAACTCTGTTTCCTCAGGATACTTGAGCAGATAGCCATTCTTTCCGTCCGACTCTATGCGGCTTGCGCAATAGTTTCCGCCTACGTTCGTCTCCGAAAGCATTACCCAAACATCGTCGGAAGTCTTGAAGAGAGCAGGGAAAGTGTAACCTCTGCCATGCCCATTTTTGCCCATTTCACCGCCATATTCATAGTAAGTCTCATAGCTTGGAGCAGTACGGGCGAAGCCTGTCTGTGGTGTCATCTGTGGGCAAAGGAACGTTTTGGTGCCTTCAGGGAGGAGATACGCAGTCTGTTCCTCACTGACAAGGCATGCCAGACGCTCTCCTTGAGGATAGATATGGTAGCGGAACGCAACGTTATTATCATCTACATGCATCACGACTGAGAACGCTTTCTTGCCCTCAGCAGTGCTGAACGTGTAGATTCTCTCATTGGCTGAGAACGTGATGTCGCGCTTTTTGGCGTTAGGAAGGCTATAATTTCCAGATACAGCCTTTACGTCCGACACCTCAGAGATTGTCAGATTGCTACTGAAATCGCCTATACTGGTCTTAAGACCCAATGCAGATTGCAGCAGGACAGCCTTATCCTGATAGCTGACTGAGTACGTTGGCTTGCCATTATCGCAAGCAACCGTTACCTTAACGCTGCCGTTAGGGCTGGTGATGTCTTGTGCAAAAGCGAGACAAGAAGAGAGAAAGACGAATACTAAAGCTAATGTTGATTTCATTGTTACTTAATTATGAATTTCTTTCCGCCACGGATATAGATGCCAGGGCGTGATGGATTAGTGACAAGACGGCCAGAAAGGTCGTATATGCGGTTAGCATTTTCGCGGTCAACGACTAACTGTTCGATGCCAGAAGCCTTATTATCGAACTCAGTGAAGAGACGAACATAGCACTTCTCTGCCTGCGGACTGGCAGCCGATGGGTTAAGATAAGCAGGCTTGTTTGCCTCCATACGGCCCACATTCTGGAACACATAACCCTTGCCAACCTCATAGTCTATCTTCCAGAGAGCATGGTTCTTACCGTCCTGACCATACTGATTGTTGAGTCCGAGGGCAAAGACGGTATTGCCATCGTTAGGCTGGAAGTTAAGGTAACCGCCTCCTCCCCACAGGTTATAGTTCTGACCAGCAGCGTTAGCCATCTGTATCGTGTAAAGATTGCCTATGACACTGGTAGATGCATTGGTAACTTTCGTGAACTTGAAATATACATATCCATTCTCTTCACCATCCTTAACAGCGCCGACTTTCACGTCCTGAGGACCGGCACTCGACTCGTTTACATAGAGAAGAGACGACTTATCGATGTCTGAATGGGCAAATACCTTGCCACCGAGGCTGCTTATACTTATCTTAACCTCCTTTGAATCATCAAAGTAGTTAGTGCCAATGGCCCACTCATGAGCCTTGATTTCCCTTGCAGCAAACTCCTTATACCACTGAAAACAAGCACCAGAACATGCTTCCCATGCATTGTTTGCCAACTTGGTAGAGAAGGCAGGGCGCAGCTTTCCTGTGCTAAGGTAGTGGTCAATGTCCATGTAATCATGGGTATGTGTGAGCGTCATGCCACAGTTTCCGAGGTAATCAATGACATACTTGTATGCCTTTCCGAACTTAGATGTAGAGCCCGTAGCCCATGTTCCGCAGTTTGGCACAACCCATTGACCAGATTCGTTGTAGTGTCCCTGACCATTTGGGTCCTCAGGACTCCAGTCAACCTCGGTTATCATGATAGGATGAGTCTTTGCAACAGGTACAGACGAGAGGAAAGCATTGAGCGAATTCTTCTCGTTGTACTGAGTATCAGACGTGCTGTACCATCCTGGATACCAGTGGACAGCATAGCCCTGATTGCCCAGAGGGTCAGTTATCGGCGATGTAGCATAGCCGCGATAGTCCTGCTGCCATGTGCCTCCAGGAACCCAGATGATGCCCTTGAAGCCGTTTTCGCGAATCTTATCGACGATAGGCTGGAAGAAATCATGCATCGTCTTGCCGCTATTCTGGTTCTGACCGTTCTTATCAAGGATGGCAACAGGCTCGTTTGCAAGCTCGATGGAGAGCCATCCGGAGTTATCAAGGACATCCTTGTTCTTCGTGACGATATCCCAAACAGTAAGGAGATACTGCTGATAGTAATCGCCAACCTTTATTTTTGAAGGGCAAACGCCCGGAGGACGCATGATGACGTACATGTTATGGCCCTTTGCCTTCTTGGCAATTGGCAGATAAAGCTTATCAAGATACTTCTCAAGACGTGCCTTATCGAAGTTGCGTATGTTAGATTCGCCGCTTACCTCTGTGCCGTTAGGGTCCTTGATTGTATTGCCCGACTGAGTGAAACCCTTAGCAGTGACGTTAGGATTATCTGTCCAACAAGGATCAAGATGCAGGCGGAAGACGTTGCACCATGAGCCCTGCTCAGTATCAGTGGCAGCGGTGAAGAGTTTGTCGAAGTAGTTTATACACTTGGTAATGTAGCTGTCGCCCTGTCTATATACATCAATCCAGTGACCATCGGTGAAGCGATAGCCACAGAAATAAGGGCTCGGAGTATCCATGATACCATGGAGCATGACCTGTTCTCCGTTTGAATTTACGAGGTAATTGTTCTCAACGTGTATATCAGGGGTAGTGCCCCATGTTGCAGCGTTCATTGAAACGCTGGCAACAAGGGACACTATTGTAAGCAAGAATTTTCTCATTCGTTTTTCTATTTCGTTTTAACGAGTTGTCGAATTGTTATTTTTTACGAAATCCCGATAATTCGATATATCGAGATTTCGTGGTTATTTTGTTCCGATTTTACTTGAAAAGGTTTGGCACAAACTCCTTAAGCGAGCGGCGCCATGACAGGAATTCGTGAGCTGTTCCTTCTGAAACGTAGCCGTCAGCCTTATATCCAGCAGCGCGGAGAGCAGGGATTGCCTTGTCGATAGCCTCAACAAGACGCTGCTCTTTGCCACCACAGCTGATGAAGATGTAGTTAGGCTTCTGTACCTTCTGCACGTCTTCTACGCTATAAACAGCACCAGAGAAGAGGCCCCAGTATCCGAATACCTGTGGACGTGAGAGTGTAATGCGCTGTGTCTCCATGCTACCCATCGACAGACCAGCCATAGCACGATGGTTGCGATCTGCCTTTGTCATGTAGTTAGCGTCAATGTAAGGCACGAGTTCGTCAACGAGCACCTTCTCAAACTTTGTCCAGTCGAACGAGCCAAGGCCACCGATGCGAGCCTCGTTGGTAAGTCCGTAGGTCATGACAACGAGCATTGGCTCTGCCTTCTTTGCATTAATGAGATTGTCCATAATCTCACCTGTCTTGCCCTGAACAGGCCATGAGGTCTCGTTCTCTCCCCATCCGTGCTGCAGATAGAGCACAGGATAGCGCTGAGCCTTATTCTTTCCGTAGTTAGCTGGCACATAAACGTTGGCCACACACATCTTACCGAGTGTTGGACTGTAGAAGTTTACCTTCTGCATTGTACCATGAGGAGCGTTTGGATCGACAGCATAGAAGTCCTGATCGTGTGCTGGAACCTCGATGCCTGACATCCAACGGCAGCCGCCGTAGTAGCTGTTCGTACCTGGATCGAGCACCTGTGCGCCGTCGATAGAGAGTGTATAGTAGTGGAAACCTTCGTCTTCAGGGAGCAGAGTGGTGCCCATCCATGAGCCGTCCTTCTGCTTCTTGAGTGCAGTTCCCTTCATGCCGCCACCCCAACCGGCAGAAGCGATGACGTATTTTGCCTGTGGAGCCTCAACGCGGAAGCGTACATAGCCCTGCGAATTGACCTGAGGATACTGCTGACCAGGCTGACATGTCTCGCAAGGACGGAAGTCTTCCTTGACGGTAGCGTTATCAGCTGCTGGGTCGAAGTTACAGAGTACCTTGTGGAGGTTCTTTGGTTTCAGGTCTTTATCGAAAGGAAGCGGATAGTTGTTCACACCTACCCATGAGTCACGGTCGCAGAGATTCCAGAACGTAACGACGTCAAGCTTCTCGTGATGCTTACGCATGATGCGGAACAAACGGTCATACTGAGTCTCCTGCAGGAGCTTTATGTCGTCTGAAATCTTAACATCCTCGCCACGGCTGAACTGCAACTGGCCGCCCATTTCCTGGTTACAGCGGATGTCAAGCTCAGTGATGTGGATGTGATCAACAAGCGAACTGAACTTAACGAGTGCTGCTTCGAAGTCCTCTTCTGATGGTCCGTAGATGTTATAGTGGCCCTGCATACCGATACCAGAGATAGGTACGCCTGCCTCTTTCATCTCTTTTACCATATTATATATACGGTCGCGCTTGCCAGGATCGCACTCATTGTAGTCGTTATAGAAGAGAATGGCGTTTGGATCGGCCTCATGAGCATACTCAAAAGCCTTGCGTATCCACTCGTCACCATTACAAATCTTGTAGTAAGTTGACTCGCGGTAAGGGTTAGGCTTAGCTCCTGGCCACTGGCGACCGCCTCCATCGCTGATTGCTTCGTTAACAACGTCCCACGCATAGACAACGTCCTTGTAGCGATTCACTACCGTCTGGATGTGCTCCTTCATACGAGCGAAGAGCACTTCCTTCTTAACGAGCTTCGGATTGCCTATAACGCGTCCGCGATTGTCAAACTTTGCCTTCTTGTCATAGAACATCCACTCGCATGTCTGGCTATGCCATGCAAGGCAATGGCCACGCAGTTTGATGCCGTTCTTACGGCAGAAGTCGGCAATGCTATCAGCCTTTGCCCAGTCCCATACGCCTTCTGCTGGGTGGACAGAGATTGGTTTCATGTCGTTCTCAGCAGTGATACTGTTGAACTGAGCCTTGACCAGTTCTGCCTGTTCTGGCACTCTGATGTTGCGCTGGTTGACAGCGACACCAATGCTGAAGTAGTTTTTGTAAGCCTCTTTTAGGCTTGTCTGGTTCTGAGCAGAAGAGCTGACAGGGCAGAATGCGCTGATGAGGATAGCTCCAAGTGCTGATAATAATTGTTTTTTCATAATGATGATAATGTTAAATTGTTTAAGTTATAGAACACTAAACATTTAACTCTCTATTCAATTTATTGTTATTCTAATGGGATATGTTGCGTTCTGCCGTGTGTATCAGTGCTTTTTACACTGCGATTCAATGCTTTTTATGATGTGAATCGTTACCTTTTATGTTGTAAAGACTGAGTAATTACGATGTAAAGACTGAGTAATTACGTTGTGATTACTGAGTAATTACAGTGTAAAGACTGAGTAATTACAACATGAATCAATACGAACGACAGGATGAAACGCTACGAATCATTATTTGTTTAGCAGCTGAAGCATGGTCTCTGCGTATCGCTTTCCGAGCTGACGATATCCTTCTGCGCTGAAGTGTAAGTGGTCTTGGGCGCATGGAAGGCCATCGGCAGAGATGACATAGGATGTAGGAATGACGTCAGGGAGACGGCGAATGACTGGGTTGTGAGCAGCACATACGCCTCCGACACCTGCACTTACCACCTCGCCGGCAAGCAACGGAACGTCCTCTGCCTTAAGACTCAGGTCGTGAAGGAGATCCTTATAGAGCAGGTTTACCATTGCTGGCCACTGTGGATCGCCGGTGTTCGAGCAGCCCTGATGCAGGAGTATGCCCTTGATGACGCCCTGATGAGAAGCGCGGAGAGCACAGTCGAGCAGGCGGGTGTATGGCAGATTGTCATAGCCAGACATTATTCCCTTGAACCAATCAGGCTCGTTGACCACCGATTGTGGGTCATACTGCTTGAAGAGATGCTCTATTCGGCAGCCTCCGATGGCAACATGAATGATGCCGATGCGAATGGAATCAGGGAGCTGCTGGCACAGTGTGCGACCGAAATAGTCGGCAGGAGTAAGGCCTGACCATGCTCGGCAGAGTGGTGGTTCTGCCACCGACCACTCGAATTTCTTACGTCCTTCGCCACGATAATTGCCAGAATGTGCAGGGAAATCCTGCGATGCCATCAGCAACATGCGCTCAGGCACGTCCTGATAGTCTATCTCTTCAGGCTTGGCTGCACCTTCCATGTTCGACTGACCGATGCAGAGGAAGATGTAGAAGTTAGGATCTGGGGTTGAAGCAAAGCGCTTTGACTGCGAAAGAAAGTCCTGAGTTGTCTTTGCGCCGCCATACATATTGGATGCGTCTTGTGCTGATGCGCCCATCGACAGGATGCCGACCAGGGCAGTGAGAATTAGTTTCTTCATATTGCAATAATAGGTTTTAACGTTTTATGTGGCAAAGTTAATAATAATATATTATAATTATTTAAAAGGTATGTTACATACTCTGTTGCACATGTTACATAAAGACCAAAACGGCAACGTAAGCAAGAAAGTAATCATTTAGCAGTTAACAAATTGTTGTTAAATGCGTCATAGCAGGCGATAAAATAAAAATGGTTCCTCAATTCCCAAGAAGGGAAAAGAGGAACCATTTCGTTATGATTCGTGTTTTATATTTAATCAATAAATGTTTCGCATGGCTTCGACTATCGTCCGAGCCACGATTCAGGGTTGAGTTTTGCTGTTCCCTTGCGCAACTGGAACTGAAGGATGTTGTCATTGCCTACTATTCCGAGTTGCTGACGTGCCGTTACCTTCTGTCCACGAGACACGCTGACAGAGCGAAGGTTGCAATACACGGAGATATACTCACCATGTCGCACCATGACTACCAGGTCGTTGCCGTGTCCGAAGACAGCACTCACCTCGCCATCATATACCGAACGGGCAGCGCATCCTGCCGAACCCATGATGTTGATGCCCTTATTGTCAAGATGAACGTTAGGCAATCCCTCCACGCTATACTGTCCGAAGTGGCTCACAATGCGGTAAGTGCCGGAGATAGGCATAGGGAGACGTCCGCGGTTTTGTTCAAATCCACCGTTCAACATACGGTCGGCAGCACTGAGACTGATAGAAGGTTCGGCCACCTCTTTTGCTGCAGCCACCTCCTTGTCGCTACGTTTCTTCTCCTCGATAGCCTTTCGCTCGGCAGCGACACGTGCTGCTTCCGCCTCACGAGCACGCTGTTCTGCAGCACGAGCACGTTGTTCTGCCTTCGCCTTTTCTGTTGCATCGCGTCTTTCAGCAGCAGCTTTTGCGTCAGCTTCAGCCTTTGCCTTGGCTGCCGCAGCCTCTGCTTTAGCCTTCTCTTCAGCAGCTTTCGCAGCTGCGATGCGCTTTGCATTCTCCTCAGCTTTACGCGCTGCTTCCGCCTTTTTGCGTGCAAGCTCCTCGGCAGCCTTCTTTCTTGCGGCCGCTTCTGCTGCTGCTCGCTTCTTTGCTTCCTCAGCGGCACGTGCCTGAATGCGTGCTACTTCCTTCGCAATCTCTGCGTCTATCTGGGCGTTAAGGGCAGCATCCTTCTTCTTTTGCTCGTCGATTACGCTCTGGATAGTCTTCTGTTGCTTCTGCAGACTTGCCACAACCTGCTGCTGTTCGTTATGCTTTGTCTCCAGCGCAGCCTTCTCTTGCTGACCTTTATATAATAGGGTGTTCTTCTGTCCCTTTACGTTCTGGAGCTGTGTTTGCTTCTGTGCTATCTGCTCTTGCTTCTTTTTTACCTGCTCACCCTGTGCCTTCTGGTAGGCAGCATACTCCTTTATGTAACGCGCACGGCGGTACATCTGACTGACGGAGTTGGCAGAAAAGATGAACATCAGCTGTTCCTGGATGTTGTTTCGGCGACGCATCGAGCGCATGGCCTTTATGTATCGGGCGCGACAATCCTTCAGTTGCTCCTCCAAAGTAGATAGCTGACTCTGGAGAATGTTTATGTTTCCCTGTATGGATTGTATGTCGCTGTTGATGGTTTCGATAGAACGGCGGTGGGTTTCGATATCGCCCGTGATGACCATAAGGTCGTTAAGCTTCGACGTTACCTCAGCCTTGTTCTTCTGAAGAGCAGCCTCCTGGGCCTTGATTTTCTTCTGAATGTCGGCCTTTTGGTTCTGCAATCCCTTGATAGTAGCATTGGTTGGCGTTGCCGCTTTCTTTGTCGTAGCCTTTGTTTTGCCTTTTTTCGAGGTGGTTTTCTTAGTCGTTGTGGTAGTCTTTGACGTAGTTCGGCTTGTCGTTGTCTTCTTTGTCTGGGCAGAGAGAGACAGCGACAGCGTCAGGATTACCAGTATTGAGAGTAGTCTTGTCATGTTCTGATGGTTTTACTTAGCAAAACTCATGAGCTTCGCGATAAGAGTTTGGGCAGGCACTTCTGTGTAAGACGACTTCACGTTGGTACGTGTTTCGAACTCCTTCTTTGTGTCTGGCTTGCCGACTTTTATCTTTACGCTGATGTTTTTGCCACCTTTCACGTTCGAGGCGAGCATGTCCTGGATTGCTTTGTCAAAGGAATCGTCGGTAGCATTCTTGCCCGATGCAGCATAGACTTTCTGCCATGCCTTGTCCTCAACCTCCTGATACGTGATGTTGTTCTTTACCAACACGTCCCAGTCCTTATAGCCCATCTTGGTGTATTCCTTACCCATGCGGTTGATGATGAGTATGTATTCAGGTGTGAACTCTATTGTTCCTACCTCAATAAAGCCCATGAACGTAAGGTTCACTCTTACGACTTCGTTCTCCTTTACTGCCATTTTTCCGCCCAGATCATAGCTTCCGCTATTCATTCCGATGCTTACATCGAGGTCGGAGATGAAGTGTTGAACGCCTGAATGAGTGCTTTTGGCAGGCTGAGTTGGTGTTGTGGTTGTCTTAGTTTCTGGCACTGTGTCAACAGTTTTGCGTGAAGTGCCGCAGGCGGTGAGCATAGCTGCTGCCGCCATTGCTATTACTATGGTCTTTAAATTCTTCATTTTCGTTATGTAGTTTTTATAAAACAGATGTTTTTAGAATACCGTTGTTAACAGTAATCTGGTAACTGTCAACTGACTATTTTATTTGTTCAGCTTTGCGTTTATTGCATCAAGATGCTCAATATAGACAGTCTTGTCAGCGTCTTCCTCAAGCTTTTCGATTGCCATATCCATGTATATCTTTGCCTCCTCGTAGCGTTCCTGGATGTAAAGAACCCAGGCATAGGTGTCAAGATACGTTGAATTGTTAGGCTCAGCGACAACAGTCTTGAGACTCATGGCAGCTGCACGGTCCAGGTCTTTGCCTTCCTGGGCAAGGTAATAGGCAAAGTTGTTCAGGCAACTGATATTGTCCGGATTTATCGTTATGCACTTATCGAAGGCATTAAAGGCATCATCGTTGCGACCAAGATCATGATAAATCTCGCCGAGAAGCTCATAAATCTGCTCCGCAAGTTCCTTATCCTCACTCAGATTAACATTCTTTGCCGCATTCTCCAGTGCCAACATGCTCTCCTCCTTGCGGTCGAGCATCATGTAAGCATATCCAAGTTGGTAGGCGAATGAATATTCTTCTGGGTTGTATTCAAGAGCCAGCTTAGCCTGATTAGCCATCTCATTATAGTCGGAATCCTCATAAGCCAAGGCAAGAAGCTGGTATCTTGCCTGCTTGTTGTCAGGCCATTGCTTGACGATCTGGTCCAAAATGCCCTTTATTTCGTCCTTCGGCATGTCCTTGAGGGTAGCATAAGCCAGCTTGAGTTCCAGCACCGACACATCATTATGCTGCTCAATGACGCGGTCGATGTATTTCATCACCTCGATGGAATCTGCTGATTCCTGATTCTTTTCAATGATATAGTTCTTCAGAATAGACAAAACAGCGGAGATGCTTGACTTTGGATTGAACACCATATTGTCACGAATCTGGTCAGCGAGAGCAGTCTGCTTCTCCGACTTGTAATAGTCAATGAGCGAGAGTTGAGCATCTTCGTTGTCCGGATCCTCATCAATCACAGCGCGAAGTTCTGCCAACGCCTCCTTCTTCCTATCCTTTCCGTACAGCCAGTTGGCAAGCATCACACGGTAATTAAGGTCGAGCGGGTGGTTGTCGCATAACGATTTGAGCTCTGAATAAGCACGTTTGTCCTCGCCAGTCCTGCTATATACCTGCACCTTCGACATCGTCAGCTCCTCGCTTTGCCCGTCCTGCACCTCCAGACGGTTAAGAACGTCGAGCAGTTTATCATCCTTCTGCTGATACTCATATATCCTTCCGAGCACCTGAAGAATCTCAGTACGCTCAGGAGTAGCAGCCACAAGCTCCTCCATCACCTCTGCAGCCTTGTCTATTTCTTCCTTACCGAGATAGACAGGGATAAGCTGTTCCTTGTAGAGAATATTGTCTGGGCGCAACTCAGCAGCCTTAACGAGCATCTGAACGTGTAGCGAATCGTTGCCCATCCGCTTGTAACAGTCAGCCAGATAGAGATAAGTCTCGGCAGCTTCCGGGTCTATTTCCCTACAGTGTTGCAGCAAGTCGTAGGCGGCTTGATAGTCTTCCATGCAGAATTTGCTTATTGCCCCCTGAAAGAAATAGGTATAACGATCCTTTGCCTGACGGGACAACTCGCCGGCGTTAGCTGCCACGAGCATTGTGGTCAGCAGCAATATGATGTGTAAAGTGCGACGCATCGTTTATATACTATTCGTATTTTCTTCTTACGTTGAGAATGAATGAGAGTTTATTTCACACCGGTATGTCCGTAGCCTCCTGCTCCTCGCTCTGTCTCGTCAAGCTCTTCGCAAAGCTGAAACTCTACGGTTTCGTGGCGTGCAATGACCATTTGAGCGATGCGTTCGCCATCGTTTATGACGAAATCGGTATCGCTGAGGTTGATGAGCAGCACTCCGAGTTCGCCACGATAGTCAGCATCGATGGTGCCAGGACTATTGAGTACGGTGATGCCATGCTTCAAAGCGAGGCCCGAACGAGGGCGAACCTGTGCCTCATATCCAGGAGGAAGGGCGATGAAAAGCCCTGTCTTGACTATCGTTCGCTGCATAGGCTTGAGCGTGATAGGTGCATCAATGTTGGCACGGAGGTCCATTCCGGCGCTTTGTTCGGTGGCATACGTTGGGAGAGGCTGATGGCCTCGGTTTATGACTTTTACTTCTAACATTGTCGTTCGTATATTGTTTACTTCTTTAATATAAGTACAAAATAATGTGCAAAAATACTCATTTATCTTCACATAACGGCATAATTTACCGAAAAAAGTTTGTTTATTAAAAATTTTTACGTTACTTTTGCACTTCAGAAGAATCAAGTGACAACTCAGGATCCCTATTTTTCTTAACACAGAGACACGGAGAACACAGAGTTCACAGAGATTTTTGAGGTCCATTCGGAGTGGGAACAGGCTGCATAGCACTATTAAAACTCCGTGTCCTCTGTGCCCTCTGTGCCTCTGTGTTAAAAGGTATTGAGTTGTTACAGAACAAGAACTACCAAACAAACGACAATGAACTGGAAACAACTTATATCTACCAAGCGCCTCGGACAGGAGTTCCGCCATGTGGAAAGACATGACGAACGCTCGGAGTTCAAGCGCGATTACGACCGTCTGATATTCTCAGCGCCATTCCGAAGAATGCAGAACAAGACGCAGGTGTTCCCTCTTCCGGGCAGCATCTTCGTGCATAACCGCCTGACACACTCACTGGAAGTGGCAAGCGTGGGCATGTCTTTGGGCAACGATGTGGCACGAATGCTGACCGAACGCCAACCTGAACTGCGTGAGACTCTTATCTCTGAGATAGGCACAATAGTGTCAACGGCGTGTCTGGCACATGACATGGGCAACCCGCCTTTTGGCCATTCGGGCGAGAAAGCGATACAGACGTTCTTCACCGAGGGCAAGGGATCGTTCCTGAAAGATATCGTTTCGGAGCGCCTTTGGAATGACATCACCCACTTTGAGGGTAATGCCAATGCCTTCCGTCTGCTTGCTCACCGCTTCAAAGGACGCCGAGACGGTGGCTTTGTCATGACCTATACGACGCTCGCTTCTATCGTAAAGTACCCTAATGAAAGCGGAGCGGGAACGAAGAAAGGTAAGTTTGGATTCTTCGCCGACGACGAAGCGATATACAAAAAAATAGCCGATGAATTGGGCATAATTCGTATTCCGGGCGAGAAAACCAAGTATGCGCGCCACCCTTTGGTTTATCTCGTGGAGGCAGCCGATGACATCTGCTATGAGATAATGGACATCGAGGATGCCCACAAGCTCAAAATCCTGTCGTTCGAAGAGACGAGCAACCTCTTGTTAAGCTTCTTTGACGATGCCACACAGCATTCTATCAAGCAGCGAATCATAGACGAAGGCATCACGGACAAGAACGAGGAGGTCATCTATATGCGTGCCTGCGTCATCGGAAAGTTGGAGAATCTCTGCGCGAAAGCATTCGTTGACCATGAGGAAGAGATACTGAACGGCACGTTCTCGGGCAGCCTCATCGACACGATTCCTACTCTTCAGCACGATGCATACCGCCGTTGCCAGGAGGTTTCGGCAAAGAAAATCTACTGCAGTAAGCCTGTTCTTGACATCGAACTGTCTGGTTACAAGATCATGGAGACATTGATGGAGCAGATGACCAATGCCGCTGTGAACCCTGATAAATACTATTCGCAACAGCTAATCCGTCGCGTTTCCTCGCAGTATGACATTCAGTCGCCCGACCTTGAGACGCGAATCCTTGCGGTGATTGATTACATCTCCGGCATGACAGATATCTATGCGCTCGATATTTACCAGAAAATCAACGGTATAAGTCTGCCGATTGTGTAAGTCAGTCAACAGTTAACAATCAACAGTTGATAACGGTATTCAGATCACAAAATTGCCAGAACCGACAATAATTGTTGGTTCTGGCAATTTTATTTGTATTATCATGGTTAATTCCCACCACTGAACAGCTTCTTCGCTTCTGGCTTCATGTACGGCAGAAGGCGGCTGATTGGGATTTCACATTGCGGCATTCCCATGGCGTAAGGGCCAATTTCGTACGACTGATAGATAAATACCATCTTGCCATCACTGTTGATCCATGGGTCGGTAGCAGGCATGGGGTAGTTGTTGATGTCTGAATTGGTGTATTCAAAGACAAGATCCCAGTCGGGACGCGCATCTCTATCCATCTTGTTAAACGTCGAAGTGAGGAGCGGACGGAGAGCTTCCTTGTTCGCGAACAGGTCGTCCCACTCCATGATTTTGCCGTCTTTGCAACGGAAAATGGCACCATCTACGATGCCCACACCATGCGCTCCGCCAAGGTATATGTAGTTATCGTGAGACATACTGATATACTTGTCGGTGACGCGGCTTACCTTCATCTCCACGTTATACTCGTATGGCATGTACAATCCGCCCTCGGCGTCAATGTGTTCCTGAATGTCATTGCGCTTGAAATCCTCTATTGCCGTCTGCAAAAGAAGGTCAACGTCGCTGATGATAAGATTCTCATAGCTCAGGTTATTGTTTGCCCACGTCATTATTCCGTGCCTCAACATGCCGTCAACCTCAGGCATTTCCAGGCTGAGTCTATAGTGAGAATAGAGGTTGTCCTTGTTCCACTCGCTGGGAATGACAGTCTTTGCGCTGTCCACATACAGGTAAAGGCGTGTCTGAGCACTTGCCATCGTTGCAGCCATGGCAACGAAAAGCATAAGAATTGTTCTTTTCATAATGTATGATTACTTACCATTCGTAAATTCAACAGCACCTGCCACGCCGATGCCTATGCCCATTTCGTTGCCGCGAAGAGGCGTAACGGTGGCGTGATTGTCAGCGTTATTCACTGTGATTGAGAACGATCCGTCGAGGTGAGAGCTAAGCCATTCGCCCTTTTTCTCTACCTCCGTCAGGTCATAGTCTATGCGATAGCTCGCCGATGCCTTGCCTTTGCCCATGGATGTGCTGACGAACGTGCCACGGCGAACGACTCGTCGGCCGTTCTTATTGTGTATTTCGTACTGAATGGTGTCATTGTCTGTCAGCGTGATGGTCCATTCATCAAAGTCGTAGTCGCCGGTTACCACGCAGTGGATAGTGCCTGAAGGCTTGGACGTTGCTACTGATTTCTGGTCGCCCAGAGTCCAGTTTGCGGCGTTGACGCTTAGCAACGCCAGGGCGAATAATAACATTGTAACTACTCTTTTCATTCTTTTAACTGTTTAGCATCAAACTTAATGTATTCCCAATCGCTCTCGGTGAAGTCGCTGGTGTCATCCTTATACGACTCGTCTGGCATGTACCAGAATAGCGATTCAAAGTATTTCTTGAGTTTAGCATCCTTGAACACATGGCCGCGATGTGCATAAGGAAGATTCTTTGCTATGCGCATTACCATCGAATCAGGCATGCGTTGCTCTGAATCCAGATAGAAATAGGTATATAAACCCATGGTGTTGTTACGGTCATAGTATGCTCCGAGCTGGTTATTTGGCGAGTAAGAGTAGAGCATATCGGCAGAAGTCACTGAGAGTTCGGTATCGGTTGGAGGGACGAAGTTATTGCCATGGAACGTCATTTTGCCCTTTGTCATCGCCACTTCCCAATGCATCTCGTCAGCATAATAATTATGATTCTCACGTATCTTATACTTGCCTCCCGTCACGACAGGCTGCATTCCCGGCAGCGCAGACTCGTTTACGACGAAGTGTCTTGGTGCATTGCTCTGTATGATGAGCGTAAAATCGTCTATCTGGTGGTTAGCCCATCGACCGGCAGGCGATAGTTTATAATCGACGACGAACGACGTTCCGACCACCACAGACATCTTATATTTATATGTATGGTGTACCTTATTGATGCCCGGTTGGAACGTTGCGTCGAAGTAATAGACGTATGCGTAGTCGTCGAGACGCACCTCCGAGTTGTTCTTCCGCACAAGGGAGATCATGCTTTCCTCGTCATATTTCCATTCCTTTGCATTTAGTGGCACGAACGTTGTGTCTATCTGGGCGATGGCATTCCTATGGTTCATCGGCTGACCGTTTATCTCCACGCTGAAGTTTGAGATGTAAGGGTGTATGCCACTGTCGCTGAAGGTCTGCTCGGCGTTATACGGTGGCGCTGCCTCGAAGCCCATAAGGACGGTCTTCGCCTTGCTTCCAGGGTTCAGAAACTCATAGTAAACATCGACGATGGCATACTTTCCGTCGGTGATGTCGATAGTGAGCACCTCTTTCTTCACGGCGATATCTGTCTCGCGGAGTGGCACAAGTTGGTTGCCAGAGGTGTAGTAGATGCCGTCGTTGGCCATTGCCTGCGATGCGAATGCCATCATGACGGCGAGTAATGTAAACAGTTTCCGTATCATCTTCGTTATGTTTTGTTTTGTTGTTTTTTACGCTGAAGCGTGTGAATGGTGGTGGTTTATGGGGCGTTTCGTTGCCTTTCATGTTGCGTTTCGTGCTCGTTTATGTTGTAATTACTCAGTCTTTACATTGTAATTACTGAGTCTTTACACTGTAATTACTGAGTCTTTACATTATAATTACTCAGTCTTTACAACATGAAAGGCTACGATTCGGAGCATGAAAGGTTGCTTTTCGATGCATGAAAGGTTACGATTCAGAGCGCGAATGGTTACTCTTCGGTTATCGACTATCTGCGTGCAAAGGTATATTTTATTTTCGAAACGGCAATAGAAAAATGGGAAAAAAGCGGGGGAAAAACCCTAAATATGTGGAAATAGTGGAAAAAAGCATGACATTTATTAAGAAATGTGGCAAAGAAATTTGGTTGTTCTATTCTTTTTTTATACCTTTGCACGCAGCATAATACATTAAATAATAATACTTAAAAGACATGAAAAAATTCAGAACTTATGTTATGCTTGCGCTCGTAGCCATGATGGTTGCGTTCGTTTCGTCATGCTCAAAGGTGCCAAAGTATGCAAAACTCATTCCTGACGATGCTCCTGTGGTGGTCAGCATGGACATCAACAAGGGTGCAAAGAGCACCGGTGTGGACAACAACTCCGACCTTAAGTCGAAGATTAAGAAGCAAATCAAGGACTCGGGGGTAAGCAAGAAACTCTCAAACCTGATGTGCGACATCGTCGATGACCCAGCAAAGCTTGGCCTCGACCTGCGCGATCCGCTCCTCTTCGCGTTAGCATCAAAGAACGAACCTGTGCTTACGGGTGCTGTCTATAATGCTGAAGACTTTACGGAAGTGCTCAACCAGATAGCCAAGGAAAATGATGGCGAGAAGGTAAAGCAGAAGGGCGACTACTGGCTTCTCAACATCGGATCAAGCGTTCTGGTATATAATAAGGAGTGGTTCTATCTCGGCGACAAGAAGTTCAACCAGGATGTGGACGACTATTTTGACGATGTGAAGGACCTTTTCGAGAAGGAAAGCACCAAGGGCACTATGCTCGAGAGCGAGAATATGAAGGCAATGTGCTCGGCAGATGGTTTCGTTCAGATGCTCGTTCAGCTCAAAGGCTTCTCTGACATGAGAGAAATGAAGGAGGCTGCAAAGACTATGCCTGACGGTATCGAACTCGATGACATCGCAATTCTTGCTGATTTCAACATCAACGGAACAGACATCACGCTCACTGGTGAGGTTATCTCTGAGAAGAAAGAGACCAAGGAGAAACTTGATCAGTACATGGACTACCTGAAGGACATCAACCAGAACATGCTGCAATACTGCGATGCTGAAGGCGCTGGAATGTTCTGGAACGTCGATTTCCAGAAGGCTATGGAGGTGAGTGACATTTCCAATGCTCTCAAAATGCTGGACGAGGACACACGTAAGGATGTCAAGAAGATCATGGAGTCTATCATCGGCGAGGGCGTAATTGCTTGTAATAGCATCGATATGGAGAGCGGTAATCCTTACATCTCTGCTTATTGCAAGGTGAGCGATGACTCGTTCATCAAGGTTCTTGAGAAGAATCTTGGTGAGGGTGTTACCTCTGAGGGCACACATAAATATTCTTTCCCAGTGAAGTATGTTTACGGCGAGCCTTCGTTCTTCACATTCTTCGGCTACGATAGCGATGTAATGTACTGTGTAACAGGTGAGAAGGGCGCAAGCCTTAAGCCTGCAAAGAAGCCTCTTTCGGCTGACTATGCCAAGGGAAAGGGCCTCTACGCTTACCTGTCTGCTAAGTTTGTAACCAACGCTCTTAAGGAGGTTGACAACCCACAGGCAAAGGTTTGCAAGGACGTCGCTAACCTCTTCACCTTCGCAGAGTTGTATTACGAGAGTGGAACAAAGTGTGTTTTGAAGCTGCACGCTAAGAATGCCGACTTCGTTTCGTCGCTCATCAAGACCATAACCAATGCCGTTGAAGAGCTGCAGAGTGCTCCTGCATACAACGAATATGAGGATATTGACACCGTTGCCGTATATGATGACTACGCGTATGCTGATTCTGTAGCCATCGATGACTACGAATACTAATAGTTGATTTTAACACTGAGACACAGAGAACACAGAGAACACGGAGCTTTTTTTGAGGACTATGCAGTACGTTTTTATCCCGAATGGACCTCCAAAATCTCTGTGCCCTCTGTGTTCTCTGTGCCTCTTTGTTAAAAAAAGATTGATACCCGCTGGGGGATTTGTAAGTATCAAAATACCGAAAGGTGAAACTACGATTTCAGAATATACTGCTTTGCAGACTCTTATCGTTCCAGATGAGCAAGTGGCAGATGGCAGGCTTCACGCTTGCTAACATCTGCGGCTTGTTCATCTGTCTGCTTTCCATACAGTTCTACGCCGACATCGTGCCGCTGTATTCTGGTCATGACAGCATCATAAAGCCAGGACAGATGGTGCTGAACAAGAAGGTTTCGCTCGTGAAAGCCATGAACGGAAAGGCTCCTACGTTCTCAGACGCCGAGCTGGAAGATATTGCCAATCAGCCGTTTGTCGATAGTCTGGCATGCTTTGGCAGTGCAGATTTCCCCGTGATGTGTACCATGGGCAGTCCCGCCCTTGGCACTCAGATTTCCTCTTACATGTTCTTCGAAGCGGTCCCCGACAGCTATCTCGATGCCGACCTGTCAGAATGGACCTACGAAGTGGGCGACACGCACGTGCCGATAATACTGCCAAAGAACTACCTTAACCTTTATAACTTCGGCTTTGCAAAGTCTCAGGGCCTGCCAAACATATCGGAGAGCATGATAAAGCAGGTGCTTATACAGCTCCACATGGGGTCAGGCGCCAACAGTATGACGGCAAAGGCCCACATCGTTGGGTTCTCTCAGGAACTCAACACGATACTCGTGCCGCAGTCGTTCCTTGACTATGCCAACAGCCGTTTCTCCACTTCCAGCCGTATGTCGCCCTCAAGGGTGATAATACGTGTGAACAATCCTGCCGACGAACGCATCGACCGATACCTCGCAGAGCATAATCTTGAGGCGGAATCGGGCAACACCAACGATGCGAAGATATCGCGAATGCTAAGCATTGCGCTGGCAACGGTGCTCGTCGTGGGCATCATCATCTGCACGTTGTCGTTCTATCTGCTGCTCATGAGCATATTCATCTTGCTGCAGAAGAATATGTACAAGATCCAGACTTTGCTCTACATAGGCTATGCTCCGCGTCAGATAGCCCAGCCATTCGTTATGCTTGCCGTGGCGACAAACGTGCTTTCTGCCCTTATTGCAGTAGGAATCACGGCATACGCAAGAGGTTTCTACCTGCCGGAATTTGATGAATTGACGGATAGTTACAGCATCTCCTCAATGCATCCCGCCATCATCGCCGCCGCCATCCTGTGCCTCGCAATGACCGTTCTGAACATCATCGCTGTCCGAAGGCATATTTCTAATGCATGATTCGCCAATCAAGCAGCTATTCAAGATATATATTTTAATTGTCAGGAATTAGAGAATTAGGGAATTTTTCCTTTCGGTCTGCTATTTATTTATGAACCATCCGAATGGTAAAATTCTCCAATTCTCTAATTCTTGACTCAACTTTCGCAAGCTCAGTTCTGGATGGAAGCCAGCACTTTGAGTAACCCCGTACGCAGTGCGGGGATGATAAGCTAAAGTAATTTCTGCCTGGAGGGCAGTACCTTGATACGTTCTCTATGACGTACAACCATTTGAACGTATCATAGTAGTGGCTTCCAGCCACATATTATTTATTTGTCTAGGTCCGGAGACTCTGTCCCCGGTTACTCACAGTACTGCCCTACAGGCAGGGCGAGCATGCGAAACTTAAATTATTGATTATAAAAGCCAACAACACACCCTAATTTATTGATTTACAACCAAGAAAAACACTCTCTGCCATGCAATAAACCTTTTTTAGCACATTAAATTTGTATGTTTGAAAGAAAATGCGTATTTTTGCACGTTAAAACAAAAGAACGACAATGCTAAAACAACTCTTGCTATGCCTTATGGTGCTTACCGTGGGCACAAATGCTGCTCGCGCACAACAGTTTGACCAGTATTTCACTGACGCTACGCTTAGGCTTGACTACATCTTTGCTGGCAATGCAGAACGTCAGGACATCTATCTCGACGAGATGTTACGCACGGAACGCTGGGCAGGCAGAAGGAACAGGCTCTCAGAGACATTGCTGGAGGGCAACGGAAAGCTTACCGTCCGCGACCATGAGACTAAGCAAATCATCTACACCTGGACGTTCTCCACACTGTTTCAGGAATGGCTTCAGGAGGACGAGGCTAAGACTTTGAAGCGTGCCTTTGAGGCAAGCTACAACGTTCCTTTCCCTAAATCGGTCATAGACATACACATAGCGCTGAAGGATAACCTCAACCGCGTGATAGCAGAAGCATCGCACACGGTCGATCCAAGGGACATCCTCATCCGCAAACTACACGGAACGGGCATCCCACATCATTACGTCTGGAAGGGTATGCAAGGCGAAATGGTTGCTAAACCACGTTACAGCCGCACCTACATCCCTACCCCATACAACCCTGATGAGGGCGTCAACTATGCCGATTGCATAGACCTCGCCATCGTGGCAGAGGGTTATACGGAGGCAGAGATGGGCAAGTTCTACGCTGATTGTGAGCGTGCCGTGGAAGCGTTGTTTGAGAACGAGCCGTTCAAGAGCCTTAAGGAGCGGTTCAATGTGGTAGCCGTCGCAACGCCATCCCTGCAGTCTGGTCCGTCGGTTCCTCACCGTGACATCTGGGTAAACACAGCGTGCGACACACATTATGACACGTTCTACAGCGACCGTTACCTCACTTCTCAGTCGCTCCACCATATCTACGACCTGCTGGCAGATGTGCCTTTCGAGCACATCATGGTGCTTGTCAATACGGACACGTATGGAGGCGGCGGCATATACAACCAGATTACCTTCGCAACAAGCGACCATCCTACGTTCAAACAGGTCTTCGTACATGAGTTCGGACATAGCTATGGCGGCCTTGCCGATGAGTATGCGTACGATGATATGGACACCGTCTGGTACCCATCTGACACCGAACCATGGGAGCCTAACATCACTACGCTGAGGGATTTCAACAGCAAGTGGGCGGACATGATGCCCGAAGGCACTCCTATCCCTACCCCACTCGACCCTGATGTGCCTGACTATCGCTCCATTAAGGATAGCGATACAGACGCATGGAAGCGCCTCAACGACTGCGTTCAGCGTGTAGGCGTGTTCGAAGGAGCTGGCTATCAGACCAAGGGTTGCTACCGCCCTGCTCAGGAATGCCGCATGAAGATAAACGAGGTAAGGGATTTCTGCCCTGTCTGTACAAGGGCAATAAGAAGAATAACAGATTTTTATACAAAATGATAATCAGTTAACAACTGTATTAAAAAACATTATTTATTTAGAAAAATTATATGCAAGAAACAAGACAAAACCGAATTTCACGTCTCCTACAGAAGGAACTCAGCCTCATATTCCAGTCGCAGACACGCATGATGCATGGCGTTATGGTCAGCGTTACACGTGTGAAGGTCAGCCCTGACCTCAGCATCTGCACGGCATATCTCAGCATCTTCCCTTCTGAAAAGGCAGAGGAAATCATCAAGGCCGTTAACACCAACCAGGCAACAATACGCTATGACCTCGGTCAGAGGGTGAGAAACCAACTGCGTATCATTCCTGAGCTGCGCTTCTTCGTTGACGATAGCCTCGACTACATTGACCGTATCGACGAATTGTTGAAGAAATAAGGGACTACTTTTCCCGTCTTTTCAACTCTTAAATCTTTCAATTTTTCAATTTTGAAATCAATTTTTCAATTTTTGAATTCCTCAATTTTTGAATTTTGACTCCATGTCACTATCATTCAACATTGCACGTCGCTACCTCTTTGCGAAGAAGAGTACCAACGTCATCAACATCATTTCGGGCATCAGCGTGGTAGGCGTTGTGGTGGCAACCATGGCGCTCGTCATCGTGTTGTCTGTCTTCAACGGCTTCCATGACCTGGTTGCGTCGCTCTTCACAAGCTTCGATCCGCAGATAGAAATCACTCCTGCGAAGGGTAAATCGGTTGCTGCCGACGACCCTTTGCTGCAGAAAGTGAAGGAGATGCCTGAGATTGACGTGGCAACTGAGTGTGTGGAAGACCAGGCGTTGGCAATATATCACAACCGTCAGGTTATGGTTCGCATCAAGGGAGTGGAGGATAACTTCCAGTATCTCACCAACATCAAGGACATACTCTTTGGCGGAGGGGACTTCACACTGCATGCTGCCGACCTGCAATATGGCGTCCCTGGCATCCGCGTTGCTGCTGATTTGGGGTGCGGAGCATCATGGGACGGATGCATAAAGATATACGCACCGCAGCGTGAAGGCCAGCTTGACATGACCAATCCTGAGGCTGCGTTCAGCGTTGACTCACTGATGTCAACGGGATGTGTATTCGCCGTCAAGCAGTCTAAGTACGACAAGCAGTACATCCTGACCTCAATCGACTTCGCTCGCAATCTTTTTTTCAGGCAGGGAGAACTGACAAACCTCGAGC
Source organism: Prevotella sp. (assembly GCA_045643065.1). Lineage (GTDB taxonomy): Bacteria > Bacteroidota > Bacteroidia > Bacteroidales > Bacteroidaceae > Prevotella. The sequence goes on from JAZUKC010000034.1 coordinate 25,835, forward strand.
TAAGGCTTAAGCCTGGCAGCGACATCACTAAGACAAAGGAGACCATAAAGCAGACTCTTGGCGAGAAATACAAGGTGAAAGACCGATTCGAACAGCAGGAGGACACGTTCCGAATAATGCAGATAGAGAAGATTCTGGCATACGTCTTCCTGACGTTCATCCTCGTCATAGCGTGCTTTAACATCATAGGCTCACTCTCGATGCTCATCATCGACAAGCGCGATGATGTCCGCACGTTGCGCTATCTGGGTGCTTCGGACAAACTGATAGAGCGTATCTTCCTCATCGAAGGCAGCCTTATATCGGTGGTAGGAGCAATAATCGGCACGCTGCTCGGACTGCTTCTCTGCTGGTTGCAGCAGGAGTACGGCCTTGTTCGCATGGGCGACAGCAGCGGATCGTTCATCGTTGACGCCTATCCTCTTAGCGTTCACTACAGCGATGTGGCAATGGTCTTCGTCACGGTGATTATCATCGGTCTCCTGTCTGTTTACTATCCAGTAAGGTATCTGACACGAAGACTGCTGTAAAAAAATTATTATCATCCCTGTAGCAAACCACACCCATCGTGCGTCAAATATATAAATGTACGGGAAACCAGTGCAAAACCCACTGATGATTTGTAAAATTTGTTTGCAATTTCCCCCAAAAAACCATCACCCCATCTCCCAACAAACAATAAATAATTTACTATATATTACAAACAAAAAAACAATGAAAAAGTTTCTAACACTTATTCTTGTAGCATTCTGCACAGTAGCTTACGCGCAAATGCCACAGCTTCAGAAGCTGCCTACCGACCCAAAGACTCGCATAGGCAAGCTGGAGAACGGATTGACCTACTACATCCGTCACAACGAATACCCTGAACATGTAGCCAACTTCTACATTGCTCAGCGAGTAGGTTCTATCCAGGAGAACGACGACCAGCGCGGTCTGGCTCACTTCCTTGAGCACATGGCCTTCAATGGTTCTACTCATTTCAAGGAGAACGGCATCATCGACTTCACACGTTCGTTGGGTGTTGCCTTCGGTAATGACCTCAATGCCTATACATCTATCGAGCAGACTGTCTATAATATAGATAATGTGCCAACCACACGCCAGTCGGCTCTCGACTCATGTCTTGTCATTCTGCAGGACTGGTCAAACGGACTCCTTCTCCTTCCTGAGGAGATCGACAAGGAGCGTGGTGTCATCCACGGCGAGTGGGCTATGCGCAACTCTGCACAGCAGCGTCTCTTCGAGAAGTCGCTTCCTCTGATGTACCCTGGCTGTAAGTATGGCGAGCGCCTCCCTATCGGTACGATGGAGGTTGTTGACAACTTCAAGCCAGAGGCTCTTCGTGCATACTACGAGAAGTGGTATCACCCAGAGAACCAGGCTATCATTGTTGTCGGCGACATCGATGTTGACCATACAGAGGCAATGATCAAGCAGCTCTTCTCTGACATCAAGGCTGGTCCTAACGCTGCTCACGTAGAGCCACTGATGGTTCCAGACAACGCTGAGCCTATCTTCATCTTCGATAAGGACAAGGAGATGCAATATACTATCGCTTCTATCATGATCAAGAGCGAGGCTCTTCCACGCGAAATGAAGGGTACTCAGGCAGAATACGTGACAAACTACATCACTTCCATGATCTCAAGCATGTTCAATTCGCGTATGTCTGAGATGGCACAGGATCCTGATTGTCCATTCGTCAGCCTCTCGCTGGGTTACGGTTCATACCTCGTTTCGTCAACAGTCGATGCATTCGACGCTACCGTTGTGCCTAAGGAAGGCAAGGAGCGCGAGGCATACGCAGCACTCGTTCGCGAGCTTAAGCGTGTTCACGACTTCGGTTTCACCGGTTCTGAGTTCGTTAGAGCAAAGGAGGAACTTATGTCACGCGTAGAGAAGGCATACGCAAACCGTGACAAGCGTAAGAACACTGAGCTCTATCGCGAGATGGTGAACCACTTCCTTGAGGGCAACGCTATGCCTGATCCAGACACTGACTACCAGCTCTTCAACCTCATTGCACAGCAGCTTCCTCTCGAGGTTATCAACCAGACACTGCAGCAGGGCCTGACAATCAACGACGACAAGAACCTCGTTTCTTACTGCTTCTCGCAGGAGAAGGACGGCGCTAACTACATCTCTACCGACGAGATGAAGTCTATTCTCGCTGCTGGTCGTGCTGAAACTGTAGAGGCATGGGTAGATAACACTAAGGACGAGCCTCTCATCGCACAGATGCCTAAGGCTGGTACTATCAAGAAGGAGACAAAGAACGCAGCACTCGGCTACACCGAACTGCAGCTCTCTAACGGTGCAAAGGTACTGCTGAAGAAGACCGACTTCAAGGACAACGAGATCCTTATGAAGGGCTGGGCAAAGGGTGGCAAGGGCCTCTATGGTGCTAAGGACTACAGCAACCTTAAGGCTATCGACGGCGTAATGAACACCTTCGGTCTCGGAAACTTCACAAACAACGAACTGGAGAAGGCTCTTGCTGGCAAGCAGTGCAACGTTGGCGTATCGCTGGGCAACCACATCAACACCGTAAGCGGTAACTCTACTCCTAAGGATCTGGAGACAATGATGCAGCTCCTCTACCTCACCTTCACTGCTCCTCAGAAGGACGAGAAGGCATACGCTACACTCATGCAGCAGATGGAGACAATGCTTAAGAACCGCGACCTCCAGCCTGAGACACAGCTTTCAGACTCACTCATGGCAGTTGTCTTCAGCCACAACCCTCGTTTTGCAAACATCACTGTTGCCGATCTGCCAAACATCTCGCTCGATCGCTGTATGCAGATTGCTAAGGAGCGTTTCTCTAACGCTAACAACTTCACATTCTCCTTCGTCGGAAACTTCGACGAGCAGCAGATTCGTCAGCTCGTTTGCCAGTACATAGCTTCTATCCCTGGCAAGGAGAAGGCTGCTAACACTCCTGACATTCGTACTCACTTCAGCGGTAAGATCAACTGCGACTTCTCTCGCAAGATGGAGACTCCTAAGCCAAACATCGTTGAGATGTTCCGTGCAGACATGAAGAACACACTGGAGAACAGCATCCTCATGCGTTACGCTTCGGAGGTTCTCTCTATGGTTCTGCTTCAGTCAGTACGCGAGGATGCAGGCGCTGCATACTCTGTAGGTGCAAGCGGCAGCATCAGCAGTTACCAGAACAAGGACTATGCTCTGATGCAGATCTACGCTCCTATCTCTGCTCCTGAGAAGCTTGAAAAGGCTATCGACCTCATCGCTGAGGGTGTAGCACAGGTTGCTGCAAACGCTGACGCTGACATGGTTGCCAAGGTTAAGGCTAACATGCTGAAGAACGCTGACGTGAACGCTAAGAACAACGGCTACTGGCTGGGCGTTTATGAGGACTATTGTGTTGAGGGCATCGACAGCTACACTGACTACAAGAAGATCGTTGAGTCAGTAACTCCTGCTCAGGTATCTGCTTTCATGAAGAAGATTGCAGAGAGTGGCAACCTCGCAAAGATTGTAATGCGTGCGGAGTAAATGGTTAACGGTTAAAGGTTAAGGGTTAAAGGTTATAGGTTAAAGGTTATAGGGACCATTCGGATGGTTCTTGTTAAACCCTAAACTTTTGCCGAACACTGTTATTAAAATAACTAATAAATGTGTATGTTTTGTAGGAAACATACACATTTTTGTTTTTAGAAATAACCGATGAAATCGTTGTTTTTTGTACTATTAGTCTATAAGGGGTTTGCACAACTCAGATATTATTAGTATCTTTGCATCCAAGATGCAATTCCAAGAATATCATTCACCCAATAGCTAAAAATACGAACTAACAATAAAACAGAAAATGAAGAGACAACGATTACTATTCTCGCTTCTCATGGCGATAGTCATGATGGCAATGAGCCCACAGAGGATGTGGGCGTGGGGTGGAAGCGGTACGTCCAGTTCACCGTACACAATTGCAAATAGAGCTGACTTGCATAAGTTTGCAAATATCGTAAATGGCGTTGGTGGCGAGACAAAAAACGCAAGCGCTTGT
>JAZUKC010000035.1:0-22525 GCA_045643065.1 Prevotella sp.
CGGGACATGGCCAGGTTGGATACGCGTTACTCACCCATTCGCCGGTCGCCGGCGGGAAAAGCAAGCTTCTCCCCCGCTGCCCCTCGACTTGCATGTGTTAAGCCTGTAGCTAGCGTTCATCCTGAGCCAGGATCAAACTCTTCACTGTAATTGTTATTTCTCACCCCGCAGCAAAAAACCGCAGGGTACTTTGTCTGTCTGATTCGGCCAGGCTCTCCTGTCTTCATTCGTTTTTATTCGGAATCGACATTTGCTTTTTTCTTGCTCACCTATACTTATATATTATATAGGTGTGCTGCCTTGTCTATAGTAGTTGCAGTCTGTCAAAGATCTAATTTTCTGTGCCCCAGGGAAGCGTTCTTCCCGAAAGCGAGTGCAAAGGTACGCCGACTTTTTCAACTGACAAAATATTTTAAGGGAAAAGTGCGAAATAATTGCGGTTTAGGCATGATTTTACCTAATTATAGCACGATATCTGCAGCACAATCACCCCTTAAGCATAAAAAAAGGCTGATTTCGTGAGAAACCAGCCTTTCATTATTATGAATGAAATATTAGCGCTGTGGAAGTGTAATATACCATGGCTTTCCAGTCATGTTATCCTTAGCAAACACACCATACTTCTCTGTCAAGTAAGCTGGGAGTTCAACTCTTGCCTGACTTCCAGATACTTTACCTTCCTGCATCTGGTAACGGAGAAGGTCATAGAAACGATAGCCTTCGAACATGCCTTCAAGGCACTCCTCATCGAGGATAAGCTGCTTAACGCGAGCCTGGCGAACTGTACGTACCTCAGGAGATGCAAGATACTTCACGTTCTGCTCAACTGTAGCCTCATCCATTGCCAAAGAGTCTTCGTAAAGGCCGTATGCAACTTGATACTCTGCAAGTGCTGCCTTATAGAGTGTTGAGTCAGCATCATCAGTCTTCTTGTCATAGCGTGGTGCTAATGGCTCAGTAGGTTTGATAAGAGACTTGATGCCTGCAAGTGTAGCAGCGTCGTCAAGATAGTAACGCTTGTTGTACTCTGTATCACCACAACCACGAGAGTGAACACCAATCTGAATAATGTTACCACCCTGTGGCTGGTAATTACCATTGACTGATGTAGCCTTGTCATAGTAGCCATAGACTGTAGAAGGCCAGATTACGAATGTACCTGTTGTCTTAGCAAGCTCATCGCCAGAGTACTTTGGATCCTGAAGTGTGAATCCGTAAGACTTGATCTCGCAAAGGCGATCATACTCATCCTGAGAGATAAGATCACGGTCAGTCATTGTATAGTATGAAAGACCATGAGTAAGGATAGCGTATGCAGTCTCTGGGAAACCAGCACGGTTGAGAGCCTCAGCAAGGTGGAGGTAAAGAATTGTGTTACGGAAGTAAGGGATATAAGCCTGACGCTGATCGGTACCAAGACGCTCCTGACCACCTGTATACTTAGTGATGAATGTCTGCATTGGACTAAGCTCACTATTATACTGGCTCTGCTGGAAGTTGCTTAATGTCTTGTAATTTGCGAAGAGACGGAGGTCACCTTCCTGAATCTTCTCCTCGTAAGCATTACCATCATGAACACCATAGAGAGTATCCTTTGAGAGACCATCATAAGCATAATAGCAATAGTCCTGAGCCTTTGAGATATCCTTGAGACGCTGCGATGGTACAACTGCAGGATAGTAACTGTTAGAATACTGTGAGTTGAATACGGCACGAACATCAGTAACATTACCGAAGTAAGTTGTAGTATCAAGTGGCATAAGTGCTGCGATATCTCCGCTCTCAGTAGCACCCTTGTATTCATCATTTACATTATTGAAGTCACGCGTACGCCATTTTGCCATACCACGGCTCACACCGATTTCTTCATTCTTGAAGACAAAGTAGTCATGGTACATGCGGATAGCATCAATATAGTCGCTCTGGCTATTAGTGAATGAACCACGCCAAAGGTAAAGTTCACCGAGGAGGGCACGTACAGGAATGAACATCTCAGAGAAGAGGAATCCTGCAAAAAGTCTATTACCATAGTCCTGACGAAGCTCATTGTTCTCATCCATGTAAGGATACTTCTGAAGATCCTGGATACAGAAATCGAGAATGGTCTTCATGTTCTCCTTCTTACCAGAAGAAACAATCTGCTCAGCCTTATCTGAATCGAGAATAGGTTCTGTGATGAAAGGAACTTCACCATAAATCTTACAGAGCTCGAGGTAGCACCAAGCACGGAAGCACTTAACGGCACAAACCTCCTTCTCGAAATACCTACGTGTACCCTGTGCATAACGTGCAGAGTCAACATTTGCAAGATAAATGTTACAGTTGTTGATTACAGCATAGTAGTCACCAGGCTTGTTGTAAGCATTGGTAGTAGACACTTCATTGTTTGCCAACTCCTGAATATCGGCAGAAGCATGGATAGGATCTACTTCTGTAAGGTCGGCACGGATCTCTCCAAGAAGAACGGTACGGTCAGCGAGTTTCTGTACGCGCTGGAGTATACCCATTACCTGATAAAGAGTATCCTTCGGAGCAAGGTCAGTAGTCACAAGCTGGTTCTCAGCTGTAAACATATCCTCGCAAGATGTAGTGGCTGCTCCCACTCCAAGAAGGAGCAGTCCACTTATTACTATTGATTTTAATTTCATGATTCTGTAGATACTTTTTTAGAGGTTAATCTTAACACCAAGATGGAAGCTGCGGCCTGAAGAACGGTAGCCAGCATCGATGCCCTGGAGGAGGACACTATTGTGGCAAGAAACTTCTGGATCACAACCAAGATACTTAGTAAGAGTGAAGAGATTGTTAGCAGCTGCCCATACTGTTATACCCTGAATGTACTCATTCTGTACAGGAATTCTGTATGAGAGGTTGATGTTCTTGAACTTGAGGTAAGAACCATCCTCGATCCAACGGTCAGAGAAGCGGCTGTTGCCCATCTTGTCACCATAAGTGAGGCGTGGGATATCAGTAACCTGACCTTCAGTAGTCCAATGACGATTAACTGCTGTAGTCTGGTTGATGAACTGAGAACCACTCTCAAGGACTGAACGCTCGTAGTTGTAGATATCGTTACCGAGTGAGTAAGTGAAGTTGGTTGACAAAGACCAATACTTACCGATGTGGAAGTTGAGTGCAATGTTACCGTAGATGTCTGGATTTGGATCACCGATCACGAAGCGGTCGTTCTCGTTGATTTCACCGTTACCATCCTTATCTACAAACTTCATATCACCAGCGCCGAAGTAAACTCGGTTCTTAGCATCGTTGAGGATGTACTTGCCATCAGCGTTTGCTGCCTGTGAAGTAGCATATACGCCATCAGTCTTATAACCGTAGAATACACCTGCAGGACGTCCTACCTCAGTGAGGATAGAAGCATTGTAAGCCTTTGTCTCGAATGCATCAATGTCCTGTGGGAGCTTTGTAATCTTGTTCTTGTAGTGACCTACGCTTGCACCAAGTTCAAACTTGAAGTTCTTGTTGTTGACAAGCTTTGCATTGAATGCTGCATCGAAACCTTCATTCTTGAGAGCACCATCGTTAGTATAGTAATCTGTGAGACCTGCAACATAAGCAAGTGTACCAATTGTAACGAGGTTGTTTGTCTTAGAATTGAAGTAGTTGAACTTAACATTCAAACGGTTGTTGAGGAAGTTACCCTCGATACCAGCGTTGAAACGGTTAGTAGTTTCCCACTTGAGTGAAGGGTTACCGATGTTACCAAGACCGATTGAAGAAGTAGTGTTACCGAGAAGCATGTCAGATGCGAGGTAAGTAAGAGTTGCTGAGTTGTCGATAGCATCGTTACCTACTGACTCGAAGCCTGCATTAAGCTTGAGCATGTTGACACCACGATTTGGACGGAACCAATTCTCGTTTGTCATTACCCATGCACCCTGGATAGATGGGAAGAAGCCCCATGCAACACCAAGCATGTTGAGCGCACCACTTACGTGCTTACCGAAACGTGAAGATGTCTCCATTGATACCTGACCTGTAAGGTAGTACTTCTCCATGTAGTTGTAATCAACGTTAGCGTAGTAAGAGAGAGAACGCCAACTTGTGTTCGAACCGTGAATGGTCTTTGACTGGAGACTGTTAGTACTGTTAGGAGTCTTATCGTTACCAGTATTATCACCAAGGAGGTAAGAAGCACTGAATGTGTCGTTCAAGAAACGAATACCACCGAAGAGTTCTACGCGGTGAGCGCCATTAGAAAGAATCTTCCAGTCAGCACGTGTATCAGAAGATACAGAATTGTGCTTAGAGAAGTAAGTATACTTAGAGTTCTGAGTTGCAGCCTCACTACCTGGCAATGTGAATGTAGGCATACCAATGATAGGAGTGAAGTAGCACTCATCGAAGCTCTGCATTGTGTAAGCGAAATGCTCAGTAAGCGAGAAGTCCTTTGTAGGTTCCCATGTTGGAGCAACTGCAATGTTGATCATTGTACAGTCAGTCTGGTTCTTGTTCTTTGCCTCACCATTCTTCATGATTGCAACTGGGTTGGCAATTGCACCTCTGCTACCGAGAACTTCGTACATATAGTCATCAGCATCAGCAATGAATGATGACATAGTACCATCGGTTGCGAAGTCGTAAGGTGTGAGGAATGGAGCCTTGATATTAGCAAGTGAAGATGTAGAAGCAAGAGCCTGAATGTTCTGATTAGACTCCCAACCATCGCTACGAAGGTTGCGAACTACGTTGGTGTAGCTTGCATCAAACTTAGTATAGAAGTACTTGTTGAGCACGATGTCAGTATTGAATCGTACATTGAAGCGCTCCATATCGTTGTAACGGAGGGTAGACTGTGCATTTCCGAATCCTACAGAGAGGTTGTACTGTGCGATGTCATCACCACCCTGGATAACGATACCATAGTTCTGAGTGACTGCCTCACGAGACACCTCCTTATTCCAGTCAGTATCGTTATGATACATATTATAATAATAATAGTCTGGATTAGTGTTAAGGAACTTGAACTCTGTGAGCTTTGTATCTGTAGTTGAGAGCATCTGCGAAGCGTAAGAGCGATAGTTGGCTGCATTCATAAGGCTATAAGTCTTAGGAGTGAGCTCTACACCACCCGACACGTTAACATCGATGCGTGTTGCCATAGAGTGGCAGCGCTTAGTCTTGATGACAATAACACCATTAGCAGCCTTCGAACCGTAGATTGCTGTACCATTCTTGAGTACCTCAACCGATTCGATGTCGCTTACATTGATAGCCTGAAGAAGGTTGTTGTAGTAACCTGTGTGCAACATCTGAGTGTCGTACATCTGATCATAAACAACACCAACAAGAATGATCAATGGCTGTGCATTACTGTTCAATGAATTCAAACCGTTGATGAACATCGACAGACCCTGAGCAGGATTAGCCGAGCGCTGAATACCGCGTACGTCACCAGCGAGACGGTTCTGAATCTCATTGTCAATTGTAAGAGCAGTAGAAGTTGTGAAGTTGTCGGTTGAAACGCTTCTCTTAGCTGTGTACTGCTTAAGGTTGTCGGCCTTCAAAAGGTCAGAGTACAAGCTAACGTTTACATTGCTTGAACGACCATTGATAGACACATTATTTACATTATAGCCTTCGAGTTTAACGGTAAGAGCTGTAACGAACTTTGGGACATTGATAACATACTCACCATTCTCGTCGGTCATAGCAGTATAATAACTGTTATTGAAAGACTGAAGCTGAGCACCTGCAAGAGGTTCGCCAGTCGCCGCATCAACTACTTTACCCTTGATCTCGATAGTAGGGTACTTCTTTGCCTGACTTGCTTTCTTTACAGGCTTAGCAGCAACCTCTACTACGTCTGCATCTTCTGCCTCGTCTTGAGCCGCTACAGGGAGTGCTGTGCTGAGGAAGAATGCAAGTGCTGCTAATCCATATTTATTGAAGTGCTGCATAATTAATCTCTGTTTATTGTTACCTTTTCAATTAAATTATTTCTCTTGATAGCCTTAGCCTCAGCTGGTGCAATCACAACTGGTGCTTCACCTTCCTTGCGTGGTTTGAGGATGAGAGTGCTGATGAGCATTTCACGTGAGTAATCCTTTGTCAGCTTTGAAGTGATCTGCGACTGAAGCTGGATGAGTACACCCTCATCGTTACGTCCATAATAAGCATTTGAGAATGTATATGAACCAAGATAAGTAGTGTCAGTTGGCATCAGGAGACCCTCCTCACTTCTTGGAAGTGGGTTTGTGATGAAGTAGTTACCGCTACCATCTGGGTTGGCAAGACGAACACCTGATGCTGGATACTGGCCAATCTCCTTACCTGAATTCTGACGCTCATAGATGTAAGTGTAGAATCGGTATGGACGAACATCAAGTTCATCACTATCAAGGTTGCTAAGATTATTAGACAACCAGATAGGACAAGTAACGAGATAGAGGTCATACTCACCAGAGAGGGTGTTCTTAATCTGGAATGCAACGTATGGGTTGACAGAACCTGAAGAAGGAACGATGTCTACGTATGAGAAAGGGAAAGTCTTGCGACTAATTACATTGCCCAATGTATCCGATATTGCTGATGTAAGAGTACCTTGATTCTTACGGAAGCTTGTACTTACGTTCTTAGTGAACTCTGTGTTACCCTTTGAATCGAGCGAGAGGTCGATGCTACGCGCATCAGCAGAAACCTTAATCTTCTTGAAGAACTGCTCATAGGCTGTCATTGGGTACTCATCAACCATGTAACCATCACCATTCGAGCAATTGAATGGAGTGCCTACCTTAGAAAGGATGTCGTTGAGTTCCTTATCCTCAGGCATAGCCTTTGGCATCTTGCTGTAATATACATTCTCAGTCCAATTACGAGACGAGTAGTTGGTTGACTTGAGGGAATCCTCCCAATGCTCGTTTGCATTCTTGTTGAAGAAGAGGTCGGTCATTGCAAATCGGTTAGCATAGTGACGCTGGAGTGAGTCACATGCACCCTCTGCACGAGTATCCTCGAATGGGTTGAACTTGAGAAGGCTCTCAGCAAACTTGTAACGCTCACCCCATGCCTTAGCAGAAGGAAGGATTGCGATGAAGCTTGAGTCCTCTTCGTAGAGCTTTGCATCTACATTCTTAAGAACGGTGTTGTTACGCATTACGAACGAGTCAACCCAAATCTTGTTACCATCAGCATCAACGTCGCTGCTCACAGACTTGTTCTCGATGAGTGAGTCACTGTTGACAGTTGGATCATAAAGGAACTGATAGAGCGACATAGTGTCCTTGCCCTGAGTTGTATCGTCCTTATACTGCTTTGCGATGAGTTCAAAAAGGTTGTAACGATAAGGAGCTACGCTGCTGAGGACATGGAGGACACCATTGGAACAAGAGATGTTGCTCTTTGCAATAGTAGCCATTTCAAATGTACCATCGGCAGTCATTTTACCCTTCTTCTGGTTCATGAGGTCGATGGCAATATCACCAGTACCAAGCGACTGTGCGTAACGAGCCACGTGGTTCTTGATAAACTGCTTAACTACCTCGGCTGAGTCAGCACACATTCTACCATTCGAATCTACATAGTCAGAAAGGTTGAATGTACCGTTCTGTGGTGCCCAAACGGTATAAATATTTTCTGAAGCAAGCTCGCGCTCATAACCGTACGCTTTGATCACCTTAGCAAAGTCAGAAGCATTCTGCTCGATAGCCTGCATAGTAGTTCCTTCGAACGTGAGCATTGGCTTTGCATCATAGTGATCATTCCAAGTGTCGGTACATGAGTTCATAGCAACAAGTCCGGTTGCTACGACTAATCCTGCACGGAATGTATTTTTGATATTATATTTCATATACTTTATTATTATTAAGTTTTTGAGTTGTTGTGTTGCTGTTTGTAAGTTTCTAAGTCCGAAGTGTAATCATACACTTTCGAGACTTAAAAACTTAGAAACTCAAAAAACTGTTGATTACCATGGGTCCTCTGCGAAGTACTCGTTGTTGTAAACGGAGCTTGGACAGAGCTCGATGAAGTCGAAGTTCATCTCGTTGTCACCCGATTCCATCTTCTGCTGGAGGCGGAGGTAGTGGTCAGACTTACCATCGGTATAGAATGTACCAAGTACCTTACGGATCGTGTTAGGCAGATCGCGGAATGAAGATCCAGAAGAATAGCTTGAGCGGTCTCCTGGCTCGTATGCCTTAGGGCCTCGCATCCATCCAATGTTGTGGATTGACTTATCGAAGGCTGCGATGGCATCCTCATCGCCAAGATCGCTATCAGTCTTGTAACCGAAGAGCTCTACACCACCTGGACGCATATCGAATGGGATACCCTGTGGAATTCCATCAATATAAGCCTGCATGATACCACGAGATGTGAATCCTGTACAAGTGAACATACGGATTTCGTAAGTACCCTTTGGTACTGGAGGAAGCTTGACTGTAAGGTCGAACTGTCCCTTGACTGTAACCTCATCACCTTCGTACGACCAGAAGCCGAGCACACGCATACGAACGTGCATGTGAGTAAGGTTTGTATAGCTGAAGTTACGTACATAGCCAGCCTTGAAACCGATACAAGTGTTCTTGTTGCTTGCTGCAGAAGCACCCTGACCACCATCACCGTAACGACCATTATCGTGTGATGTACGACAGAAGTGACCACGTGCAGTCTCACCGTCCGAGAGCTTAGTCATGAAGTCAGGCGAGAGTGTAGAACAGTCAAGACGCATACGCTCGTTGAGCACAACCTCCTGAGTAGTCTGATCGTAAGCAATGATATCGTCAATGTAGTGACAGATACCATTTACCGCTGTCAGGTTAACATTAACCTTGTTAGGGTCTGTTACCTTGGCACCGCGTACGAATACACCGCGCTCATCAGCACGTGACTGTACACCACGACGGTTGATGTAGAGACCTGACTGAGATCCAGAAGGGAATGAGAACTTAGCGATAGAATGAGGCATCATAGTCTCATACCAGTCGGCCATATCCCACTTACGACGGTTGAAGTTGTACTGGTTGCGGTCGTTGTCGAATGGAGACAATGAGTAGTATGAACCATAACGGTCAAGCATGTGGTAAGAGATGAAGCGGTTGAGATAGTTGCGACGGTCTGTTCTCTCTGTCACACCTGCATCCTCAGGATATACTGGCTGATAGAGTTCGATTGCCTTTTTTTCAAGGTCCATCCAATTTCTGATACCATACTTCTCTATGAGGATTGAGTCTGGGCAGAGGAATACGGTAAAGTTGAAGTAACGCTTCTCTGGATAAGCTACGTTGTCATACTCGGCAGCAGTCCAGATACAGAGGGCATCGTTGGTCCAAGTACATGAGTCGATACGATCACGATCGTTAGCGAATCCATAAGAGTCGTCGATATATGCCTGGAGCGAGTCGAGCATGCCTGTCTCCTTAAGTGCCTTGTAATAAATGCTACAAGTAGTGTCCTTTTCGATTACTGTACCGAGGAGGTCGTTGCTTGTGTTTACTACTGCACCCATAGTGTGAATCACACCATTGCTTACAGAGTCGTCAGCATGAATGATGTTGGCAGTCTGGTTGATGTACATAGCAAGAACAGAGTCCTTCTTTGTCTCATCCCATTCCTGAACCGACTTTACACTCATGATGTGCTCAAGCATGTTGGACTTTGGATACTGACCAACACTATAGTCAGTTGTGAAGTAAGTTGCTTCAATAATAGAGTTGAGCGCGATAGTATCGCAGTCCTCCTTGGAAAGCTGGTCGATAGAAGTGAGACCACGACCACGGAGATACTTGTCGATAGCATCGTTAGTAGGAGCAAACACAGTATATGTTCCATAAGTACCAAGGAGGTCAACGAGGCGAAGGTCGCCGCGCTCTCCTGTGGCACGCTGAAGAATCTGAACGTATTCGGAGTACTTTTCCTGCCTCTTCAAATAGTCTGACGCGTACTCACGTGTAGCAGTGTAATAGTTTTCCACACCTGGATCGTCATTACAGCTTACGAATCCAAGCTGCATGGCAGAGATGAGGAATAAAGCTACTGCAAGAAACTTAAATTTCAATATTTTCATAATGCTTTAGTTTTTGACATTTTCCTCTTGATCAAGATAACAAGAATTCTGAACGAGGTTTGGATTAACCTTCATCTCATCACGTAATACTGGCATATACATGAAGTCCATCTGAATCATCTTGATTGCTACAGAAGCACCTGCATCACCATACTTAGATGAAAGAGCAGTACGGAATTCCTGAGTATTACCTACACGGCGTGAAAGACGTACGAGGTCATAGTAACGCTTACCCTCGAAGAGGAATTCACGACGACGCTCATTCATGAGGAGCTTACGGTACTCAGGGAGATAAGTAGGCTGTGTTGGAGCATACTTTGACTGAGTCTTTACAACTGGATTAGAACGGCGGTAAACAGCTGAGATGAGCTTGAACGCATCGTTCTTCAACTCCTCTGCAGTCTGAAGTGAAGAACCGTTGTCGGCAATTGATGTAGCACGAGTCTTAGCACCTGTAGGCTGAGTAGCTGTAGTGTCAGCTGGCTGAGCACTGCCATCCATGTTGAATGCAAGCTCGATCTCTGCCTCTGCACGGAAGAGCATGATCTCTGTCATACGGTAGAGGATCCAGTTAGGATAATCACGTGATCCAATGTTCTGAGCGCGTGTAGCAGCTGTGAATGCTGAGCCGACACGACCGTACTGCTCCTGAGGATCACCTGCCTTGTTCGCCTCGACTACATACTTATATATATTATAGTCGCTGGCATCCTCCTTGAAGTAGAATGAAGAGATGATACGATAGTCGGAAGGTACAGAGAACAACTTGTTGTCTGTATAAGAAGCATTGTTGTCAGGCTTAGTCTCGAGCATCTTATCGTTAGCAACTACAGCCTGTTGGTTAGAGCTCTTTCCATACATGCTATTAACCGCATCGTTTGGATCCTTCTGGCTACCTGCATTGAATGTAATCTCATAGATAGTCTCGAATGCGCCACCCTTACCGAAGATGGAGTTAGTAGCCTGTGGACCACCTTGGTTAGTTCCTGGAGTAAGTTCCTCTGCAAGGAGTGGATAGCCATACTCAGAGAGAACTTCCTTATCGACTACAGTACGGATGTCGAGATTGTCGAAGTTGTTCTCATCGTACTGCTGCCACTTGTAGTTGAGTACCCAGTCGCAGTTTTCGATACACTTCTTGTAGTACTCGTTCTGCTGAGCAGGAGTGAGGTTGGCATCCGATGCACGCCACAAGTAAAGTTCAGAAAGGAGCGAATACATTGCAGCACGAGTCACCTTACCAGTATTCTCCAATTCGACAGTATAGCGACGTGGAGCATAGTTCTTACAACTTTCGATGTCCTCGATAAGCGAATCGAGAATCTGTTCGAATGGAGTCTGAGGCAAACGGAAATCCTGAGTATCATCGATTGAAGCCTGGAATGTGAAAGGCACATTCTTGAACGTCTTGATCAATGTAAGATATGTATAAGCACGCATAAACTTACACTCAGCAATATTGATCTGCATGAGGTTAGTTGTGTAGTTAGGGTCCTTTGCTGCTACGAGTGGAGCATATTCAAGGACTGTGTTACAGCGGTTAATGACATTATACATAGCCTCCCAACTGCAATATGGGTTGGTAATCTGGATGCTACCCTTCAGAAGGTACTTAAGGTTGGAAGAAATATCAGATCCTTCCACAACATTGTCGGAACGATCCTCGCCCCATACAATGAGTTTCTCCACATACGCCTTATCACGCATAGCTGTGTAGCAAGATGCTACGACACTCTCCACATCATCCTTGTTGGTCCAGAAGTTTTCAAGAACCACCTCGTTGAGCGGAAGCATATCTATGTCGCAGGAAGTGAAGCCAAAGCCGGCAGCAGCAAAAGCTGCAACAGACATTATTATATTCTTTATTTTTTTCATGACTTTATCCATGGTTTAGAATGAAACAACAAGACCAAATGTGAACGAACGTGCACGAGGTGTCTTATTAGAGTCAGCTGCTGGGTTGAAACCTGCCTGAGGGAACTCAGGGTCAACACCTGAATAACGGTTAAGACAGAACAAGTTGTTCAATGTAAGTGTTGGACGCAAGCTGCGTACACCAATGCTGCGAAGAGTCTTTGGTTCGAAGTTGTACGAAAGCTGTACGTAGTTGAGACGAATGAACGAACACTCCTCTACGAATCGGTCAGAACCGAGAGTATTGTATGTGTAGAAGTTTGTACGTGTAGTGGCAGCACGTGGAATCTGAGTGATGTCACCCTCGTTGTGCCAACGCCAGTTAACAGCGATCGACTGGTTGTTGTTGTCGCTCATGCTTTCGAGTCCAAGACGTGCCTGGTTGATACCCTTGACACCAGCACGGAAGTTGAACTGGAGGTTGAGCTGCCAGCCAGAGTAGTTGAACTTCATACCGAAACCACCGGTGAGCTTAGGAAGTGAAGAACCGAGGTATACGATATCGAGCTCGTTGATCTGACCATCATTGTTAACATCCTCATAGATAGCATCACCACCTACGAATGCATACTCGTGGGTACCACCGTAGTCGAAGTACATCATCTTAGGAGCACCCTTAGAGTCGCATACTACCTCACCTGCTGCATTGCGAACTACAGGAGAGTTAGGTCCGCTCAAACCAGGAACCTCAGTCTCTGAATACTCAGAATACTGATAAACACCCTTGTAACGGAATCCGTAAATAGAACCTACAGGGTTGTTGAGCTGAATACGTGAGAGATAAGAACCATTGCTGTAGTTGAAGTCACCATTGAGGCCTTCAAGCACAGTCTCATCCATCTCAAGGATGCGGTTGCGGTTGTTAGCGAGAGAGAGGTTGAAGTCAACGCTGAACTTACCAGCCTTGATGACACGGTTACCATTGAGGTTCAACTCCCAACCTTCATTACGCATCACACCGAAGTTGTGCTCGCTGAGGCTACCGAAACCAGAAGATGATGGAATCTTGAAACCTGGGTTACGAAGGTCGCTTGTAGTACCTGTATAGATATCGAAGTTACCATCGATTCGTGCACGGCCTGTCTCGTCTGGGAGGAAACCGAAGTCGAAACCAATCTGATATGACTCCTTCTTTTCCCAACGGAGGTCAGCAAGACGAATGTTGCTTGGGTATACTGATACCTGACCCATGTAAGCAGCACCAGTAGCATACTTTGAACGGAAGAGGCCTTCACCACCAGGAGCGTTACCTACGATACCCCAAGATGGACGGATAGAAAGCATTGTCAACCAATTAGCAGCTGGCTCCATCCACTTTTCACCAGTGATGTTCCAACGTGCAGAGAGACCTGGGAAGAATCCCCAACGACGTGCAGGACCGAAGGCTGTAGAACAGTCGCCACGGAGAGTAGCAGTCAATGTGTACTTACCCTTGTAAGCGTAGTGAGCCTGGAAGGAAACATTCTGGCGCTTGTACTGACCAGCACTTGAGCTAAAGCTGCTGATTACACCACCACCGAGTGAAGATGTGATATCGTCGGTAGTAGGAACCATACGCTTACCGTAGTTCTGGGTAGAAGAGTTACCAGAAGAGAATTCGTAACGTCCCATCACCATGAGGCTGTGACCTTCAGCATTGAAGTGTGGCTGGAATGTCAATGTGTGACGTGTTGAAAGACCGTGGCTCTTATAGTTTGACTCAGATGACACGTTGTAATTATCTGAGAACTGGTTGTTAGATGAAAGCCAACCTGGCATGTACGAGTCGTTATCATTGCTTGCGATAGAGAAGCGGATCTGACCCTGATACTTGAGTCGATGCTGATCAGGCTCTGTGCCGAGGAGATCGTAGTCAAGGATGAACTCAGGAGAGAGCTGTACGTTTCTTTCTTTCTGACGAGAGTTGTAAGCAACGGCGATAGGGTTCTTCAAGCCGTACTGATCCGAAAGATATACACGAGCTGCATCGTAACCACCTGTAGCCTTGGTAATGTATTGGTTCATAGTGTAGTACTGACCAGGGATATCATTACCAAATTCATCCTCCTGATAGATAGAGAGGTTAGGCATCTTGATGTAAGCATCACCAAGTGCGCTACCAGTGTTGTTACGGTCGTTGTTAGTATAGGTGAAGTCAAAGTTGGTAGAAACCTTGATACGGTTTGATACGAAGTAGTCGAGAGCTACACGAGTAGTGAAACGATCGAGGTACTGACGAATGATGGAACCTGTCTGATGGCTATAACCTCCAGATACACGGAAGTTAGCCTTCTCACCACCACCCTGGATACCGATAGTGTGATCCTGGTTTGTACCGAACTGCTTAACAGCGCTAACCCAGTCTGTGTTGTCATTGAACATGTTGTACTCAGAGAAGTTAGGGTTGTAAGCAATCTCAGGGATATACTTTGACGAGTTGTTATCAGCGAAGCCTGACTCCTGACGAGGGTTGAAGTAAGCCTCCTTCATGAACATGGTGTAGTCATCACCATTGAGGAGCTTATAGCCGTCTGGCTGCCAAGAACCTGTGAAGCGGAAGTTGTAAGAAACGGAAGTCTTACCTCTTGCACCACGCTTTGTCTTGATTTCGATTACACCGTTAGCACCACGTGAACCCCAGATTGCGCAGGCAGCAGCATCCTTGAGGACTGTGATTGACTCGATATCCTCAGGGTTGACGTTGAGGAGCTCGGCGAAACGCTCTTCGTTAGCGTTTGAGTAGTCGAACGATTCTGACAAGTCGTTATCCGAAAGGATATTACCGTTTACTACGATGAGTGGGTTCTGGTTACCGTGGATGGTAGATACACCACGCAGACGCATTGTTGTACCGGCACCAAGGTTACCTGAGTTCTGCACGATATCGAGACCGGCGATACGACCCTGGAGAGCCTCGTCGACGGTAGTAACACCGAGACCTTCAAACTCCTTCATATCGATAGTCTGGCTGGCATAACCAAGCTCAGTGAGAGGAATTGAAAGACCTGTGTTAGCTGACTTTCGAACTGCCTTTACGGTAACTTCCTTCAAGGTAGTAGTACTCTTGAGGATGATCTTACCGAAAGCCTTCTTATTAATAGGAAGGATCTGTGTCTGACAACCAATGTAAGAAATCTGAATCTTATCCTTTGGATTGACAATCTTGAATGAGAAGTTACCATTGATATCGGTAACTCCATGGGCAACGATACGCTTATTGTTGTCGATTTCGACAACGTTTACCATCATCAGAGGTTCAAAATCATCCCAGACCTGACCGGTGATAATGTCGCCCGCTTTTACCTGTGCACTTGCTGTAGAAACAAAGAGCACCAAAAGCATTAGGATTGATAATATTTTTTTCATGATAAAAGTTTTTATTCTGATGAGAGTGGCTTATAAGTATATATGAACTGTGTAGGAGCGATGAGTCCCTTTGTATCATAATGAGCACCATCAGCATAGATGAGTGGAGCGTCAATAGCATGAATTACAACAGCTGAAGAGTTGTTGAGTCGAGTAGAGTAAGTAGTCTTCTCTGTAACTTTTGCAGACGACTCAAACCAATACTCACGAGCCATGAGGTTGTAAAGACCGTCCTTCATGATAACGTTAGCAGTGTTACCGCCAAGTGGCTGGTGTGTGTGCTGATCGTAACCGTTGCGGCAGTCAGTAACTGTCATGCCATTGCTTGATACGTTAACCTTAAGCTTGTAAGGACGTCCTGGAGAGTACTTGCCATTCCAAGTTTCCTCACCTGTGTTTTCATCAACAGCAGTTGACTTGATAAGCTCAGTCTTACCTGACTCGTAGTCAGCAGACTCGAAACCTTCATCAACATAGATAGAGTTGTCCTGGATGTGATACTTAACGAAGTCGAGCATTACCTCCATGATCTTAGCAGCATAAGAAGCTGTATCGGTTGCAGCATTGTAACCGAGCGAGTCGTCGAGCATTTCAGCACGGTCAAGATCATCGAGCGTTGGAAGACCAGCTTCGTATGCCTTCTGCATAGCATCGTTAGTTGGAGCGTAGACTGTGTAATGGAAGTTGTTGAGGAGGTAAGTAGCCTTACCCTTGCTTGATGTAGCATCCTCAGCACCGATAGCGCCCTTGCTCTTAAGGTTGAAGAGGTTACCATAAACCTGGTCACCACCCTGCCATCCATCCTTTGAGTTGGCTGGAGTAACAGCACCACAAGCCTGCATGATGCTAAGGAATTCTGAGAACTCCTCGTGCTCAGCAAGTGTAGCAGCTACCGACTTGCGTGTACCCATGACAACTCCATCAAGTTCGATTGAGACACCATTCTTCAATGAGTCGTAAACATGCACTCCATGCATTGGCTGATGGCGCTCTTCCTGCCATGAACCGCTTACATCAAGATTCTTGCCTGAACCTTCGATCTTTACGAATGTGCGGCCCTTGGTCTTGTAGTACTTCTTTCCAGGAGTGTAGCGTTCAGTTACGATGATGTTATCGAGCATGTCCTCAATACGGTTCTTGAGGATAGAGTTGCCTGTACCACCAGTGATAGTTGTGATAGGCTTTGTACCGTCAGTGAGGTCCTTCTCCCATGTACCATCATCATTGAGGCGACACTTGTAAACCTCAGCATAGATACGCTGAGACTTTGACTTTGATTCGTCAAAGTGGAACTCCCAAAGGTTGGAAGTAGTCTGTCCGTACGATACTGGGTCAACGTACGAGAGGAGACCCTTGTTTGTAGGGAGCAAGAGTGTATACCTTGACACCATTGAGTTAAGGTACTTATCGTAGTTCAAGTTATCAATAGCGTTAGAGATGATCTTGAAGCTTGTAGTATCGATAACTGCTGGGAAGAGGACTGAAGAGTAAGCTGTAGGAGCAAACACAACATTTGAAATGTATATGATACCGTTACATCCCAGGATTACAGAATCGATTGCAGTAGTATTCAAGCCAAGCTGTTCGTTGGCATCGTTGAGCACATCGTCAAACTTTGATGGAACCGACTGAACAAACGATACGAGCTGGTTGACATTGATAAGCTTCTCAAGTACCGAGTTTGGAGTTTCAGGGATAGTTCGGTAGTAGTTCTTGATTACCTCACCACCTGTGTCCCACCAAGTCTCAAGAGCCTTGTTGCTAGGAACGATCATTACGGCCATGTCCTCCATCATAGGCTCGCGTACATTATTAATATATGGAACGTAGCCATTCCATCCTGGATCGTACTTGAGAGATGCATCAAATGGAGCACCATTCTTGTCGAACATGAATGGAACGCTTCTGTTCATTGTTGATCCTGCCGAACGATCAGAGAAGTAGCGCTTCACGAAGACTGAGTCGTAAGAAGTGCCCTTGTTCTGATTGTAAGCATCTGTAAGACGTACAGAGTCGTCAGGAGCAGCGAAACGCTCGAGAATTTCGCTGAATTTAGACAACTGAGGAGTCTTACGAATGATTTCTGCCATGTTGTCGAGTGGCATGATGACGTTATCTACCTGATGGATAAATCCATTCTTACAGAAGATGTTGGACTTAATAACCTTAGAGTTGTTAATGTACACATCGTCAGTCTTGAATGTACCAGGCTGCTGGTTGTAGATAAAGTCGATATCCGTAGTCTCCAACTTGTTGGATGTTACGAACTTTCCTGTAAAGTGAATCATCGGAGCTGCATTCGATGCGTCAGTAAACAGGACGATTGAGTCGTGATTATGGCAGATTTCACTGAAACGATCGTTCAGTGGAAGAGCTCCGCCAAGATCTTCTTTACTAAATACCGACACTGAATCGTACAGTGTAAGAGATGATGAACGGCGACAAACCTCACCCTTGATAGGGCTACCAGTATCACCAGTAGCTACTGCTGTAGAGAGCATACTTGATGAATAAGGGTTGTCAATCATCGCTGAGTTAAGAAGCAACTTCTTCTGAGCAGGCTTAAGATCCTCATACTTCGTCACTCCCCAACTGTTGTTCTTGTAGAAACGTGCGAACGCTTCATCGTCGGCGATGAACATTGTTTTACTACCGGTCTTGGAAAGGATTTCAGCCTGTCCAAGGTCGTCAATCAGGCGCAGATAGTTAGTAAAGTTCTGCTGCTCTTGCATATAACCGTAGATACTATTCAAGCCTGTAGGCTGCTTTTCTCCAAGGTCATAAGTGTCAGAGCACGAGTACATACCAAAACCCGCCGCAAACAGTGCGCCTCCCACCAGGAGGTGTCTGCATAGTTTTTTCCTCTGAACGTTAAAAGACATAATATTAGAATGAATTAAATTTTCTTTCTGTCTTGATATTAGTATTAATTGAAAAAAATCACCACATAAGCGTCCTCGGCTAATATTTGCGCAAATTACCGATTCGGCATATATAGTTTGTGCAAAGTAACGAAATTTTCTTTATCTAAACAAATTTTCACAGAAAGAATTTGTCTTTTGCCCCTTTTTTAACAAATATGAGTGCTTTCTATAAGAAAAAACCGCAAAAGCACGTGCCTTTGCGGAAAGATAGTATCAAGATATGTTAATGTTGTACTACATTATTTTGTACATTCAAGAGGGCTATGCACCCGTCCCTTTTTACACAAAAATCACGTCGAGCGTGTGTACAATTTGACCATTGTCCACCCTATCGGTCAAGATACAAAGACAAGAGAGCGGTAACATCGGAAACGGTGATTTTGCCATCTGCATCGATATCACATGCGGCATGCGATTCGACCGTAGCTCCACTAAGGTATGCATCCATCAGGAGTGTCAAATCGGCAATGGTAATCTCGCCATCGAAATCGATATCTCCACGCGAAGAAGGTGAGAAATCGGTGTCACGATTCATCAGAGTATTGAGTCCCTTGACATCGGCTGCCGACAGCTCGCGAGAGTAGATCATCACATCGTCGAAATAAGCCTCGGCACTTCCTGCCAGACCTCCCAGTCCAAGATAGAAGTACTTGACCGACTTCACGAAGTCAAGCACCTTGCTACGATCGAACTCAGATGCTCCAGCACTACCCTCATAGACCATGTTGGTAGCCAGATATTTAGTGCCGTTCTTATAGAGCATGTAGCCGTTCTCGGCAGAGTAAGTGAATGTGATCAGATTCCACGTATCAGCACCGATGCTTGTCACCTTCTTCTTTGCCGGATTGTTGATCTCAAACCAGTTGCTGGCGTTATCATCAAATCGCATGTAGCTATTGCCGGTAAGGAACAATCGAGGTCCGCTGGCAGATGCTATTGTGGAATTGAAGAAGCCCCACAGTACACCATCATAGTCCTTTGAGTCACAGCACTTCACCCACATACTGACAGTAAAGCCAGAGATGGTATCATTGCCACACAAAGGGTTAGCCATCCTCGAGAAGCTATTCTGACCTTTTGCACCCTGGTACTGATGAACCACCTGTCCGAATCGGGCATAGTCGTTCTCCAATACAGGAGATTTTCCTGCTGATGTGCTTGAACGTCCATAGGTCACTTTCTGCTCATTATCATAGAGATTGACAGTCGGTTTTGACTCGAAGTCATAGTATGCCGCAAGACCGGAATATTGGTCGCCTTCCACTTCGGTAGCCTTTGCTGCACGTGCCGAGAATTGCTGTTCCCAGTAATAGTCACCGCATGCCAATCGAGCGGTAAGCGTAAGGCTGACGGCAGCCGTATCAGGGTTGTATTTTCCTTCGTTCGAAATGATATCCGGACGTGAGGACTCCCATGTCAACGATGTATTTTCGTACGTATCATACATCAATTGAACATTCTTATTTACAGAAGTATAGCTCTTGAATGCCGTATCCTTAAGTTTCTGATAGTTGTAGGCTATTGCCGACTGTGGCTGAAGCTTGTAGCCCCAGCAAGGAACTCCGCAATTGGAGTTGCCGGATGTATTGCACACAGTAGTGAAACAGAGCGTCTTAGCAGTATTGTTTTCCAATGTCTGCTCTACCACTACACCCTCAAAATTGGTAGAATTCACACCATTGACATTTCGTAGTGTAAGGGTAATGTAGGACTTGCCTTCGTCCGTATATTTCCACGTGCCACTATAGTCACCCGTTACCTTTCCATCGGCCGCAAGGTGTATGAGTTTTGGAGTGGATGCAGCATAGTTCTCATGATCCAACTTGTAAGGATGAACAAGGATGTGATAATCGCCCTCCACATCCACAATTGAATAAGGCTGATGGTCGGCAAGGTAATCATCTGTAGCCTCTTCGCCCGCAAACTGGAAAGGTGCCGTACAAAGCCATCCAGACTTGTTCTGGTACAACTGGTACGAACGGACCTGGAAGCCTTCATTGCCATTGTTGAAGCGCGTGTGGAAGAAGAGGAATGATCGGCCCTGCTCGTCTACACACGAGGAGCAATGGCCCTGAGCACACTCTGCGACTGTCATATTGCCCCATCCGTTCATGGATCCTATCACCTTCATGCCCTTATTAGTCTTAGCATTAGGACCATAGTTGAGCACATAGGAATCGAACGTAGCAGCCTGTCCTCCAGCATCTTTATATGGGCCTGTGATGTTGTCAGAACGGAACACACGCATCTCATATCCTTTGTTGGATTCCAAGCCTCCATAGGTCATGAACAGGAAGTAGTGATTGCCTATACGCTGGATATACGAGCCCTCACCGCTCACATAGGCACCTCCTGCTATTTTCTGGCCGAAATAGGCATCACTCTTGGCCGTTTCGCTTGGTGATGATGATGTACCGGCATAAGTGTATGTATAGTCGCGAAGACCGGTGTTCTTGTCAAGTTTCAGCATAAAGATACCACCCGACCATGAGCCATAGGACATCCAGAGTTCGCCATCTTCATCAAACAGCACACATGGATCAATACAGTTTGGATAGTACGAGCCCCACCTATCAGTTTTATAGCGCGAAGGGATTCCTGTCTGGGGACCTAACACAACCTCCAAGTCGGTCTTCTTAAAATCCACACTTTTACCAGAACGTGTCTGACCATCGAAGCCACCAAACACTATCGGTGCCTGGTAGGTGTATGGGCCTTCCACCTTGTCGGCTGTCAAAAGCACGATGGCTGATGCCCAATAGTCACCATTAAGGCTCAAATAGAGGCAATACTTGCCCATATTTGGGTTGTAGATGATGTCTGGGGCCCACATATCGCCACCTATCCAATTGGCCTCGGTAGTAGGTTTTCTTGAGCCCACTGTGACTCCTGCATATGTGGCACAGAACGCTGCCGCATCGTAACTTGGCAACTCTACCTGAGTCTGCTCCGTCTTACCAGGCAAGCACCGCATCACGGTATGCGTAGGGCACGATTTGAACGCCTTTTCGGGCGAAGTATTGTAATAGTTGCTTACTGCAGTCCAATTGCGCAGGTCTGTGGTCTTGGCTGCAGAATAATGTGTTCCGAATATGTAATAGGTCTTCGACTTAGTATCCCAGAAGATGGACGGATCATGCACTCCAATAGTCTTAAACGACTTGTTCTGGTAAAGTGATGTGAATTCACTCTTGTCAATCTGCGTCTGCGCAAAAACATTGGCACACGACAGCAATAGGGTCAGCAGGGATAAAAGACATTTCCTCATAAAGCAGGATGCATTAATATGTGAAGTTAGGTAAATTATGTTCTAGTTTGATATGATAGTGCAAAGTAACGAAAATAAAATGGAAATTCAAAGGAAATCTGCGATTTTATACAAGTTTACGTCACTTCAACACGTATGATTTACCGTTTTCACAATAACCAAGTAGCAATGAGAAAATACCCTTGCAAGGATTCATCAAACTCCTTGCAAGGAGTTGAACGATTCCTTGCAAGGAGTTGGCCATTTCCTTGCAAGGAGTTTACTGTGTCCTTGCAAGGCGTTTTAAGAGACCTTGCAAGGCGTTTTAAGAGGTCATATAAGGTGTCTACAGAGGCCTTAAAAGTCGTCAAATATTAGAAGCCGTTCTCAGAGACCTTATAAAACTAAAAATGGTCAGACATTTCGCAATGTCCAACCATTTTTTAGATATGATAGCAAGATAAAAATTATTCTGCTGGTGTCTCAGCTGGTGCCTCTGTAGCCTCTGCTGCTGGAGCTTCAGCCTTAGGAGCAGACTTGCGAGAACGACGAGTACGAGTCTTCTTAGCCTCGCTCTTAGCCATGTTCTCATCAAAGTCAACGAGCTCGATGAATGCCATATCAGCATCATCAGATGCACGCTTGCCAAGCTTGATAATACGAGTATAGCCACCCTTGCGATCAGCAACCTTTGCTGAGATAGTGCCGAAGAGCTCAGTGATAGCATACTTGTTCTGGAGGTAACTGAATACTACACGACGAGAAGCAGTAGTGTCTTCCTTTGACTTAGTAATCAGTGGCTCAACATATACACGAAGAGCCTTAGCCTTCTGAAGGGTTGTAGTGATTCTCTTGTGCATGATAAGTGAAGTTGCCATGTTAGAAAGCATAGCTGCACGGTGAGAATGAGTACGACCAAGGTGATTGAAATTCTTATTGTGTCTCATTTTTTAGTCTTTATCTAATTTGTACTTAGAAATATCAGTTCCGAACGAAAGGTTCAAGCTCTCAAGCAAGTCGTCAAGCTCTGTGAGTGACTTCTTACCAAAGTTACGGAACTTAAGCAAG
>JAZUKC010000036.1:0-3478 GCA_045643065.1 Prevotella sp.
ATAGTTCATAGCTCGCCATGGAGCAACGCCATAGAGCGCAGCACGCTGACTATCCTGGAACGATTTCCACTCTGCCTTAACGTCGATGAGGTTATCGTTCTTTGCGCAAAGTATATTGGTAGATGTACCACGGATATACTGACGACGGTTGTAAACGATAGTCTTACCATCCTCATCCTGCCAATTTATTCCTGTAACGGCAACAGCAGAAGGTGAGAGCGTAATATCGAAGTAGTTGCAAGCGAAATTGCCCCAATATACATCCTTGAGGTCAGTGAATTCACCCTGAGGCTTCACGAAGTCTGCTGAGCTGCCAGCATGGATGCCACAAAGAGCACCACCATTGATTCCGCTCGCTGCCTGCATACAGCCGTACATGAAGAAATAGTCGCCATCGGCAACAAGAGGTTTTGTTGTATTTCCGATATGAGAACAGCCCACGAAGTAGGAAGTTCCGTTAGCACGCTCAGCGATGGCAGCTGTCGTAGATGGTGCCGCTACGGAACAACCGAGGATTCTCTCAGTATCGCAAGTACCGACAATGCTTATAGGGTGTGTGGAAACAACGCGAAGGTTCTTTATCACACCATTCTTTGCATAGCCAAAGAGTTGGTCATTGGTTGCGCTACCATCCTTTCGAACATACACATTACTTATAGTATGTCCCTGTCCGTCAAAGTTGCCGTCGAAAGCTACGGTAGCTGTCTTGCCCACGCTCTCAAGCGGCCAGTCCTTCAAGTCAAGGTCCTTGTCGAGATATACTGTAAAGCGACGCTGGACATCAGAATCGAAGAAACTGTAAGGAGCATCAAGGACGTCAATCTCTGCGTATGCATCACGGTCGGCATCAGAAGGGAAATATCGGTTGTAGAACACATAGCCAAGAGCTTCTGCCTCCTCCTGCGTAATCCAGTTGTAATGGGTTCCAGTAGCATCTACCGTTTTGCTGGTGTACCATTTGATAGTTACTTCCTTCGTCTTTGAGTCAACAGTGCGATACTTGTGTATGCCACCATCATGCGTGAAGTTACCATTAACGAGGTCTATGAACTCCTGGTACTCCTGCACCGTATTAATATGGAATATAGGGTTGTAGTTCTTATCAGTACCTTTCTGCACACGTTCAATAGCACTGTTGATGGCATCGTGCCACCATTTGAAGTTACTCTTTTCAGGTGCAGTTTCGGTCATGTCTGTCGCCTGTGTAGCAGCAAGATCCTGCTCTACCCATGAGAAGTTGTCGGCAGCAGTCACTGTAATGCCATAATAATGATAACCTACACTAAACTGATAGCTATTGCCAGCCTTGAGCGTAAGTCCCTCGGCGAAAGGATGTACGGAAGAATTGTCGTTGGATGTGACATCACTGAGCACGAAGATATGGTAGTCGCTTTCCGCCTGACCATGAAGCTTGTCGCCCTGGTTCACATCACGGAGATAGATGCGGAAACGAGTGTAAGAAGGAAGAGTGATGTTCTTACCGTCATTCTCCGAACTCATATCGTAAGGCACAGACACCATATACATATAACCACCAACATGCGAAAGGAACTCTGGACGGCGAATCTTTGTAGCAATTTGCTCTGTCGAAAGCGTTCCGTGCTGATATGTTTCAGAATAAGGAACCTTCTCTCTTGCGTTTTGTTCATGTGGTACATCCTTACAAGCAAGAAGGGAGAAATCGTTCATATCAACACCAGCAGGGAAGCACATCTTCTCGTATGCTGCCTTGACTGCATCTGCCATTTCCTTGGCTTTAGCTTCAGAAGGAGCCTTATCGGCAGCATCATCAGCATCAGTGTCAGCATTGTCATCGCGCATATAGTCCTGCCAATCTGTGCTTATCTGAATGCGGAACTGATCACTATTGACGAACGAGTTTCCGGTTTTTGGAGCAAAGGCAAGACGACAGCCAAGGTGACGCATGTTCATCGGAATATTCTCCGTAGGACCGGAAACAGTTACCCAATCACAGACAGAATAGTCAGGATAGTTTACAGTGTAAGTGTCACCATTAAGGCTATTTCCCAATGCGCTGAGTGTCCAGCAGCGGAAACGAACGGTAGAACCGTTCTCCCAGATGATGGAGTCTGCATCCGTGATGGCATTAGGCATAGTATAGGTATAGTCGCCATCCCTCATAGAGAATTTCTTTCCCTTGTATGGCTTCCAGCTTGACTTCTCAAAGATGTTGGTCTCACCATAATTCATGGCCTTATACATATAGATAGTGCCAGGAAGTGTCTTTGAAGGGTCAGAAGGATAAGAGAATGTGCCATCTGGATTCACATACTGACGATAGATATACATCATATCGCCACGGTTGAAGCCACCATTATACACAGGACCAGGCTCACCCACACGCGAGCTAATGTTGAAGTCGCTGATATATGGTTGGAAGTTAACCGCCGTTCCTATCAGTTCCTTCTGCGCAGGAGTCATGTTCCAGCCTTCATTCTCTTCCGAGCATGACAGGAATAATGCAGAATGCAGAATGCAGAGTGCAGAATATAGTATGCGTAATGCGTATCTATTTTTCATTTTAGTATTCAGGGATTGCAGGGTTGTTACTTATAGGTGTGGTACCCTCGAAACAATTGAAGATGTAGCCAGTCACAGAAATGTTTGGCAAAGCGTACGGGAAGAAACTTCTGCCAGAAAGCTTCGTGTTGAGAATCTCCGCACGATAGCCCTTGAGAGGTACCCAGTATGTCTTGCCATTGTTGGTTTCCTTGTGAACATTAGCCTCCCAAAGCTTATAGTCGAGCTTATCGTTGCTTTCCTGAGAAGTGGTATAGTTAGCATCAAGACCAGCAAAGAGGCTTGTAGGATTCTTACGATAAAGAGCTGTAGGACGGACAAAGAGTTTGTAGCCTCCATTTACTTCATCCTTATAGTAATAATCCACTCCATCATGCATAATCTCGTAGAGAGTCTTGCCTGTAACCTCAATCATCATATCAGGGCCATAAGGAATCTCTCCGACTGCTCTTGACATAGGCTTTGCCTGAGCTATTTCATTAGGGATGTAGAGAGTTGGAAGAGTGAACTCGTCATTCTCATCTTTTGTATTATAGAGATGCTCTTCATTATAGAGAGTTGACTCAGCCCAACCATCCCCAGATCCTGTGAACGTAATAGTATATCCACGTCCATCAAGATGGCCTGTGAACTTGAAGTTCTGTGGCAACTGTGAAGCATCAATGGTAATGTTCTTGTCAAGCACGAAGTAGTCGCCATGGTTAGCACCTCCCTGGTATGCCTGGGCAAAATGCTCTATCCATGCTGCGTCAGTTACATACTGACCGAGGTTGTCTTTCTCTGTATATTGATTACCATCTGTGACATTGACGTTGAGCGAACCGTTGCGGTAAGCCCTTTGCCAACTGCTACCAGCTATAGAAAGATTATGGCCGAGGTCGTTGTTCGGACCGTAATATCCGTCGTTGGAAAGAACCTGCTGCCACTTCTCAGATGT
>JAZUKC010000037.1:0-4676 GCA_045643065.1 Prevotella sp.
TTAGCAATATCTGCATAATTTAACGAATTAAAATTTATTAACTAAATATATTTTGAAAATTTCATAGGAAGCAGAGAGCACGGAGTACACAGAGATTTTTGAGATCCATTCGGGGGTAAAACGTACTGCATAGCACTCTAAAAACTCCGTGTTCTCTGTGTCCTTTGTGCCTCTGTGTTAAAAAGCGATGAGCAGCTATTAGCTATTCTCCCTAATCTCCACTCGTCTTATCTTGCCACTGATAGTCTTAGGCAACTCGTCCACGAAGTCTATGATACGTGGGTACTTGTATGGCGCTGTCTCACGCTTTACGTGGTTCTGCAGGTCGGCGATGAGAGTATTCTTTGCCACCTCATTGTCCAGTTCAGCCTTGTAACCCTCAGCAAGCACGATGGTAGCCTTGACTATCTGACCTCGAATTTCGTCCGGAACGGCCGTTATGGCACACTCCACGACAGCATCGTGAGTCATCAGAGCCGATTCCACCTCGAACGGACCGACACGATATCCAGATGTCTTTATCACGTCGTCGATACGCGACACGAACCAGAGATAGCCATTCTCGTCGTAGTAAACGACGTCGCCCGTATGGTAAAGACCATTGACGATGCGCTTCTCCGTCATCTCTTCGTTGCGGTAGTAAGACTTAAACAATCCGAGAGGCTTCTTTCCGTCCTTCACCCTTATTACCAGTTCGCCATGCTCCATAGGCTTGACGTGCTGCTCGTTGCTATCCACCACGTCGATGTCATACTGCGGATTCCTCACACCCATGGCACCCGGACAAGCCTTAACCCATGGGTAAGTGCCAACGACGAGTGTCGTTTCGGTCTGTCCGTACGACTCAAATATCGTGATGCCAGTACGCTCTTTCCATTCGTCGAAGACGCTTGGGTTAAGCGCTTCGCCAGCAGTGGTACACCATTTCAGCGACGAAAGGTCGTAGGCACTGAGGTCTTCGCGAATCAGGAACCTATAAATGGTAGGTGGAGCACAGAACGACGTGATGTGATAATTCTGCAATACATTGAGCAGATTCTGCGGAATGAATCGGCCTTCGAAGTCATATATGAACACCGTTGCACCTGCAATCATCTGTCCGTAGAACTTACCCCAGACGGCTTTGCCCCAACCTGTGTCGGCGAGTGTCAGGTGAAGACTGCCTTCGTGCAGGTTATGCCAATAGCTGGCAGTAATGATATGGGCAAGCGGATAAGAATAATCGTGCATCACCATCTTAGGTTCGCCAGTGGTACCACTGGTAAAGTAGAGCAGGAAATTGTCCGATACGTCATTGCGTTCGGGCTTGACGAAAGGCTCAGCCTCTGCCATTCCTCGTGCGAAGTCATACCATCCGTTCGGCACATTAGGTCCAATGGAGATGCAACTGCGCAGCATCGGCGCAAAGCGGCGTGCCTTCTGCACATGCTGAAGCACCAATGGGTCGCCACAAGCCACTATGCACGAGATGCCCGCCATGTGGCAACGGTAGAGTATATCCTTATCCGTCAGCATGTGGGTGGCAGGAATTGCCACGGCACCTATCTTATGAAGCGCCACCATTGTTATCCACCACTCCACGCGACGCTTAAGGATCAGCATCACGCGGTCGCCTTTTTCCACGCCTATACTCATCAGGAACGAAGCGCACTGGTCAGACATATTCTTCAGTGCCTTATAGGTTATGTGCTTCTCGTCGCCCTTATCGTTTATCCAGAGCAGCGCCTCCTTCTCTGGAGTTTGCTCTGCAAAGGCGTCAACAACATCATATCCGAAGTTAAAATCCTGAGGTACTTCAATCTTGAAGTTCTGCATGAAGTCCTCGTAAGAAGAGAACTCCGTCTGTTTCATGAATTTACTTAACATAACATTCGTGTTTCTATGGTCCTATATTCCTATAGGGAAGTGTATGATAAAAGAAGAAACAGAGCCACCGGGCATACTGAGAATGCAGAGCCATTGTTATGTCTATTCTGCGCATAAGGCAAGGACGGACGTCATAGAACCCAGCAATCCCCGTATGCTTAGTGTCCCTGTTTCTATTAGTTTTTCATCGTACCGATTGGAAATTGTATATATGTGAATATGAGAGATTCCTAAACTCGGTAGAGCAAACCATTCTTCAGGTCGTGCGCTGCAGTCTCCTTTATCTTGACGTGCAGTTTCTTTCCTGTTGCGTTGAATGGTATCTGCTTCGTGAAACGGTAGTAGCGAGGGCGCTTGAAGTTGGCTATGTCCGGGCTCTGTATGCAGAACTCGTCCAGTTCTTCAGCCGTAAGCGTCTCGTCGTTCACTACCACGTAGGCCGTAACCATCTGTCCTCTTATCTTGTCAGGAACTGAAGTCACGATGCAATCCTTCACCTTTGGGTGAATGTTCAGCACTGCCTCGACCTCGGTAGGATAGATATTCTCACCTGAAGAGATAATCATATCGTCCTTGCGTCCTACAATAGTGATGAACTGATTCTCGTCCCATGTGGCGAGATCGTTGGTGTATATGAAGCCTTTGTAGTACTTCTTGTTCGTCTCTTCCTCGTTGCCGTGGTAGAGATATGGCGACTTTGCAGGCGAGCATATAATCACTTCGCCCACTTCGGTGCTATCCTGTGCAATGACATCGTCAGGTTCTGCACGGTGGTCATCATACACTTTCACCACACGAACGTCGTCATCGACACACGATGCACCTGCCGTTCCGGCGTTGTCTGGCAGGTCGAACGGACGGAGGAAGGTGTTCCAGAAGGTCTCCGTAGTGCCGTATCCGTTGAAGATGTTTGGCGTAAGCACCTTCTGATAGCGTATGCAGGCGCTGCGTTCCAGTGGGCTGCCCATGGTCACGATGCCTTTCAGGGTGGCCAGATCGTAGCCCTTGCGCTCCTGTTCGTCGGCAAGTGTCTCCAGAACTGTTGGCACACCGATGAGGAAACTTATCTTATACCTGTGGACATACCTTAGCGTTGTCGTAGCGTCGAACTTTCCCATGACGACTATTGCAGCACCTGCGTAGAAGGCAGGACCAGGTCCGGCGCAGTGCAATCCGCCTCGATGGAACCATGGTGTGGTGTTCATCGTCACGTCCTTGTATGACATTGGGAAATGAATCATCACATCATGAGCCGACAATACCTCGTTGATGCTGGTCAGAGCCACTGCTTTTGGCTTGCCCGTTGTGCCTGAAGTGTAGAGACGGGTGGTCTCATCGTAGATGTTATATTCACCGGTATAGGCTGGTTCTTCTGCCGAAGCACCGCCTACATAGTCAGCATACGACGTCGTCTGCTCGTCGGTTTCACCATCTATTATTACTATGCGCTTTGGTTTGAAGGCAGAGATGCTGATTGCCTTCAGCACTTCATCGTGCTTCGACTTGCTGCAAATCACCACCTTAGGCTTAGAGTCGTCGATGTTGAAAGCCAACTCTCCCGGACTCAGACGGAAGCTGACTGGGCAGCAAACGCTATGTGTCTTATGGGCAGCGATATAGGCAAAGGCGAACTCAGGGCAGTTAAGCGTCTGGAGCATCACTACGTCACCTTTCTCAATGCCATCGGCAACGAGTGCGTTACACAGGCGGTTGGCGTCCTTGTTCAGTTCGTCGTAGGTCCATGTCTTTGTATCATCGTTCAGTTTGCCTGTCTTGTTCTTCAGGTCGGGCATAATCATTGCCGTCTTGTGGGCATAGCGACGAACGTTGCGCATGAATCCTTCAACCCATGTGTACTTAGTTTCGAATATAGTCTTAAAATCTGTCATTATTATATTATAGTCAGGTTTTGCCTGTCGTTCGGTTTGCAAAATTATAAAAACGATTTGGTTTTCAGTGATTAAGCATATCTGCAAAAATACCGAACTGTAGAATTCGCATACCGAAACGTATGCGTTTTGCACACACACCCAACAGTGTGTGCAACGATTTGTTTGTTTATATCAAAAATTAAGCAATATATTCAAATTTTCCATTAAATTGTTCCATATCAGAAAATAATTATGTAACTTTGCACCCAAATTCATCGTTTAACATCTAAAAAAGCAAGCAAATGAAAAGACTGTTTCTAACATTCGTGTTCGCCGTCGTATGTGTTTTGGCTTCGATGGCACAGGCTGACAAGATCGTAGGCACGTACAAGGCAGTGCATGACGGTAAGGAAAGCAAAGTGAAGATTTTCAAGTACCAGAACGGTTACCGCGCACAGGTCATCTGGCTGAAGGAACCTAAGAACGCTGACGGCAGCATCAAGAAGGATGTGAAGAACCCAGACGCGTCGAAGCGCAATGTGCCTGCAAGCCAGATTGTGCTTGTTGACAAGGTCATCTACAAGGACAACATGTGGAAGGACGGCAAAATCTACGAGCCTACGAGTGGCAAAACGTACAAGGTGGAGATTAAGTTCAAGGACGCAAAGACACTGGAAGTGCGTGGAAAACTCGGTCCTTTCGGCCGTTCGGTTTATTGGACAAAGCTGTAAATAGCAGCATTTCATCGTGTGAATCGTAGCGTTTCATCGCGCAAAAAGCATTGATTCATGTTGTAATTACTCAGTTAACCACCTGGGGCCTTCCCACGAGCGAAACCAGAAATAACAAATATCATTCTTTCGCTACAGATTCGCCAAAAAAGTATTACCTTTGCATTGGCAAGTAAGTAGGCCATGATGTACAATGGATTTCAAATCC
>JAZUKC010000038.1:0-25988 GCA_045643065.1 Prevotella sp.
AAATGCAGTTTCGATGAAAGCAAAGTGGGACTTGATGAGAAAGAACTTCTTGAAAGGAAAATTTTCTTGGCCCAGAGAACACTTGACTCGCTTAATCTCAGGCTCTCTGTAGCGAAAGAATGATATTGTGTTATATAGGAGTCTTTACGTTGTAATTACTGAGTCTTTACACTGTAATTACCGAGTCTTTACATTGTGATTACTCAGTAATTACAACATGAATCAATGCTTTTGACGTGATGAAACGCTATGTTTTGGGGGATGAATGAATAGAAGACAAGAAAGCATCCGCTGGCATTTGACTGCCGACGGATGCATTTGTGTTGAGCTGTACGATCTGATTTAACGTCCTGAAAGGGCCATCGCTCTGCGTCTATAGCTGTGTGAGGTGGATTGTTCAAAATTCAACAAAAAGCGAGACCCGTTCGCCTGAAGGGCGATAACACATTTAGCCTAGGGCATCGCCCTAGGTATCAGTGATATACCACCTGTTTACGCTGCAACGCAGCATAACAACATTGGTCGCGTTTATTGTTGTGCCGCGATGCGGCGTAATACTGTGGCACAACCATTACCTAGGGCGTTGCCCTAGGCTACATATGTTCTCGGCCTTCAGCCGTAATGTAATTGTATCTCGCATCAAATATTAATTTTGACCCCACTACCTTGTAAGGGCAATAGTAAAGCACATGCAAATACTCGCGAATCATTACTTTTGCCCTTTCAGCTAGGGTGTTTAAAATAGGTAATTGTTGCAAGACATAGCTATATATGTACTCGCCCTTCATGCGAATAGGTCCCGTTTTTTACTGTAACATTGAACGCCCAACCCTTCAGAGCATAATATTATAACTGTAAGGTTTGCTTTTTTCGTACAACAACATATAGGCACAGTAAGATTGTTGACTAATCACTTATCACCGCTTTGCTGCCTCAAGCAGGGCATTGAGGATATCCTTCGACACGCGGACGATGGTGCCGTGCTTGTGTTCTGCTGGCACTTTGATGCGCTCTGGGATAGGTTTGAAGGTCTTGAAATCGGTGGTTGAGACTGCGCCGAAGGCTTGTGGGTGATACTGATCGTAGTAGATTATCCACTCGCTCTTGCCTTTGCTCTGCAACTGTATTGCACATGGACCTTCGGAGAAAGTGCGACCGAAGGCGCCTTGCCATCCTGTTTTTGGTGCCGGAGACGATGTGTCCATGCCTGTTTCAGGGAAATCGGAACGGAAAGGACCATGTGGCGAGTCGCTGAAGGCGCAGAAGAGATTGCTGAATCCAGGCTTGCGGTTGTCCTTGACGATTAGGACATAGTCCTTCGAGGCACGCTTCAGAAGGAAGCCATCGATGCTGTTGAAACCCGGATTGTAATATGGTTTCGCCTCAGAGAAGCGCTGCCAGTCGCGCGTTGTGCAGTACCACATGCGGTGACATGAGTTCGTTCCGAGTTTGTCGGCTGCCGTGTAGTCCTTCGGATTGATGTTCGACGACCAGATGATGAAGTATTCCTTCAGTTCGTCGTCATAGAACACCTCCGGCGCCCATACGTTGTTCGTCGGATGATTCTGCATGACTGGTATCTCGACCTGGCGCGACCAGTGTATCAAATCCTTGCTGTGGGCATAGCCGAAGCCACGGCTTCCCATCCATTGTGTTGTCCATACGAGGTGGAAAGTGCCGTCAGGACCCTGCACAATCGATGGATCGCGCAGCACTCTTTCGTCTGGTGCAAACTTCGGAAGGCATGCCTCGCCGCTGTAGGCGTCCACGTAAGCGCGGTCGTTGCCTATCTCCGGACGCATCCATACGCCCGGGATGGAATCCCATTGCAGACCGTCGTAGCTGTAGAGATAGCGCAAACCGTCGGTCGATGGCTCATGGAACGAGGTGAAGATGTAGGCGTCCTGTGAGAAAAGGAATAATGAATAATGAATAATGAATAATGAGAAAATTAATCTTTTCATAGGTCAGTTAGTTGATATTATTGCTATTTGCGATGCAAAGATACACAATATATTTGACAAAACACTAATTTCTCAGTTTTTTTTACTACCTTTGCAACCCAAAATAGAGAAACAATGTTAAAACTATTCCTTACAAGTAGCCCTTTCATTGAGGGACAATGCGAAATAACAAACCTAAACCATCAGGCGGATTTGCTGCGCGAAACGGTGCCGCAGAACGCCAACGCACTGTTCATTCCGGCCAATCCGGACGACCGTTTCAATACGGCCGGCATCACTCATGCCTACCGTGCGGCATTCGAGCGACAGGGTCTGACGTTCAGTCGCTTTGCCTATCTTGACCACTCTAACGCCGATGCGGCGGAGCGTTTGGTCAGAACGAGCCAGTTCATCGTGCTGGGTGGCGGCCATCTTCCTACTCAGATGGCGTTCTTTGAGGAGATAAACCTGCGCGAACACATTAAGCATGTGGATGGCGTTGTACTCGGAATAAGCGCCGGTTCGATGAATTCTGCCATCGAAGTGTATGCCACTCCGGAGGAGCCTGGTGAGGGACGCAACCCTGATTTCCGCCGTTTCATCCCAGGACTTGGTCTCACTCGCCGCCAGATTGTGCCTCATCTGAACACCTATCGCACGCATTACGTTGACGATCTTCGACTGTTTGAGGACATCATTTTCCCTGACAGCGAGGGCAGAAACGACTATGACGGCATGCCAAGAGAGTTCATCATCATGCCTGATAATTCTTTCATCTACTGCGATGGTGAGAAAGACACCATCTATGGCGATGCATTCCTCTGCCGTGGAGGCAGAATGGACCGCGTCTGCAGCACTGGATTGACGCTGGTTCTGGATTAATCGTAACCTCATACAGCACAATCCCCAATTCCGACATCATCATGCCAGGATTGGGGATTGTGCTGTTTTTGGGGGTAGTTGAGACAAGAATGCACCGATAAATCCTGCCAAAATCCATGTCCCCAATATCTCCGCGTTAACGCGGAGTAAACATCCAACAAAGGAATTTAGCAAAAAAAAGTCAAAAGATTTTGCTATATAAGCAAAAAACAGTAACTTTGCATTGGCGTTATTATATGCCTAACAGAACGTGCATAAAGAAAAACTATGAGTGACGAAATAACAGAAATAGAGAACACTGACGGTAAGAGCAACTACAAACCTACAGGAAGGTTTGACGCTTCGGCTGTCCATCACTTGTCGGGAATGTATCAGACATGGTTCCTGGATTACGCTTCGTACGTGATTCTGGAGCGTGCCGTACCGCATATCGAGGATGGTCTGAAACCTGTTCAGCGCCGAATACTCCATTCGATGAAGCGAATGGACGACGGCAGATACAATAAGGTGGCGAACATTGTTGGTCATACGATGCAGTTTCACCCTCACGGCGACGCCTCAATTGGCGATGCGCTGGTGCAGCTGGGACAGAAAGACCTGCTCATTGACTGCCAGGGCAACTGGGGTAACATACTGACAGGTTCGCGTGCTGCTGCTCCTCGATACATAGAGGCGAGACTATCGAAGTTTGCACTTGAGACGGTGTTCAACCAGAAGACTACTGACTGGCAGTTGTCTTACGACGGACGCAACAAGGAACCTATCACCTTGCCAGTGAAATTCCCATTGCTGCTGGCTCAAGGTGCTGAGGGTATTGCCGTAGGTTTGTCGAGTAAGATTCTGCCACACAACTTCAATGAGTTGTGCGATGCTGCCGTCAGCTACCTCCGTGGCGAGGAGTATCATCTCTATCCAGACTTCCCTACTGGCGGAAGCATTGACGTATCGAAGTACAATGACGGCCAGCGTGGTGGCAAAGTGCGCGTAAGGGCAAAGATAGAGAAACTGGATCAGAAGACGCTCGTCATTCGCGACATTCCTTATTCAAAGACATCTGAGACGCTTATCAGTTCGATAACGTCGGCAATCGAGAAGGGAAAGATCAAGGCACGTAAGGTGGAAGACCTGACAGCAGCAGAGGTGGAGATCATCGTTCATCTTGCTCCGGGCATCTCGTCTGACAAGACCATCGATGCTCTCTATGCCTTCACCGACTGTGAGGTAAGCATTTCGCCTAACTGTTGCGTCATTCAGGACGACAAACCTGTATTCGCCACCGTGTCAGACGTTCTGAACTACAACGCCGAACAAACCAAGGACCTTATTCGTAAGGAACTGGAGATACGCCGTGGCGAACTTATGGAACAGCTGTTCTTCGCTTCGTTGGAGAAGATATTCATCGAGGAGCGTATCTATAAGGATAAGAAATACGAGAACGCCGCTAATCTTGATGCTGCATGTGAGCACATCGACGATCGCCTGACGCCTTACTATCCACAGTTGGTACGTGAGGTTACGAAGGACGACATCCTCCGACTGATGGAGATAAAGATGAAGCGTATCCTGAAGTTCAACAAGGACAAGGCAGACGAACTGATGGCCAACATACAGGCCGAAATAGCAGATATCGATAGGGATTTGGCCAACCTGACCGAGGTAACGTGCAACTGGTTCCTCTATCTGAAGCAGAAGTATGGAGCCGACCATCCTCGTCTGACGGAGATTCGCTCGTTTGAGAACATTGATGCCGTGCGCGTTGTCGAGGCAAACGAGAAACTGTACATCAACCGTCAGGAGGGATTCATCGGCACAGGACTGAAGAAGGACGAGTTCGTGTGCAACTGTTCGAACCTTGATGACATTATTGTATTCTACAAAGATGGTAAATACAAGATTGTAAAGGTGCAGGAGAAGATGTTCGTGGGTAAGAATATACTCCACGTTCAGGTGCAGAAGAAGAACGACACACGTACCATATATAATGTGGTGTATCGTGATGGCAAGGCTGGTTTCTACTTTGTCAAGCGATTCAACGTGACGAGCTTCACACGCGATAGTGAGTACAACCTGACGAAGGGCACTCCTGGTTCAAAGGTATGCTACTTCACGGCTAATCCGAACGGAGAAGCGGAGGTGATAAAGCTCACTCTCGAACCGGGTCCAAAGATAAAGAAGCTCTTCATGGAGTTTGACTTCAGTACGCTCGCTGTCAAGGGACGCACTGCTGGTGGTAACATTTTGTCGAAGAATCCTGTTCATCGCATCTCGCTTAAGTCTCGCGGACACTCTACGCTTGAGGGCCGTGAGGTATGGTTTGACCCAGATGTTCATCGCATAAACTATGACGAGCATGGCAATCATCTTGGCAAGTTCAACGAGGACGACCGCATACTTGTCATCCTGAAGAATGGTGATTTCTACATCACTACCATAGACCTGAACAACCACTTTGAGCCAAACATACTGCGCATAGAGAAGCTCGACGTAAAGAAAGAATGGACGTTACTGTTCCGTAACGGCGAACAGCAGGGACAGATCTACATGAAGCGTTTCCGCATGGACCAGGCAACAAAGAAGCATCAGAACATGCTTGGGCATGAGAAGTCGCTCATCGCACTTCTGACAGACACGCCATACCCATGCGCAAAGCTTGTATTTGAGAACAACGATACGCTGCAGCATGAACCAATGATTGTTGATTGTGAGGCATTTGTGGACATTAAGGCTGCTGGTTTCAAAGCAAAGGGACGCCGTGTGGCAGTATGGCCGGTAGAACAGATTGTTGAACTTGAACCTGTAAGGCAACCGGAACCAGAGACGCCAGCAAATGAACAAGCAGAGTCTGAGGCACAGGAGAATGTCAATCTTGATCCTGATGCTGGCAAATCAGAGCAGCAAGTGGAGGACGAAATAACAGGACAACTAAGCTTTAACTTTGATGAGTAAGGATGGCTTGAATGCCCATAACAACAGTCTGACGACTGTCAATGCTTTCAAGGCAATGTCTCTGACGTTGCTGCTGTGCTTGTTGTGCATCTGTCCTTCGGTTGCGCAGCACAAGACCGTAACAACGGACAAGATGATTGGCATCGGATATAATTCCATTCAAGACACTTACCTCTCGCCAGAGGAATACTCTGGTCCTGAACTTCGTTATCTTTCGCACACGTTGCGTGAGTCTGACACATGCCGTTGGTCGCGCCTCATCATCAATGAGGGTTATGTTTCGCAAGGCAAGTCGCGTTCAAAGAATGGAGCCATGATAGGTGGCGCATACCACTTCCAGTATGGTGCGCTGCTTGATGTCTGCTCTTACGGTTCCTCAGCAAATAAGGGTGGCAGTCTTCGTATTGGCGGTCAGGCAGAGTTCTTAGGTGGATTCATATACAACACTCGCAACGGCAACAACCCCGCCCAGATGCGTGCGTTGGTGGACATTGGCCCTGTGCTTACGGCAGATTATGCTTTCAGCCGAAGTTTCAAGTTAACATACGAAGCATCATGTCCCTTACTCGGAATTACGTTCTCCCCAAACTACGGTCAGTCATACTACGAGCTGTTCAGCGAAGGGCACTATGACCACAACATAGTACCTACAACCATCATCAGTACTCCATCACTGCGCCATCAGTTATCAGCATCGTTCTCTATCTCACGTCTCTCTTTCTCAGTGGGTTATCTCGGTGATTACCGCCAGCAGGACGTCAACAACCTGAAGCAACACTCCTATAGTTCGATGCTGATGATAGGAATCAAGAATGAATTTTAACACCACACATCACCCATTTCTATATTACCCATTAAACGTTAAACATTAACCGTTAAACATTAAACATTACCCAAGAATGTTCAACCCACGACTCCTATTCCCCACCCTACTCTTTTGCATAGCACTGCTGCTTGCTTCATGCGTCAGAGAAGAAGAATTCGAGAATACGCCGAACGGCAATCTCGAGGCACTCTGGACGCTGATGGACGAGCACTACTGCTTCTTCGACCTAAAGGAGAAGGAGTTGGGCGTCAACTGGGACGAGGTGCACCAACGATACGCGAAGCAGGTGCCAAGCAAGATTGGCACAGAACAACTGTTCCAAGTCATGGGAAACATGCTTGGAGAATTGCGCGACGGACACGTAAACCTCTCGTCTGCATTCGACAATGCACGCAACTGGTCGTGGAAAGAAGATTACCCTACAAATTTATCTGACACCTTGCTGCGCCGCTACCTCGGCACCGACTATCGTATATCCTCTGGCATGCAATACCGTAAACTCGATGACAACATCGGTTATATACGCTGTGCTTCCTTTGACTACACCTTCGGTGAAGGCAATCTCAACGAGATACTCCTATACCTCGCTCCTTGCAACGGACTTATCATTGACATACGCAGCAATGGTGGAGGCAAGTTGACATCTGCCGAAGCCTTGGCTTCTCGCTTTACCAATAAGGAATTGCTCGTAGGCTATATGCAGCATAAGACTGGCAAACGCCACAACGACTTCTCGGCAATGGAAGAACAGCACCTCCATCCGTCACCAAATCTGCGATGGCAGAAGAAAGTTGTGGTTCTGACCAATCGCGGCGTATATAGTGCAGCCAACGAGTTCACGAAATATATGCGCGCCTGTGGTGCGATAATCGTTGGCGACCATACTGGTGGCGGTGCAGGAATGCCATTCTCATCAGAGTTGCCTAATGGTTGGTCGGTACGTTTCAGCGCATGCCCGATGTTTGATGCCAACCGTAACAGCACTGAACAAGGTTTGGAACCAGACGTCCACGTATCGCTCAGCGATGCAGACTTCGCCAAGGGCATGGATACGTTAATAGAATATGCCCGCACCATGTTCTAAAATTGTTATCACCCCAAAGTCCCCCGCCCCGCACAGGGAGGGAGTCTTTTTGTGTATAATGCAAAATTCGTAATTAATAAATGTATAAGATACTTCTCTCACTCCTCCTGTTATTCTGTATAGTTGATGCCTACGCCAACGATCATCAAACGGTCGTGACGGATAGCCTATACCAGTTAGGGGACACAACTTTCATAAAGACAAAGAAATCTGTACTCAGACAATGGTGGGAAGGCATTGCCCATGGAAATGTCGATCACACGTTTGAGCGACCATTGGACATAACCTTCGGTGCAGCACCTTACTATTCGCAGGAGTCGGGAGTAGGCATCGGAGGATCGCTGACCTCGCTATTCCGCATCAACCGTACAGACTCGCTGATGCAACCGTCTAACTTCAGTCTTTTGGGTGGAGCATCTGTCAACGGCACATACAGTTTTGGTCTTGAGGGTAATGCAAACTTCACTCAAAACAAGCGACTAAGTTTCTTCGCACAGTTCAGACACATGCGCCGCAACTGGTGGGGCATAGACTATAAGTCATGTGATGTGAACGAGAAATGCGACAATGAGATAAATCGCGTGAATGTCAATCTCGACTACCAGCAACGCTTTGCCGGAAACTGGTACTGGGGACTGTCAGCACAGTTCAACTTCGTCAAGGCAAGCCCCGACAGCATAAGTTATCTGCAGGGGCAACCTTCTGGTGGAACATTCAGTGGCTTGGGTGTATTGGTGCAGTACGATTCGCGCGACTTTGTTCTCAACCCACAGCGTGGAATCTATTTCCTCTATCGCCTGGTTTACTATCCTGAATGGTTAGGAAAGGCGCAAAGCGATGTCTATCGTACCACCGTACGTTTCAATGCCTATCACAAAGTGTGGAAGAATGCCATCCTTGCCTATGACTTCTATGCAGAGAGCAACACATCCAATGGCATAGTGCCATGGCAGTTAAGAGAAGAAATCAACGAGGACGACTGCCGCATGCGTGGATACTACTCCGGACGATACATGGACTGCAACCAGACTTGTGCGCAGGTGGAGTTGCGACAGCGTGTATGGAAACGCATAGGACTGGTAGCATGGGGCGGATTAGGATGTCTCTACACTGATTCTTCCGATTTGACATTCAGCAGCATCCTTCCCAACGCAGGCGTAGGTTTCCGCTTCGAGATAAAGCACAGAACAAATGTGCGTCTGGACTTAGGCTTTGGACGTGATGCCACAGCAATAGCCTTCGGATTCTCCGAGGCTTTCTAAAAAAGAATCTAACAATTGACAACGAGTAGTAAATAATAAGTTATAAAGAAACTAAAATGTTTTTACAAGCAAAACATATCGTAAAGCGTTATGCCGCACATACAGCTCTGGACGACGTGTCTATAGACGTGGAGCGTGGCAAGGTATTCGGACTGTTGGGGCCTAACGGTGCCGGCAAGACAACGCTGATTCGTATCATTAATCGCATCATCGTGCCGGATGAAGGCGAAGTGATGTTTGACGGTCACCCTCTCACACAGGATGACGTG
Organism: Prevotella sp.; assembly: GCA_045643065.1. Lineage (GTDB taxonomy): Bacteria > Bacteroidota > Bacteroidia > Bacteroidales > Bacteroidaceae > Prevotella. Next base: position 9,213 of record JAZUKC010000038.1, read on the forward strand.
TTCCGCATTGGTTATCTGCCTGAGGAACGAGGTCTGTACAAGAAGATGGGTGTGGGCGAACAGGCAATGTATCTGGCAAGGCTGAAGGGTATGTCGTCGTCGGATGCCAAAGCTGAGTTGAAGAAATGGTTTGAGAAGTTTGATATCATGCCTTGGTGGCATAAGAAGTTGGAAGAGCTGTCGAAGGGAATGCAGCAGAAGGTACAGTTCATCTGCACTGTGGTTCATCGCCCTACACTGATGATCTTCGACGAACCATTCTCTGGTTTTGATCCAGTGAATGCAGAACTGCTGAAGCGCGAGATTCTGCAGCTTCGCGATGAAGGCCACACTATTATCTACTCTACTCATAACATGGCATCGGTGGAGGATGTCTGCGACAACATAGCTCTCATCAACCACAGCAAGGTAGTGCTTTCCGGATCGGTATTGGACGTAAAGCGTCAGTTTGCCGACGGTTCATATTCTATCAAGGCAACAGGAACGAAGGAGCAGGTGGAGCAGCTTGCTACACAGCTGAAGGATGCAGAGATTCAAGAGGTCCTGCCATCAATGAACGATGTATTCGTGAAATGTTTAACGGATAATGTTTAAGGGTTAACGGTTAAGGGTTAACGGTTAAGGTTAGAAGTCTGCATAGCCCGTTAAACGTTAATCATTAAACATTACAAAACAATAAAACTATGCGTAATTTTTGGATAGTTGTGGGTCGCGAATACATGACCCGCGTAAAGAAAAAGAGTTTTATCTTGCTCACCATACTCATGCCATTCCTCATGGCTGCCCTTGTCTTCGTACCGATACTTCTCGGCATGATAAAAGACAGCGATGCCCAGAAGCAGGTGGTGGTGATAGACAAGACTGAGAAATATCTGCCGCTGTTCCTTGAAGCACAGAAGAACGACTCGACGAAGGCCGAGGGTTATCTCTTTGTGGCTGGTGCCGGTGACGTGCAGTTATACAATACTGAGGAGATGGAGGCTGTTGCCATAGTCAACATAACAGATACGCTGACGAACCATCCTGATGCTGTGCGCATATACAGTCGCGGCGAGGTGCAACACGACCTGCAGCAATATGTAGAAGGAATTCTGGACGAACAGATAAGGAAGGACAAGATTGAGAACTATGGTATTCCGCAGCTTAACGTCATTGTTGGCGACCTGCAGAAGAACTTAAGCATACAAACCGTAAAGTGGGGCAACGATGGCGAAGAGACGTTCTCTTCTACCGAGATAGCCATGTTGATTGGTATGATAACGGCGCTGCTTATCTATATGTTTGTGATGATATACGGTGCAATGGTCATGCAGGGTGTGATGGAAGAGAAAACGAACCGTATCGTTGAAGTCATCGTTGGTAGCGTGAAACCGTTCCATCTGATGATGGGAAAGATTGTTGGTGTGCTACTCGTCGGACTTACCCAGATACTTGTCTGGGGAACGATGTTCGTGGCTCTGATTACAATAGGAGGTCTCGTAACAGCTATGCCTGACGCAGCACAAAGCATGGCAAATCCAGCCATGGCGGCAGCGACGATGCCTGAACCTACGCCTACAGCAGAACTGATGGTAGCACTGCGTAACATGCCTTTGGCAGAGATAGGCATCCTCTTCGTTCTCTTCTTCCTTGGCGGTTATCTGCTTTATGCATCGTTCTATGCAGCAATAGGCGCAGCCATCAACTCGCCTGAGGACTCATCGCAGTTTATGATGCCAATGACGCTGGTCATGGTATTTTCTATCTATGCCGCAATGGGCAGCATAGAGAATACGGATGGTCCGTTAGCATTCTGGGCTTCGATGTTCCCGCTCAGTTCGCCTATCGTCATGATGGTTCGTCTGCCTTTCGGTGTTCCGCTATGGCAGGAGTTGCTTTCCATAGCAATACTCTTCCTCACCGCCTTACTTTTCATCTGGTTCAGTGCTCGCATCTATCGAGTAGGAATACTCATGTATGGTAAAAAGCCGACGATAAAGGATCTCATCAAGTGGGTGAGGTATTAGGAGTTAGGAATTAGGAGTTAGGAGTTAGGAATTAGGAGTTACGGAGTTTGGGGTAAAATTAGAGTTACCCAAACTCCGTAATTCCGTAATTCCCCATAAAAGGTCATTCCTTCAGACCTTCCACTGCACCTTTCGCCTTCTGGTATTGGCGCTTTGTCCATTTGGCTACCGAGTTTGCACCTTTTTCTATCGTTTCGTCTGTTTTGTTCAGATAATAAGGCGAAACCTTTTTCTTGTATTTCGTTGTCAGGCGATAGTATTCCTGAGCCTCAGCGTCGGTTGCTGTCTTGCGAACCGCCTTGTACTCTTTAGTCAGATCCTTGTAAATGGCATTGATGGAGTCCATCTCCTCCTTACTTGTAGAATCAGAGACGCTGACAGTATTGACAAACTGATTTATATCGTCAAGTGCCTCTCTCACTTTGTTCTCTGATTGCGCAAAAAGCGATGCGCAGAGAGAAGTCTGCAACAGCAGAGCTATTGATAATGCAATTCTTTTCATTTCCTTTTGTGCTTCTTTTGTTTATGTATTGGTCCTAACTACTGTTTTATAGATTCGCATTCAGATACTTCATGAACTTCTGATACTCCTTCTGCGTAATGTCCACCTTGCCACTGACACGTCTTTCCGGATGCCTGTTCTTATAGGCATTTCTTATCATCTCATGCGTCACGATGTTGCGGATAGGGATGTTGTATTTCTTGATGATAGGTCGCAGATACTCCACGGCACTCTCTATCTGTTCCTGTGTGAGCGGTTTTTCCAGAGTGTTTCCCTGAAATTCAATGCCGATGGTAAAGTAGTTGCAACCCTCCTTACCGTCCAGATATGACGGACCTGCATGGAAGGTAACGACCGTAGGCTCACACATGATGTAGCGTGTGCCGTCATAGTCTATAACACAATGGGTGCCTACGTGACGAGCACCCTTGGTAAGCACCTCAAGCGACCGCTGCACCGTAGGTTCTGCCGTATGATGCAGTATCACGCCACGTACCTCGTTCCGTTTGTCCGGATCAATGTTAGGCGTCGGATAAGACACCTCCTTGTATGTACGAGGAGCCTTATCTGCCTGTACCACATTGTCGTTCTGCAACTCGGCGTTGCCATCTGCAGCCAAAGCATCTTTATGCGTAGTGCTATTACACCCCACTGACACCATGGCCAGCAGTGTGGTCAGGAAAACATGCAATATGTGTCTTCTGGTCATTTCCGAAAGTTTTAGTTCTTAAACGAATGAATAGGAGCAGGGATACGTCCACCACGGTTGACAAAGCGTGAGCAGTCGAATGTGTTGACTGGCATAACAGGAGCATGACCAAGCAATCCTCCGAACTCAACATTGTCGCCTACGTTCTTCCCTATGACAGGAATGATACGCACGGCTGTCGTCTTCTGGTTCACCATACCAATGGCACTCTCGTCGGCAATGATGCCAGCAATAGTGGTGGCAGAAGTATCGCCAGGAATGGCAATCATGTCGAGACCTACGGAGCAGACACAAGTCATCGCCTCCAGTTTCTCTATAGTCAGCGCACCAGCCTCAACTGCATCAATCATGCCCTGATCTTCAGAGACAGGGATGAATGCTCCAGAGAGTCCACCGACGTATGACGATGCCATCACACCACCCTTCTTCACCTGATCGTTGAGCATGGCCAATGCTGCCGTAGTGCCTGGTGCACCAGCATGTTCCACACCCATGCAGTGCAGGATGTCTGCAACGGAATCGCCAATGGCAGGCGTAGGAGCAAGCGAAAGATCGATGATGCCGAATGGGATGCCGAGACGTGCCGATGCTTCTTGTGCTACAAGCTGACCAACACGAGTAATCTTGAACGCAGTCTTCTTGATGGTCTCTGACAGTGTTTCGAAATCAGCAAGCTGAGTACGGTCCATCTGCTCAAGGGCATATTTTACAACACCAGGACCAGAAACGCCTACGTTGATGATTGCGTCTGACTCGCTGACGCCATGGAATGCTCCTGCCATGAACGGGTTATCGTCTGGCGTATTGCACAGCACGACGAGTTTTGCACATCCCAACGAATCGTTATCCTTGGTCTGCTCGGCAGTTTCCTTGATGATGTCGCCCATGAGACGTACTGCATCCATATTGATGCCTGTCTTTGTCGAACCGACATTTATGCTGGAGCAGATACGCTCTGTCTGTGCCATTGCCATAGGGATGGAACGGATGAGAAGTTCGTCACTACGCGTCATGCCCTTGCTGACAACAGCAGAGTAACCTCCAAGGAAGTTGACACCAACTTCTTTGGCAGCACGGTCAAGAGTTTTCGCTATCTCTACATAGTCGCCCGGAGTGTGGCAACAGTTAGCACCGACCAGCGATATCGGGGTTATGGAGATGCGCTTGTTGACAATAGGTATTGCAAACTCACGGCTTATCTGCTCGCCTGTCGAGACGAGGTCGCGGGCGAGGGTTGTGATGCGAGTGTAGATGTTCTCACACGTCTTTGGCAAAGAAGTGTCAGCACATTGCAGAAGGGAGATGCCCATGGTGATGGTACGCACGTCCAGATTCTCCTGCTCTATCATTTTGTTGGTCTCAAGGACCTCAGAGATATTGATCATAAAGACCCACCCCTCATGCCCCCTCCCGTTAAGAGGTAGGGGGTGATTTATATGTTTTGCTCCGGGGTGGGACTGGAGCTAAGTGAAATTATTATTCAAAAAAAACTAAATTGTACCCCTCCCTAATAACGGGAAAGGTTAGGGGAGGGTCTATATTCGGTGCATTTTATCGAAGATGTCTTCAAGCTGACACTTCACCTGAACGCCCATATCGCCACCGATGCAGCTTAGTTCTGAAGAAATATCATTGAATGCCTTGTCACACTTTGACATATCGACTATCATCATCATGTTGAAGAAATCCTGAACGATGGTCTGCGAAATGTCAAGAATGTTTATGTGGTTGTCTGCAAGGTAAGTACACACCTTGGCGATGATGCCAACGGTGTCCTTACCTACCACGGTGATTATTGCTCTTGTCATTTATGGTTTACGATTTGTGATTTATTATTCTACTTTCGCACGCTTCTGTTTCAAGGAGTTATTGCGAAACTACGCATTAGCACGTATTGCTTCAAGAATCTTACCTTCCAGTTCCTCGCAGAGCTCTGGGTTATCCTTCAGAAGCACCTTCACAGCATCGCGGCCCTGAGCCAGTTTGCTGTCACCATAGCTGAACCATGATCCAGACTTCTTTATTATGCCATGCTCTACGCCGAGGTCAATAATCTCGCCAATCTTTGAGATGCCTTCACCGAACATGATGTCGAACTCTGCACGACGGAATGGAGGTGCAACCTTGTTCTTCACAACCTTAACCTTCGTGAGTTTGCCAAGAATCTCCTCGCCGTCCTTGATGGCTGTGCCTGGACGAATATCGATACGGACTGACGCATAGAACTTCAGGGCATTACCACCTGTTGTTGTCTCAGGATTACCAAACATTACGCCAATCTTCTCACGCAACTGGTTGATGAAGATACAAGTGGTGTTAGTCTTCGAAATGGTAGATGTGAGCTTACGCAATGCCTGAGACATCAGACGTGCCTGCAGACCTACCTTGTTATCACCCATTTCGCCCTCAATCTCGGCCTTAGGAGTAAGTGCTGCAACAGAGTCGATAACAACGATGTCAAGTGCAGCAGACGAGATGAGCTGGTCAGCAATCTGCAATGCCTGCTCACCGTTGTCTGGCTGTGAGATAAGGAGATTGTCAACGTCAACGCCGAGGTTGGCTGCATAGAAACGGTCGAACGCATGCTCAGCATCGATGATTGCCGCCATACCGCCCAACTTCTGTGCCTCAGCAATAGCATGAATGGCGAGAGTGGTCTTACCAGACGACTCTGGACCATAGATCTCAATGATACGTCCGCGAGGATAGCCTCCTACGCCAAGTGCAACATCCAGACCGATAGAGCCAGAAGGTATCACATCGACACTCTCCTGAAAGCTATCGCCAAGTTTCATAACCGAACCCTTACCACAGGTCTTTTCTATAGCTTCCATAGCAGCCCTAAGGGCAGCCATCTTTGCCTCTTGTGCATTCTGAGGCTTTGCTTCTTCTTTCTTTGCCATAATTTTTATTTACTATTTACGAATTTACTATTTACTATTTATTACGAATATTGAGAATTGAAAATGAAAGTTATTCCTAATTCCTAACTCCTAACTCCTAATTCCTAACTCCTAATCTCATCCGCCCTTATGCCCAGAGCAGCCATCAGCGAATAACCGAGTATCTCTGTGCGGCAAGGCACACCGGTAAGTGGTTGCATGGCGAAAAGCGTTACACGCTTGTCTGGACACGTACGGTCAAGATGCCTCAGAACAGGCATCAGCACGTCCAGTGTCCCTTCGTTGTCGAGGTTTTGCACTACCATCACACGCTTTACCTGTGGTTCGTCGGCCATTGCTGCGAGCAGGTCTGAAAGGATGTCCACCTTTGTCATGGTTTCACTTTTCTCGTCTGACGCTACGGTCAGGAAAGAGAACTCACCAAACTTGCTTTTGAACGCCTGACCATCATATTCCGTCGTGAAGGAAGATGGGTTGAAGTTGTTCATCTCCTCCGATTTGATATCATGCACAAGGATGACGTTTGTTTCACGATCGGCAGACTCCTCATACCCCATGCCACCATCAAGAGCCACACATTCTGTCCACATAGCCATGTCGGCCTGCGGAATATGTCGGCCTATCATACGTTCAAAGTTGACAATCAGGTTAAATGTCACATTGTCTATATAATCAGCATCGGCGATAATAACATTCTCGCCCCACTTCATCTTTATACTATTCATCTTTTACTATTATTATAATTAGGAGTTGGGAGTTAGGAGTTAGGAATTAGGAGTTAGAGTAACTTTCATTTTCCATTCTCCATTCCCCAATAAACCTCACCTAAGATTATTGCCAAGCTTTCTTGCCAGCAGACTGCTCAGTTGTTTCTTTTCTGAGAATTCCTTCATTAATACCATTGCCTCATCATGATTATCCACACAAGCGGCAATCTTCTTCAGCAATATATTAAGGTCAGCATCGACTATCTCACGTCGCCAACCGAGCAGCAACTTCTCAACATGCTGCTGAAGCCACTCCTGCGTAGGAACCATCTTCAGGTTATTGGATAGTGTGTATCGCTCCACGAGCAAGTCTGTTGCCAGACGACTTACCTCAAAGTCGGTATGCTGACTGAAGTATGGCGCAGCAAAGAATTTCTCCTTGTGACTTTGTTCTACAGCCTCATTCAAGATGCGGACATACATCGGATTCGTAAACTCTATCTGATCTGCCTGCAGATTGGCATAGATATACTCTGCCACAGTGTAGGTGTATGTACTTCCGTCACCAGTATCCATATCTTCATACAGGATGTCCTCACCATACCGAACGACCACCTCAAGCAGCAATTTCTCAAACGGCGATGCCTTTGGCACAGGCGTTGCCGTGGTTCCGGCTTCTGGTCCAGGTGTAGGACCTTCGTCAACCTCAGGTGGTGGAGGCAATTCCGGACCAGGGGATGGCGTCGGAGTATTCTTTCTGCCATTGCTGATGAAGCGATTCATCTGAGTAAGCAATGTCTGCTCCGGAAGCTTCAGTCTTGTGGCACATTCCTGAAGATATGTATGTCGCGTTATTGTGTCAGGAATCTTCGACACACTCTCTATTATCGACGAAATAGCCTCTGAACGCTTGACGGGATCGGTTACACCCTTCAGCATCACCTCAACCTTAAACTGTATGAAGTCCGTCAGGTGTTCTTCTACATACGTCCTGAATTCCTCTGCAGTATGCTTTGCTGCGAAAGAGTCTGGATCATCGCCGTCAGGCAGGAACAGCACCTTCACGTTCATGCCTTCTGCCAGCAGCATGTCAGTACCACGCAAAGCCGCCTTGATACCTGCGGCGTCGCCATCATATAGCAGCACGATGTTACGTGTCAGGCGATGGAGCATAGCTATCTGATAGATAGACAGTGCCGTACCTGAGTTTGCCACGACGTTCTCTATTCCGCATTGATGCATAGAGATAACATCAGTGTAGCCCTCGACCATGAACACTCTGTCTTCACTGGCAATGGCTTTCTTTGCCTGATAGATGCCGTATAGCTCATGGTCCTTATGGTAAATGTCAGAATCTGGAGAGTTAACGTATTTCTGCTGTACGCCCTTTGTAGCCTTGTCCAGTTTTCTTCCGCCGAAGGCCACGACCTTGCCACTCATGCCTATCCATGGGAATATGGCACGACCGGCAAAGCGATCGATTATTGGGGCATTGGCGTTAGGGGCAGAATCGTTGTCCTTTGCATAGCACAAGCCTGTCTTCAGCAGGAACTCACGTTTGTAACCTTTCATCATTGCCGTGCGTGGCATGGCCTGACGATCGTCGAGGGCAAAGCCAAGGCGGAACTTCTTTATGATGTCATCGCGGAAACCACGCGAACGAAAATACTGCATGCCTATGGCTCGTCCGTCAACATCATTATATAGGTTGTCATGATAGTATTTTGCCACCCATTCGTTGACGATGAACATCGACTCTCTCGCCGTCTCTTGCTGACGCTCTTCCTGCGTCATCTCCCTCTCTTGTATCTCTATGTGGTAACGCTTAGCCAGCCATCGAAGTGCCTCGGGATAGGTCATCTGCTCATGCTCCATGATGAATCCGACCGGCGTGCCGCCTTTGCCACAAGAGAAGCAGTGGCAGTAGTTGCGGGCAGGAGACACAGAGAACGAAGGTGTCCGGTCGTTGTGGAACGGGCACAATCCCTTATAGTTCGCGCCGGCCTTCTTCAGCGTCACGAACTCAGAGACAACATCTACTATGTCTGCTGCATCAAGGATTTTAGCAGTTGTGGCTTTATCTATCAATTTTATTATAAATTATGAATTACTTCAGTACTTGCTACGAATTACTCCAGTACTTGCTACGAATTACTTCAGTACTTGCTACGAATTACTCCAGTACTTGCTATGAATTACTCCAGTACTTGCTGCGAAGTACTGAAGTACGCAATAGGAATCAGGAAATAAGAATTGGGAATTAGGAATTATCTAAAGAGCGAGAAATTCACCGAACCGTAGGCGCGATGCTCCACGAATCGGGGATGATTGGAGAAGTCATATTGCTTGCCGTGCTCAAAGACGAACACTCCTCCTTCTTTCAGAAGTCCCCCACCCTCTTTCGGTGTCACGAGGTCTGGTATCTCTGGCAGTTTCTCCAGAGCGTAAGGAGGATCGGCAAAGATGAAGTCAAACTGCTGGCGGCATGACTTCAGGAAGCGGAACACATCGCCACGGACAAGTGCATGCGCCGAGTCTGCTTCCGCTCCAAGTTTCTGCACACACTGGCGTATGAACGAGGCATGGTCTCTGTCAAGTTCCACGCTTATCACCTGCCTGCATCCTCTTGACAGCATCTCCAGCGAGATGCTACCCGTACCGGCAAACAAGTCGAGCGCTGTGGCATCGTCCATATCTATATATCCAGCAAGAACGTTGAACACATTCTCCTTTGCGAAGTCAGTAGTTGGACGTGCCTTGAACGTACGTGGCACGTCAAATCGTCGTCCTTTATATAGTCCTGTAATTATTCTCATTGTTATTCTAATATAAGGTGGGTTCTATTAATTAGCTTTGTCATGACAAAACGCCGAACTCACTGTTATATGTTAAACCTAAGGTGGTAATTAATAGAACCCACCTTAACCTTCCACATAACACACAACGTCATACGTTACATGTGGCTGTTGCGTTAACGGAGCGCGATTGAACTCTGCCGAAGGATTGATATGGAACACATTCTGCACATATTTCTTCAGTTCTGCCTTAAGAGCGTCCTTGTTGTCCATATCGCCAACGTAATACAGTTCGTCCTTCTTGTGGTCCATGGCAAGCTGTTGCCAGACGTAGAGTATGAAATAGGCAGAATCGGTTACGTCCGTAGCATTGAAGGTATTGGCAAAGCGCAACCTATTCTTGCCAAAGGCAAACACAGACAACTGACGGTCGTGGAAGTAGGCGTACAACTTACGCGTGCCGCCACTGTAGCTGCGCTGATGCAGATGCTGCCACACCGGTACGAGTAATGGCATCACTCTGACGTCCTCGTAATGGTCGTTGACCACGGTGCAGGTATCTCTGTTCACGGCAAACACCGCCACACAGTTCAGGTCTGGCATGACGTGCCACATCACTCGTTCGTGGTCATGCCCAGGGAAGGTATGACCATAGAGTTGCTGTATTTTCTCTTCGTCATATTCCTCCATTGGGACAAGCAGTACGGGAGCATCCACCAGCACCTGCGCACGATCGTTAGGTTGCTTCAGAATGATGCTCTCACGGAATGCATCTCGCAGATTGGCTGCTATCGACATTCCACTCTTCACCGTGAATGGCTCGTAATGCGCTACTCCTGCAGTAGCAGCACTACTATCATCCACTGGCAGGGCAAATGCCAATGATTGTCGGCTGATGCGTATTATTGTTCTTGGGAAACGGGTCATTGTCTCGTTTTGCTCAAAATTCGTAATTTCTAATTCCTAACTCCTAATTCCTAACTCCTAATTCCTAATTAAAAGAGTTATTCTCTGCAAAATTACATAAAAAAAAGCATTTTCTCTCTATATCTCATAACTTTTTTTGTTTTTTTTCATAATGCCAAACCTACATGTCAAGAAAATTATGTAAATTTGCACTCATGATAATAGACGAATGGATATATAACATCAGCCGTATGCTGCCCTTCACGCCCACCAGCGGTCAGGAGCAGTGCATCAGGCTGTTCAGTCAGTTCATGGCGTGCCGCGACGATCATGCCGTGATGATTCTTCGTGGTTCGGCCGGAACGGGTAAGACAAGTGTGGCTCGTGCCATCGTCAGTGCAATGGTCGCCATGAAGCAGAAGGTGGTGCGAATGGCACCGACTGGACGCGCGGCAAAGGTACTGGGACAAAACACTGCCAACGGAGCATCGTCCTTACAGAGCCCGACCACCATACATCGCCGCATATACAGGCAACAGGCATACATGTCTGATAATTTCACGCTTAACGACAATCTCCATACCGACACGCTGTTTCTTATAGACGAGGCATCAATGATTGACACCATGCCGTTGCTCGACGACCTTGTCCGATATGTCTATTCTGGTCGCAACTGCCGCATGATGCTCATTGGCGATACGGCTCAGCTGCCTCCGGTAGGTTGTGAAGAGGCACCGGCATTGGTTTCTGACTACGTTGCAGGATACGGATTGACTGTCTTTGACTATGACCTGAACGAGGTGTTGCGACAGTCACAGCAGTCGGGCATTCTGTGGAACGCCACCATGATACGCAGTCTTATAACCTATGACGATATCACCGAACTGCCTAAGATTCGCTTCGATGGCTTTGCCGACATCAGCATCTGTCCGGGTAATGAACTCATCGAGCAGCTTTCTGACAGTTATTACCATGCAGGGACGGACGAGACCATCGTCATCACACGCAGCAACAAGCGCGCAAACATCTTCAACATGGGCATACGCAATCAGGTGCTCGACCGTGAGTCAGAGCTATGCGGCGGAGACCAGCTCATGATAGTAAAGAACAACTATTACTGGACACAAGAGCAGAATCATGGAGCTACGGATCTCCATAGTTCCGAGACACCTTCCTTCCTCGCCAACGGCGACCGTTGCGTGGTACGCAGAGTGCGCCACCATCGTGAGCTCTACGGTTTCCACTTTGCCGATGCCATACTCATCCTGCCCGACTACGACGACATGGAGATTCAGGTCACCGTTCTCCTTGACACCCTGCAGAGCGAATCGCCCGCACTCACCGCCCAGCAGCAGGAGCTGTTATTTCAGAAAGTAATGGAAGATTATGCCGACCTGACAACAAAGCCAAGTCGCATGGCTGCACTGAAGAAGGACATCTACTTCAACGCCCTACAGATAAAGTACGCCTATGCCGTCACCTGCCACAAGGCGCAGGGCGGACAGTGGCAACACGTCTATCTTGACCAAGGTTACATGACCGACGATATGCTCACCCCCTCCTACATCCACTGGCTCTACACCGCCTTCACCCGCGCCACAGAACATCTATATCTCGTCAACTGGCCGAAGACGCAAGTGGACATTCCCAAATAATCGGTTCTGCGTCAATTTAGTGGCAAGAATGTATCGTGTTCAGTAGTCCGCATATACTATTTTCGCTCTTAGTAATGCAACTCCAGCTCGTATTTTTTTATTGTCTCTTTTTCCCATTCTGGATGTATATCTCACCCTTTCTTGGAGTGGTGATACGTTGTCCGCTGAGGTTGTATTTGCTTTCAACTGTCATCTCGCCTGTCTTGGCGTTGAGAGTGCCGATGCGCGTTACAAGACTGTCGATGAAGTGCACCTTCAGGATGTACGGTCTCGCTCCCAATTCAATAGTTTCCCTCTTGATGTAAGCACGCATAGGATACATGCTGGTATTCTCAGCTAGGTTTATCCAGTCGCAAGGATTGATGTCATCATGCGCCTGTTCGGCAATCTTGTAGATATTGATGTATTCAGGATCGCTTGGATCCCATCGATTGTTGTCGTATGTACCCTTCATCGACCACGAGCCGTAGTTGCGTACAACATTGACGATGTCTGCCTTGTTGGCTGGTGTGGTTTCCTTGAGAGTCAATGGACCATTGATGATCATTTGCGGTGTGTCGCAGTCAGGAATGAAAACGAATGGCTTGTATGCAGGAATGACATCGCCCGGAATGACACTTTCCATATCCACTGCAGTTTCATCATTATTATAATCCTTATATACACCATTGAAGATGTAGGCAGTGCCGCTTCCGATATTCCTGGCAACAACATCGAATGGCAGCATCAATGTCATCGGAACATCAGCATTGACCTTTGTGACGATAGTCGCCTTGGTCACTTCAACTTCTTCCTTGACATTCAGCGACTCGCTTGAGTTGCGTTCGATAATCGCTTCCTTGTCGCCGTCATCATTAACACTAACGATATGTATAGGACCACTGTTTGCTGCGGCATCGTCAGCGTTTGCAAACCATGTCTTCGTGCCGTTCTTCACTACGTAAGCAGTGTATGCCGCAACCGCAGTGTTGCCCTCTGATATGGCAGGTGCTTCCCTTACTCTTGGCAGTAATGCTACATACTCATGCGCAGTGCCCTTTGCCATGAGGAAGGTGGTGATGCCCTTGTCCGTAATAAGTTTGCTGGTGTCATACAGCCACAACTTATCGTTAAACGGATCGTTGGCATAAGATGCGTCCGCACCCTCCATGACGATGTTGCTGACCGCGTGCATCTTCACATTTTCCCTGTCAGACATGAACGGTTGACCCGTGCCTGATGCCTTTATGGTGATGTTGTTGGCAGAAACGTCGAATATCCTTGGCTTTTCAGAATCAAATATCGCTGCACCGGCAGTTTGCACCGACAGGTCGCCCGAGATGTTCACGGTGAGGTCAGAAGTGATCAAAGGACCTGTACCCGTCCCAATCATCGAGAGGTTGCCGCTGCCCACGATGTCAAAAGACTTCCAGCTGACAGCAGCTTGTGACGATGTCAGTTTTACGTCTCCCAGAATGTCAATCTTTGCCGCGCCGTCGCTTACAGCAGAAGTGAGACATGTCTCCTCCGTCGTGAGGTCAAGGTCCTGGAGGATAATCTTGCCATCCTCAGGATTACTCATTATATAGATGAGATTACTCTGGTTTTTCGATGTTCCGGTCACTACAAGGCTGCCGTCGTAATCTACCTTTTCAGAGCCAGCCGTATAGTAGTTGCTGTAGATGGAAATCTGGTAAGGATATTTGTTGACATCGAGTATGGTTTTTGGCATAGGCACATTGCAGCGGCTGCAATTCATGTAATCCGCGAAGTCATGCCCGAGCGCCGGGAGATACGTCACGTCAATCTCGTTCTTGCCTTGTTCGTCAGAGAAGGTATGGCTACAGGTGCTGCACTCATAGTATGTGTCATATCCCTGCGTTGTGCAGGTAGGCTCCACATGAACGTGTTTCGTGATTTTATGCCCGAGAGCTGCTATGCTGACCGTATTCGTGTCCTCGCAACGTGAGCATGTCCTGAGCTTGCTGCCACTGGTGGTACATGTGGCGGCAACATCTATCGTAAATTCTGAATAGTCATGCCCGAGTGCTGCAATCGTAACGGTTTCCGTTTCCTTGCAGACATCACACACTCTCTTCTTGCTGCCCGTCGTGGTACATGTGGCAGCGACATCAATGATGAAGTCCGTTTTGTAAGTATGACCTTTGGCAGGGTCGGTAATGACATGTTGCACCTCCTCGCTGAATGCCTTGTTGCCTGCTACATTATATTCTGCTTTCACCTTATAGGTACGCGAACCTTCCTTCGTACAATCGGGGTCGTTGATGGCAATCAGTGTGGAGTTCGGGTTGTAGCTGGTAACCACCGTGTTACAGTCGTTGCATTTCAGTGAGAACGAGCAAGTGGTGCCTGCCCATTCGTACGTTGGCGTGTAGCCTTTCGCATTGCCGTGACCAGTAGCGGCAAGGGTGCCGGTTTGCCTTGCTGTACATCCTGAGTGGGTACAATTCTTGTGTCTGTTGCCTGTTGTGGTACATGTGGCATTCTTGTCGATAATCCAGTCACCGTATGTGTGAGCACCGAATGTGGCTTTGAGGTTCACGTTGCTTGTCAGCGCCACATAGTGGTCCTGTGCGTTGCTGTCCGACCAACTGACAAAGTGATAGCCATCGTTCGGAGTGGCCGTCACCTGCAGCTGTGGAGCTCTGGTGCTCGTCGGGTTGCGGTACGGGCTCGTGACATTGCCGCCTGTGCCGGCAGTGACGCTGATGCTTATAGCATAGTTTTTCGTAAAGTCAACCTTTTCTGCACAATCTTCGTTACATGCACGCGTTGCTGTACCTGAGAGGAAGGTGTTGTTAATTGTCGTATGTGATTTTGCACGGATACGACCCACTATCGCGTTGGCATACTTGTCGCTGCCCGTAATGGTCAGCGTGGCACTGCTGAAACAGTTCTGCACACCTCCGAAGTTGTTGTTTTCGTCGTTGGTGTACCCCAAGATGCCACCGATGGTAGGACCGGAAGTGCTTGATTTTATTGTTCCGGTACACATACAGTTCGTTATAGAGCCGGAGCTTGAGTTAGTGGCAAAGCCCACAATGCCGCCGTTGCTGTCGTCTGACGGACCCACGTTAAGAGTGCCGCTGTATGTACAGCCTGACACTTGTGTCGAGCCGCCCATATAGCCGAGAATGCCACCGATATGTTTTTCCTTCAGATTGTAAACTGTCAAGTCAATGGAACTTGCAATATCAAGAATCCTGGTGGCACCCTCGGCACGTCCTACAATCGTACCGATACCTGCACCGTCACCTGTCAGTTCTTTGTTTGATGACATACTGCCTTCGACGGAAAAGTTCTTGATGGTAGCGTCTTTCACATAGGCAAATATTCCTGCATGTTGCTCTGTATATGATATACGCATATTTGTTATTTTGTATCCCTGACCGTCGAACGTACCGGTATAAGGCTTACTGCTACTGCCTATCACACTTTCCAGGTTATGTTCGAAATTGATATCGGCAGTGAGCTTGGCGCAGGCAGCTGTGTTCTGCGTCTCACCGTTGGCACCGTTGACGATGTTGGCAAACTTAGTCAAGTCGCTGACGTTATTGATAGTGTACGGATTGCCAGGCGTTCCGCTGCCACCCCATGCCCACATCTTCTGCGGGATCATTGCCATCATGACTATCGCCATGAGCAGCGTGGATAAAAATCGTTGTTTCTTCATATTGTTTATTTTCGGATATTCGGTAAGTTTCCTCACATCTCAAAGTTTCTGGGACAAAGATACGAAAAATATTTTAAAAATGGTGTTTGTCTGTTATAATAGGTGTTCGTTTCCTATTATTTATATGTTTGTCTTGTCATAAACCAAACATATAAATGCCGAAATCAAAGAAAAATGAAACATAATCAATTATTTTGTTTCGCAACAAGTTTCTTGTGATTGAAGGGATCAAAAAATCTGTCTTAATGGCTGATGCCCTAGGAAATCGCTGTCGATTCTAAATTTCCATTACATTGTACTGATATTGCCGTTGTAGGGGATCAGTACTGTCCTTGTGATTCGCACGGTTCCGTGAGAGGGTGGAGGTGTGATTCCTCCGCTCTACTCGACCTGGATCCTCTGACTCAAAAATAATATATGCCATCTTGGATAAATAGAAATTGTTTCTTATCAGCAAATTTACTTCTAATCAGAATTGTAGATTTTGGATAAAACATATATCTATAAGAAGACACAGAATCTGTATTAAACATATTTATGTAGTAGCTACCCTTTTGCTTTGACAAGACCCAGCCTTGACGTGGTTCCAGAACATTATATTGGCATATAGGAAAAGTCTGAACTATAGAGTCTCCATTTGTGGAGATTCCATGTATATAGCTAATATCATTCTTTATTTCGCATTTGTTAATCTTAATTTCATATTGTTTGTTGCCAATGCTATCTTTTTGCAATTGACGATACTTTCTCACCTTTGATGTATAGCTATCAATATTATCAATTATTACTGTCCGCTAAACCGTAAATCACCTAGCCCAACCCCTTGAATATAAGGAGTTGGGCTATATTTGTAGTATTGATAAGCCCCATCTATTGTTTTTCCGTGTATTCTGGTGGTGATTCTGCGCATTCGGAAAGCA
>JAZUKC010000039.1:0-3290 GCA_045643065.1 Prevotella sp.
GGATAGTCTCTATCGCTCGACTCAGGTGGAACGTATGCGCGAGAGTTTGGAGAACATGCAGCTCAATATGCAGATGATACGCAAGCGTAAGGACAATCTCACCATCAAGTCGCCTATCGATGGGCAGTTGGGAATCCTTGATGCTGTTCTGGGCGAGAGTATCGGAGCCGGCACGAAGATTGGTCAGATCAGCGATATGAGCAGCTATAAGATTGAGGCGCAGATGGATGATCATTATATTGATCGCGTTGTGCCTGGATTGCAAGCGACTTTTGAGCGACAAGAGACACTTTATAATGCTGCGCTCCGCAAGGTCTATCCGGAGGTGCGCGAGGGTAAGTTCAAGGCCGATTTCAAGTTCGAAGGTGACACACCTGAGAATATCCGCAGCGGTCAGACTTATTACCTGAATTTGCAATTGGGTTCGCCAGAAGCAGCTCTCCTCATTCCTCGTGGTTCGTTCTTCCAGAAGACGGGTGGCAAGTGGATCTATGTGGTCGCTCCCGATGGTTCACGTGCCACAAAACGCGAGATCCGCATCGGTCGACAGAACCCTCAGTATTATGAGGTGCTCGAAGGGCTCTCTCCGGGTGAGCAAGTCATCACCTCGGGGTATGATAATTATGGAGACAATGACGTGCTGATAATTAAATAAAATTTTGAACACGTAAATCACGAAAAAAACGAAAATATCAAAAAGAAAATGAATAAGTTTTCTAAAACCAAAGCTTCGCCGATCCTCAACATCCTCGGCATGACCATAGCCTTCGCGGCATTCTATGTGATTATGTCGCAGGTGATGTATGACGTGACGTTTAATCATAGCATTAAGGATGCAGACAAGAAATATGTTGTATGTATGAGTTGGGGCGATGACTCGTGGAAAGAGAGAATCCCTGTTCAGATGACCAAGCTTACATCAGACGAGATACCAGGAGCAAAGATCGGCTTTTACCATAAGCAGCAGTACACCAATAAGGTTTATACTGGCGAAGGAGCCGATGAGAAGTTGTATCGCTTAGGGGTTCATCTGTTTACCCGAGGTGGAGCAGACCTATTGGAAATACCATTCGTATCGGGTCATTATCCCGATACAGATGGCAATGTTGCTATATCTGAGACAGCTGCCGAGACGATGTCTGTCGCACTCAACGATATGATCTTTGTCTTTGACCCACAGTCACAAGAAAAGGTTCTTGTTACTGTAACCGGCATCTACAAGGATTTCGCTCAGAATAGTGACTTTGCTGATGCTGATGTATTGTGGAGTCAGGAGGAGCATATTATGCGCGAGCCTGATAATAGCTACAATTACAATGCTGCTGTCTCGTTTATCAATCCCGAAGATAAGGACAAATTCGTTGAGTTGCTCTATAAGCATGACCTTGAGCAGGCAAAAGAGACGATGAAAAGTTACGGTATTAGTGAGGAGCAACAGGATAAGGTGCTTGATAAGCTAACACATGGTTTCAAATTAGAGTCTTTGACAGATATACATTTTTCAAATGTCAATGACGATGTCCATTCTCGCACCTCCCGATCTTCGGTTTATAGCATGATAGGCATAGCTTTGGTTATTATTCTCATAGCCTTCATCAACTTTGTAAATTTCTTTGTGGCTCTTGTACCTGAGAAGATGCGCTCCGTGAATATTCGTAAGGTTTTTGGTGCTTCTCGAGGCTTGCTGATTTGGGAGTTTGTCAAGGAAGCGCTTGTCTATGTTGGGGTTGCAATAATTCTTGCCATCGTTCTTATCCTTGCCATTACCAAGAGTCCGATTAGCGAATTTACTGATGGCGGTATCGATTTGACAACAAATGTGATAGCATTCTTGATATTGGTATGTTCGTCTATCCTGTTTGCAATCCTCTCGGCATTCTTCCCAGCTATGTACGTTACCAATGTCAATGCAGCAATGGGTGTCAAGTGTGGTTATTCAAGGAGTGTGGCAGGTCGTGCGCTTCGAAAAGCGCTCATCTCCTTCCAGCTAGCAGTTGCCATAGGTATGATGGTTATCTCGACCGTATTCTACATGCAGTATTGCCACGTGACTCAACGTGATTTAGGTTTCGAAAAGGAGAATCTCTTCACTGTAGGTATCCCATATTACAAACCTGAACTCAAGGCAAGGGTGGAGCAACTTACAGGCGTGAAGGCTGTAACAGCATCGAATAATCATGTTACGGGAAATGCCGGAATGAGCATGTCGTTTTCGACTCCAGATGGCGAAGTTTCGATGTTGTTGAAACTAAGGAGAGTGCTGCCTAACTATCTGGATGTGATAGGATTGCCAATGATATCGGGTGAAGGTTTTACGGAAAGCAATACGGAATCTCTCATTATCGATGCCGAATCATTAAATCGCTGGCCACTCGAAGACATAAATCGTCTGATGAGCAAGATGCTTGCAGGTTTTTGTGCAGTAACGAACACCAAGCCTGCAACCGACAAAACGATAGATGATGTAGAAGCCTATCAGAATATGGGTTATGACTCAAAATATCTGTTTTTCCTTATTGTCAGAACAGAGGCTGGTGCAGATGCAGCTATGGTAATAAGCCAAGTCAAAGAGATTGTGCGCGAGGAGATGGATCTTGACGAAGAACCTAATGCGTTTACGATAGATGACGAGCTGCAGGAACGTTATGCACGTTTTAAGAAGCAATCCATGATCTTCGGACTCTTTTCGCTCGTTGCCATCATCATTGCCTTGATGGGAGTCTTTGGTATTGTCCTCTTCGAGACGGAACATCGCAAGCACGAAACCGCTGTGCGTAAGGTACTTGGCGCAGAGGGTAATGACATCGTTAGCCTCTTCTGCAAGCAGTATGTCGTGACTGTTATCATCGCCTGTCCCCTTGCTACACCTGTAGCTATTTACGTCACTCGCGAGTGGCTGGAGCAGTTTACGACTAAGGTCTTTGTCTCTCCTTGGCTCTATTTTGCAGCCTTTGCCATTGTTGCCATCCTCACCCTTGGCATCATCATCTTCCGAACAATCTCAGCAGCAAAGGAGAATCCGGTGAATAATCTTAAATCTGAATAAAGCGGGTCGTTATATGAAGTATTTTACAAAGACAAAAGCGTCGTCAATACTGAACGTGCTGGGCATGACCATAGCGTTCGCGGCGTTCTATGTGATTATGTCTCAGGTGCAGTATGACCTGACATATAACAAAGGAATCAAGGATAAGGACAACGCATACATGATGTGCCTGTCCTATGATGAGATTGACTGGAGTACTGTTATTCCTATTCAGATGTCACGAAGGACTGCCGAAGGAATACCT
>JAZUKC010000040.1:0-10974 GCA_045643065.1 Prevotella sp.
GAGGCTGTTGAAAGTCAGGTCCTCCATATTGGAGAAGGTGGACTTGGTGCAGTACATCGGGATAGCCTGGTTTTCAGTCTGAGTTGCCGGCCAAACCAATTTCCCGTTCTGCATGAGGGTAGAAGGATAATACGCCTTCACTCGTCTAGTGAAAGTTGCAGTACCGTCCTGCTTGAACTTACCGGTGTTGGTGCCTTCTCCGCTTATCAAGGTAAACGTATCGTTTGATACGCCTGATACGCCATCCATAACGAAGATTTTGTCGTTTGCACTCCAAACAATGTCATACCGGTCTACCACCGCTGCACGGGTAGCGCTCTTGAGCTCCTCGCAGAACGCGTTGATGGTCATTGGCATGGAGGACTTGTCTTCATGATCGTCGTCTTTCTGACAAGATGTTGCCATGATTCCCATGACCAACATTGCAATTGTAATCTTTTTCATTTTCCTTTGCTAAGTGTATATATTCATTTCTGTTGCAAAACTAAAACGCAGACAGGGTCAATTCACAACGGAGTTCGGATAATGTATCATTCTTTTCGGTTTGACTCTGCGGTATTACCTCAAGTCGCATTGTGGGGTAAGGTGATAGTGTACATGAATCTGACAAAATTCCCATTTCTGCTATCATACTTGACGTCCTCAAGCATTTTATTGTCACTTAGATTACTTTGAAGGACTACTTGCGGATTTGAGGTTATTCTGATATTGTTTGTAGTAATAATGCGGCACTCTTAGAAAAAAGCTTGATAGCAGTAACTTGGATATCTTTATTAACCTCAGGAGCACCCATTACAGAAACAACGTACTTCTTGGATGGATCAAGGTCAATGCTGAGCGTATCTGAAGTATTACCTTTACCATAAATCTTACCAGGAGTTGACCTCATTGCATGAACTATGTTGGTTCCTGCCTCAGTAGCAAAAATTACAATATAATTGCCGTCCTCCGCTGTACTAGCAGCAGAACCGGTAGCATACACTTTGAACATGGCTGTGTTTGTAACAGCAAATGTGAGATATTTACCCTCTGCTGAAGATAATATAGGTGAATAATTTGAGTCATTCTTACCTGTAATATGATACCAATCACCCTCAACATCAGTTATAGGATTGATGTCTGTCCAGCGGTTGTGCACTTTTACTTCTGGCGTTTGATTTGGATTTACATAATCAATCCAAGGATATAAATCTTTATTTATACAATACCTAGTATAACCATCTTCGTCGTAAGAACCAAGCATATTAGGTCCAAGAATCGTTTCGACATCAGAGATCAGGCTATAGAAACAAGTACCGGGGTTTTCATCAGTGAACTCTACAGTGCAATCCTTACTAAAATTGTATATAGCTATTGTTTCACCACCCTTCGATACCTTCATTGTCTGAGCATTTACAGACATTGAAGCTGATAATATAAATAATAAAGTTGCAAAATACTTTTTCATTATCATTATTTTTAATATTCGTTCTGGTTATTTTATTTCCGTTCCGTCGATATCATATTTTGTTCCATCCTTTTTTACGATAATCAAGCGACCGCCTTGAACGTACTTCTTACCATCTCGGTCGATGATGACTGCCTCATCAGAAGTAACGCCGTCAATGGAAGTTGGTAAATACTCGCTGCAAGTTATAATAAGTTTCTTGCCGTTAATAGGAAATGTAGCAACAGGACCTGCCGAATTTTTCAGTAATATTGCAATACATTGTTCACCGTCTATTTCCATGTTCTTGACAATAGGCATTTCGTCAAACCTATAGCTCGTCCTTGCGCCCTGATATGTAACGATTATGCCATCGCCTTCAGCATAGGCACTGCTTATTGTCATGAGTAGCAATAACAAATTGAATAGTCGTTTCATAATCTCCGGTTATATTTTCGTTCTAATTGTATCATTATTCAATATCTTCAGCCGACAATCCAAGCGTCTCAAGGACTGTCTCGGCATTGAATCCAGCAGCAATCATCAGACGGGCATTCGCTATCTTTTCTTCTGCACGACCTTCTGCACGACCTTCTGCACGGCCTTCCGCACGGCCCTCTGCACGACCTTCTGCAAGCCCCTCTGCATGGCCTTCTGCACGGCCCTCTGCAAGCCCCTCTGCATGGCCTTCTGCATGGCCCACCGCACGACCCTCTGCATGGCCCTCCGCACGACCTTCTGCACGACCGGTTTCAATGACGCTACGCTGATAGCGAAGGTTTTCCATCATGTGATAGTAGTCGTTCTTTTCTGCTTCGGAGAGGGAGTCGATACGCAGAATCTCGCGTGCTTCCTGAAGTCCAGGGGCTGTAGCCGACACAGGAATATTACCATCCTTAAGGAAGCTAATCCATTCGTCAAGCGGAGTCTTAGCAACCTCATCGAACTTATCAACTCGCAATAAGTAATACTCAGGGAAAATATCTGATGGTACATTGCAACCAAAGGCATTGCGCTGGGCAACAGACAACTGTAATACATCAGAAGAGTCGTGCATACTGACAAACTCCGTCTTTCCGTGGTAGGCATAATCATTGCCCTGTCCAAGCGAGAAATACACAATGTTTATTGAATACACCTTGCGCAGCTTCTCATACGGATCGCCAAGGCTCAGATATTCAGACACAACCTTTGATGCACCGTATGCCATACGGTGGAAATAATCTAACTCACGGTTGTTCTGTATTTCGAAGAGCATAAGTTCACCACTTTCGTCTTCGGCAAGGATGTCCACACGATTGAATTTGTCAGTGGCATCCTCCTGATTGCTCTCGCTCTCCAGCAGACGATTTATCTTTATAGGTCTGTCTAAAAGAGTGGTCAGCAATCCCTCCAAAACCACGTAGTTGGCTTTGTTGCGCAAAAGGCGTTTAATGGCCCAATCGAAACGGACGAGTGTATCGGTTCTTGACATATTCTGATAATAATATTATATTTTAGCGACAAAAATACGAAATAATAATGAAACTGACAAAGAAAACAAAAACTTTTTTTGTTTTCGGGAGCGAAAATAAAGAAAAGGAAGAGTTGGATGCATCAAAAAAGGCTACGGACGCGATTGTCCGTAGCCTCTTTTTATTGAGATAATATAATCAGTATCGTTATTAACTACCAACTGATAACTAATAACTAATAACTGACAACTACTTTCTTACATACTTCTGACCGCCAATGATGACGATGCCCTTTGTGCCTGCTGCAACACGCTGACCTGTGATGTTGTAAACAGGAGCGTTAGCGTTAGCAGATGCGTTGACAGTTGAGATAGCAGTTGCTGTGTTATCTTCAACAGTAACAGCAGGACCGAAACCACCACGAGAGTTGGCAATACGCACCTCTGTGCCTGCAACAGGACATGTAGTAGTGATTTCACCATTAACGAGGTAAACAAGACCTTCTGTTGACTTTGGCATTTCCTCTACCTGAGTAGCGATGGTCTTAGGATCCCAAGCGCTGAACATGCTTTCGAGAGTGTAAGTTGCTGCCTGATCTGCTGTAAGAACAGACTCGAATGTTGCACCCTTTGAAGTTTTGAGGACGTTGCTTTCAGGAGTATCCTTGCCATTGCCTGAGTTGTCAACAGTATTGTACTCACCGTAGAAGCGTGGAGCAGTGTTCATGTCAGCAGTAGAGAAACGAGTGTCAACAAGCTTACCGCTCTTGATAGTAGTGTTGAGATATACTACATAAGCGTCAGCCCATGAACGGCCGAAGTTGAATGTAGAGCACTCTGACTCAACCGAACAGTTGTTGAAGACATACATGCCTGTACCGTTGTAAGCTGTCATAGTGTCGTCACCAGACTGGCCTGAAGCTGCACGGCTCTTGTTGAGGAGTGTGATATCCTCAAACCATGCGTTACCGCCACCACAAATATAGTCAACAGTACCCTGGATAAGACCGCCTTCGAAGTAGTAGTTGCCTGACTTTGAGTAGTAAGTATCCTGGTAAGAACGCATTGCTACGTTGCGGAGGATAGTCTGGTTACCATTGTCCTGAAGCACTGCTGCGCGACCAGCTGCACCTGATCCATAGTAGTCGAGGTCGTTCTGGAGAGTGAGATCCTGCATGTAGAGACCAGTAGATACATTGTAGAAGAGGTCTGCCTTGCCAAGGCCTTCATTTGATATTGGAGGACAGTTGCGGATGATAGTTCCTTCCATAGATTCACCGATGATAGAGAGATTGTTAACACCGATAGTAGTACCAGTAGTCTCACCGAAGTCGTATGTACCATTAGGGAGGAAAATCTTGTCGCCAGCCTGTACGTTAGCAAGAATAAGAAGCAAACTTGCACCATCGTTAGGATTAACCACATAATAGCCAGCTTCGTTCTTCTCTGGAATCTCTGTTACGTTAAACACCTTTACACCGTGAACGTAGCCACCATTTGTAAGAGTGAAAGTGAGAGTTGTAGCCTCTCCCTTATATGAGATGGAAGCAGAATTGCCATCAGCAGAAACAGGAGTTGTTATAGTCTCACCAAACGTATTGCCAGCAGCGTCTGTTGCCACGATAGTACCTTCGTTACCAAACTGGCAAAGGGTGAAGTTTACGATAGCGTTACCTGCCACCTGAAGCTTGATAGTCTGGCCAGCACCGAATGCCCAACCGTGGTTGTTGTTGTATTTACCGGTCATCTCAATGAGCTCATGGTCTTCCTGATAGAAGTTCTTCTTTGTCAGGTCGTAGTTCCATACCGAACCTACGGTAGCAACCTCGATGTCTGTAGCCTTAGCGTAGAGCTTAGTGTCAGTTGTCAGGCTGATGCCTTCCTGAACCTTCATAGCGGTGGCGCTTGAACCATCAAACCAGCCGCGGAATGCCATGCCGTCAGGGATTGTAAGGTCAGCCTCGCTGCAAGCGAACTTAAGGTCTGAACCGCCATCAACAACTTCTTCCTTAACCAGCTTATTGTCGAGACCATAGTAAGAAACTGTAACACTTGGAATGTACTCACACTGCTCTGCGATGAAGAATGGGCAGTAGCCGTTGACGTTGAATGTGAGTGTTGCAGGCTTCTCGTTGTTATAGGTATAGACAACGTAGTTGTTGTATGTGCAATTCTCAATAGCTGTGTAACCATTTTCACAACCATTGTTGTTGTCAACAGTTGCGATAGTAGCGCCTGTCTCGTCCTTCACTGTAACAGTGTGGCTGCCGAACTGGCAAGAACCGATAGTGAACTTAACAGGACCGTCAACCTTAACAGAAATGGTTGGGTTTGTAGCACCATGCTGACCGCCGTTGTATGTGCCAGCATTGATTGTTACGCCCTCTGGCAGACCGTCTGCAGGTGTTACAAGAGTATAAGCCTGCTCACCGCTCTTGATACGGAAGTCAACCTTGAAGTCCTGGAATGTGCGCTTAGCAACCTTTACGTTGCCAGAGATCTTCAGTGAGGTGATGTAAGCATTCTGATTTGCAGCGAAGTTACCGAACTTAATCTGGCAGTTTGTACGGTTAACGTCGAATGTGAGAGTCTCACCACCAGCAGCAGCGATAGACTTGTTGTGGAGTTCTACCCAGTCCTCATCGCCGTCACCCTTTACATAAACAGTGATACCGCGTGTGCCGCCTGTAGCAGCCTGAACGAGCTCAAGCTTTGTGATGCTCTCCAGTGGAGATGTTGTGATAGAAGCATTAGCAGACTTGTTTGTCTGGAGATAGCCGACAGTTACGCAGTCGTTAGTGAACTTAGAGTTTGTTCCCTCTGGATCAACAGCTGTGTCGAGGAGAGTGAATACAAGTTCCTGACCGTCTGTAGTAGTCTGTGTCACCTGTGTCTCGTTAGTTGCAACAGCTGCTGCCTTTTCCCAATCCTGGAACTTAGTGCTATAGACAACCTTCTCCTTCAGTTCGTAGTCAGCATCAGGATCTGTAGTTGGAGGTGTTGGAGCCTCGATAGCCTCTACCTTGATGTAAGGTTCATAGCAAGTACAAGCAATTGTGAGAGTAGCAGCACCGCCTGTGTAGTCATAGGTTACTACTGTAGGATCATTAGGACCCCAGAGATGCGCGTTCTCACCTACGTTCGATTCGATAGTTTTAAGTTCTGTACCATCTGCTGATATCTTAACTGTACCTGCATAGTAAGAAGAACCGAGAGAGATGCGTACAGGACCCTCTACAGGGATTGTGAGGACAGGATTAGACATACCCCACTGTGAATCTACGTACTTTCCTGAGAGAGTTGCAACAGAGTTTTCAGCGTCAACAGTAACAATGCTTGCTGCGCCTTTCTCATCAATAGCAATACCTGTGTTTATTTCACCCCATCTCTCTGTTGTTATTTCACGAATTATGCTGTTATCGCCACAGAGAACGAGCTCTACATCTTTCCATGCAGCCTTCTCTGGCTCCTTAGCTTTAAACTCGATAGAGTAGATGCGGATGTACTGGTCTGTATCAGGCACCTTTGGCATCTGTGCTGTAAGAACAACGTCACCAGCAGGAACTTCAATTTCGTCAGTAGTTACATTAGCGTTAGAAACCTTTGAGCCAAATTCTGTCTTTTCACCGTTAACGTAGAGATAACGAATCTCATCGTCGTTTGAACGGTTACCAGTGTTAGAGAATACAACCTTTATAGTACCAGGAACAGTTGTGTTGAACTTAACATATCCACCCTGGAAGTACTTACCATCGCGAACTGCATACTCAGTCTGCACCTCAAGAGCATCAGACTTAAAGTCATCGCTATTTTTAAGCTCTGCGATATTTCCTAAAACAAACTTATCCTCCTTATTTGGGGAAGTCAAATCAGTCAACTGAATAGCGGCTGTAGCGCCTGTCTTTGAGAAATCCCATGTATATGAATCAGAGATAGAAGCAATCTCAGTGATGCCACGCTGAGCAACCTTGCCGTATGTAACTTCTGTGGCAACAGAAACTTTGTCATCATCAGCAGACTTGAATTCGATAGTCTCTGAAGAGCTTGCTACTGCTGATTCAGAAGCGTATGTAATTTCAAACTCCTGGTCAGCCTTGCCATCCTTAACATCGAACGATGTAGGAGAAATAGACAATCCTGTAGCAGATGTTGATACAGAGTATGTACCATCTGTCAGCAATGCACCCTTAAGAGTGACTTTCTCTGTCTTTGAAGAATTATACGAAGTAAGAGAGAGGTCCAGACTTTTTGAAGAAATGCTGATGGTAGGGTCTGTAGCTGCTGCAGCTGTGTAGTCAACTATGATAATAGCGTTGAACTGTACATCTGCATTCAAACCAGTCTTGTCTGTGATGTCAAACTCAGATGGAGTAGCACCTTTTACCGCGAGCTTACCGATAGAAGTACGATCAGATGAACTTACGCCGAGGTGATATTCAGTACCATCATTTTTGTTATCTGTACAAAGGATTGTAACAGAATTGATGGTAACTTTACTGTTGTAGGTCAGTTCAAACTGTCGAGAGCCTGAAAGCTTCATCGGCGTGTAAGCACTGCTACCATAGGTAAACGAACCACTACCAACCTGAATGCCACCTCCACCGGAGCTCTTATCAGTGATAGTAATAATGCCACCTGCATCAGTTAATTCTGAGCAACTGGCCGACGGAGAAGACAAAACTGCCACATCCGCCCACGCACTCGTTACACCCAAAAGCATAGCGAGCGTCAAGAGTAACTTAGAGAATTTTTTAAACATAGAATGTTTTAGTTATTAATAATAAAAATGTTAGTTTTGCTTAAGTTAGATAAAAAACCACACAAAATTACTAAATATCAACGAATTAAGCGTAAAAACAACATTGATATTTTAATTGTAAGTAACACAATTATATATATTTAACTTTTAAAAAATTCTAAAAGAACCGTTTGTGCAAAATATTTTTATTAACTTTGCACCGTAATTCATTAACATCATAATTTATACTAATATAAAAAAACAGGAATAAAGAATGACGACGAATATCTACGGCGCGGCGAGAATGGACGCGCAAAAGGCAAAGCTCCTGGAACTGGAACAGAGAAAGAGAGTGGTGGAAGAGATAACAAAAAAGGTGGAGTATCTCTTGACGAAAAGTAGTAATGACGGACTGGTATGGTGTGGTTCGAAGGGCGAACTGCTGGAGTTGCTGCATGAGGTGTACCTGCGTGGCAACATACTGATGCCGAATGGTTGTCCTGTGACGATGACTTACCTCGTAAAGCACTGTTTCGACGTGTTTGGACTGACGGTGATGAAGAACATCTCGTCGCATGCTCAGCGTGCTAAGGCACGTAAGGGAATACGTGGTGGTAATCTCATTGGCCGCATACATAAGCTGATGTTCGGTTATCGTGGTGAGGAGAAGGTGAGGACGTTGTGGGAAACGTTGATAGTGGATGAGCGTTGTTGTTGAAAATCACCAACAAATATTACAAATCATTGGTGTCCAGTAAACGTATATAACCGTCAAATCGTGTCTGGTAAACGTATATAACCGTCAAATCATCGAGGGGATAATTCTATCTATACATAAAAAACAGGCGACGTCCTTCATTGCGAGGATGCCGCCTGTTTTTTTGTTATACAGTCAGGATATTACTTTCTTACAACGGTGCGACCGTTGATGATTACGATACCCTTTGTGCTCTTGCTTACACGCTGACCCATTGTGTTGAATACCTTTTCGTCATCAGCATTCTGTATAGAGCTAATGCCTGTAGCAAGGTTGTCTTCTTTTGCATCTACATGGATGGTGTAATCGCCAATATAAGTATCATAATAACCACGTACTCCGATGTAGTAAACTTCACCAGCCTTGGCATCTTCTATAGTGAATGCAAAATCGTCCCAATTATCACCATCAGCATCAAAAGTGTTAATTATTTCCCAATTTGAGTTGTACAAAGCACCGTATGTGTCCAAGCCGCCAACAGTCTTGACAGTGACATCGCCATCAGCCTGTACCTTAAATTTGAACATGGTATAGTGGCGAGCATCAGAAGAATGTTCCCAATCAATTCCTGAAGTAATATTCTGGATGTTCACTGCGTTGTCGCCTATTTTCAGTTCAACTATCGATACATCACAACCCTCACGCTGACAACAATCATCAGCACCGAAGTTATGGCCGAGATTAGGTATTACGATATCATTTATCGACTGTGTACCCTCGGCATCTTTATAGATTCTATCACATACATCGCAATGATATCTATCCTTGAAACCACTCTGAGTACATGTAGCAGCCACACCTTCTGTATATTGCATCTTATGCTGACCAGGTTCGCACTCTGGAGGCAACGGAGCTTCAACATTGATGATGTATTTGCCAACACTACTATCAAAGCCACGTATTCCTATGAAGTAAACATCGCCTTCCTGAGCATCACCTATATAGAATCCAGCGTTACCATCAATAAAATTGTCATTTGTATCAATAGGATTAAATGTACTATCATACAGCACACCATAAGTATCTACATTGCCTACAGACTGTATGACAACTTCACCTGAACTCCTTACAACGTATTTGAACAAAGAATAGTTTTTAAGGTTTGTTTGATCATAATACCATTCTTCCCAACTTGTAGGATTCTCAATGTAAACATTGTTGTTGCCTCTTTCCAGGTTTACTATATTCAGTTGCTCATTGCAACCTTCATGCTTACACTTGCCATCAACATCGAATTCATGACCGAGAGCAGGAACGGAGATGTCTTCTATTTCAGTTGTACCCTCAGCATCTGAATAGCTTCTACCACATACGTCGCAATAGTAGTGTTCTACTTTACCATCATGAATACATGTAGGAGGTACAGCTTCCATCTGCTGCAGATTATGATGACCAGGATCACATGCTGGAGGCAACGTAGCATCAACGCGGATGGTTTGATATTCTCTAAGGTTATCCCAACAGCCACGTGCTCCGATGTAGTAAACATCGCCGGCATGGGCATTCTCTATGTAGAATACGAAATTATTATATCCAGTCATAGAATATACTTCATTAAAGTCTGAATCATATAATATGCCAAATACATTGAAGTTGTCGCTAACGCTCTGGATAGTAACGTCACCATCAAACTGTACAGTATATTTCATCAAATTATAATTTCTTGGGTTTCTATCCCAATTCCAATAATCAGGATTAGTAACATTACTAATGTCCACCTTATTGTCACCTCTGTTCAGCTCTACAACCTTGTATCCACAACCCTCACGCTGACAGTTGCCATCATGGTCATAGTCGTGTCCGAGAGGAGGAATAATTACGTTTACAAGTCTCTTTGTACACTCCTCGTCGATATAGTCAAAGTTACAATTATTGCAATGATAGTGTGGCATCAATCCTTCTGTCTTACATGTCACAGATATTTCATCAGGCATAAACGTCAAATCATGTTCGCCAGGAGCACATGCCAACTCCGTTCTCACATTAATATTAGTTTGGCTTACACTTGAATCATCTAAGTTACGAATGCCAATGATTATATTTTCTCCAGCACTTATGTTTTGTATTGAAGGGTAAAAATCCCAATAATAATAATCTGAACTATGAATCACATTCATATTCGAATCATAAACAACATAGGCCACTTCTTCATCACTAACAATAGAGAAATAAACGTCACCATCATTCTTCATCTTGTAGAGGAACAACGAATAATCATTGTCTGGCAGGTTCTTAATACTAAGATCATTGCTGCCATCATGTAACACTGATATTGTCGCATCGCAGCCTTCATTCTGACACTTGCCGTCGTTGTCATATCTATGACCAAGGGCAGGAATTACGAGGTTGTCTATCTCCTCTGTTCCTTCAGCATCAGCAAAGTTCCTATCGCACACGGTGCAATAGTAGTAAGCTTTTGTGCCATTGTTAGTACATGTAGCAGGAACAGTTTCATTATGCTGCATATTATGTGTACCAGGCTCGCACATTGAAGGTATAGGAGCATCAACGTTGATGATATATTCTTCAGTTACACTTGATAAATAATTACGCATACCAAGATAGAAGACATCTCCGGCATGGACATCGTTCACTGTGAG
>JAZUKC010000041.1:0-30310 GCA_045643065.1 Prevotella sp.
AGAACAACGAATGGTTAGCCACCATGCAGGATGTCTCTACCGTAGTGGCATACAAGCCATACGTGGTAATCCGTGAAGGTGCTGGCGACATCACTTTCGGTAATGGCTCACAAACCGTAAGCTTCCCTGTTACTCCTGCAGCATCAAGTATGACCACAACCGACCCAGAGACTGGCTGGACTTGCCAAGCACTCAATGAGTCCAAACGTTGGGAAGAAGGCGACGAGGAGCTTGGCAAGGCTTACGGTTTCGCTGGTAAGGACAAGACCGTTGATGGTAAGAACGTTCATCAGGGTGAGTTCGTGAAGCTTGCCGTAGGTGCCAGCGCTAAGCCTGGCCGCTGCTACCTCGTGAAGGAGGGTGACCTTGTTTCCAACGCCAAGGGCATGAAAGCTGCTGCCGCTGATGAGTTGCCTTCAACCATAAAGGTTCGCTTCATCAATGGCAATGACGACATCATCACTGGCATCGCTACTCTCGACACCGAGACAGGCCAGATGTCTGACGTACAGTGGTATGACCTCAACGGCCAGAAGATAGATAAGCCAACAAAGCGTGGCATATACATCAAGAACAACAAAAAGGTAATGGTAAAATGAGAAAGATAGAACAGTCAATTAGAAAGGCATACTCTCACCCACGGGTGAGGGTTGTCAACATTACTCCCAACGCTCTCCTGTCTGACTCGGAACCTCCAAGTCCAAGTCTCTACGACGATGAGTTAGGTGCAAAGCGCAACCGCCACTGGCTCAACTACGACGAAGAGGAGTGGTATGAGGATGAATGAATATAAACAACGAATTACACGAATTTCACGAAAAATCATAAAGAAAAATCCGTGTAATTCGTGTAATTCGTTGACATAAAAAAATAAACTCGTAAAACGAATGGTATTGATTCGGGAGCCGATTCCTATTGATTCGGCTCCCGTTTTCTATTGATTCACCTTGTGATTCAATGCTTTTTAGACACCCATTCATAACCTCTTGTTTTTCAATAGGTTACATCGCACACCAAATTATCAACGAATTATACGAATTTCACGAAAAAAAATCATAAAGAAAATTTCGTGTCTTTCGTGTAATTCGTTGACACACCTCCCCCCTATGCGTCATTTCTTTTTCAACGTTATAACTACTATCTCGGGCGATACACCTACGCGGAATGGGAGATTGCCTCCCGTTCCTACACTCACGTACAGCTTTCGGCTGGACGACACAGGCTGCTTCGGATTGAAAGTCTCTGTGCCATTGGCAAGCATCTCGTACAATCCGGCGTACTCCTTATAGGTAAAGCTCGCAGGACTCCATCCAAACACACGGAACTGTGTGCTGTGGGTGTGGCCAGAAAGCTGCAGCTGCACCTTGCTCTTCGGCAACACCTCACGCTGCCAGTGAGTAGGATCGTGACTCAAAAGAATGGTGAACGGAGCATCTTTGCCACCGGTCTTCAATGCCTTCGGCAGATTGCCGTAGTCAGGGAAAGGAGGGCGGCTTGAGTTTTCTACACCTGCCAGCAGAATGGAATCGTTGCCCCTCGTCAGGGTGCGGTTATCGTTCAGGAGCATGGTCCATCCGAACTGCTCCTCACGCTGCTGCAAGTCGCGTATCGTCCGGCGCTCATCGTTCGCGTCTTTCACCCTTCGGTACATGCAGTAATCGTGGTTTCCCATGATGCTGAAGACACCATCGCGGGCCTTCATCCTTGGGAATACGGACATGAACGGATCCAGTTCGTCGGGCGAGATGTTGACAAGGTCGCCTGTGAAGCATACCAGATCCACATCGAGTCGGTTCACAGTATCGACAATAGAGTCAACCATCTCTGGAGCAGCATGATACGTTCCGACATGAAGGTCCGACAGGTGGGCGATGCGATAGCCGTCAAACTCCTCCGGAAGATTGTCGAACGCCAGTTCCACCTCGTTCACCTCCAGCTGTCTCCAACCTATGAACAGTCCGTAAACTATCACTCCGAGCATTCCCATTGCTGCCACGCCGCCTGCAATATCCATAACGCGGACAGCAGCAGGAGCAAAGTGTCCTGCGGCTAACCCTATCAGAGAGAAGAGCATGAAGAACAGCTTCGGCACTGTGAAGCATAATATCAGCGTCAGACTTAGACGGAATAGCCATGGTTCGTACAAAGGTGTGCGAAGGAGAATCATGGTGACTACCGTGACGATATATGGCAGCCAGTACAGCAACTGCCATGTCCATGCGCTATGACGCATGAAGTGATGCCAGACGTAAGCATCAGGGATCAGCATTGCAAGGAATAGAACAATGATAGCCATGTTTCTTGTTGTTTAGTAGTTTTGTGATTTAGTTGTTTAATAGTAAATTGTAAATAGCTAAATAGTAAATCAAAAATGTGGGTTCTATTAATTAGCTAAATAGTAAATAAATAGTAAATTGTAAATAGCTAAATAGTAAATCAAAACAGCTTCTCTTAATTTTTTAATTTCTTAATTTCTTAATCTCTTAATTTCCTATTTCGCCATTCAGCAGGAGTCATGCCAGTAACAGCCTTGAAGCGATGCTGCATCCATGTTCGCGACGAATATCCACACTCCATGGCAATGCCCTCGTGAGTGTATTCCTTGTGCGACAGAAGCATTCGCTTTACCTCCGCTATGCGTATGTCAGAGAGCCACATACGGAACGTCAGACCCTTCTGTTCTGCGAAGAACTGCGTCAGATACTTCTTCTCCACCGACAGCGCCATAGCCATAGTCGTCAGGTTCACATCCGGATTGCTGAAGCCACGCATCGCTATCCAGTTATCTATCTTCCGCTCTATCTCCTCCACCAGCAGCGAGTCCATCTTCTCCGTCGTTGCAGGCTCGTCAGTCTCTGGCGAGTCGATGATGTCAGAGATCGTCTTCATGTTGAAGCCAAGCGCCACGAAACTTACCATGTAGAAGAACATTGCCAGCAAGAATAGCGGACCAAAGATGAGGAGCATCGTCGTTGAGAATATCGTTATCGGTATCAGAGCAGCAAGACTGAACGTGAGCAGCGTACCGATGCGCATGTAGATGTTGTAGTTCTCAATGTCGTTCGCAGTCTCGTCCTCCACCATTCGCCTCACTTTCCGTATCTCCCGCAGCGGATACACGATGAAGTAGATCATCGTAGAGAGGAAGATTACCGCCATCATGTATAGCGCATGCTCCATGTGCAGACTGCGATAGACGAACCATCCTGCTATGAACGTGATGTATATGAGCGCCATACTCAGCGCCGCAACGACGACGAAGCGTTTCAGACGCTTATGCCCGCATGCCATCTTCGTAGTCGAATAGGACACGATGTAAGCAGCAGGCGAATAGAACAGGATGTTGACCACCGCACCCACGTCGTCGCCCTGAGCACGGAATCCAAAGCGTATCTGTGCCCAGTAGTGTATCACCTGCAGTATCATTCCCGTGAACAGCAGCCAGCGTGTTGACTCATATTTACGGTCGTGCTGAGTCAGGTGAAACCGTGAGAATACAAGCATCAGTGCCATGCATGCCTCCGTAGTCAGGCAGACAGTCTGCAGAATAATCAGGTAGTATCCTTCGTTCATATCCTTTTTTTTAGTTTTTTGCAAAGATACAAATAATATCTGAACCACACAAGAGCCACAACGACATAAAACACAAAAAATGCCCATTTCATCGGATTTTTTATAAATTGTCAAGTGTATGTTTTCTAGGAAACAAACATATTCGTCAAAGGAAACAAACATATTTCATGACAAAACGAACACCCTTTCACAATTTTACCCTATAACTTTGCCCCAAAATTTAATATCCCCCGGTCGCTCACGACAGGGCCCCAAAATTTAATTATCCCCCAGTCGTTTACGACAGGGCCCCAACACCAAACAACAAAACAATGATAAAAACAATCACACAAACCCTTGCAGCAATAGCATTTGCCCTTGCCCACACCAACCCTGCCACAGCAGGACGTCCACTCCTCTTTGCCAATACAGACCTCCATAAGTATCCCGACAACATGTCGTTTACATGCGTCGTCCAGGAAAACGGACAGCGTATCATGAACTGCGAAGTCGCAGCATTCGACGAAAATGACGAACTGCGCGGCTCATACTACACCAACGACCAGGGCATAGTGTTTCTGATGGTCCAAGGAGAGCGAACCCTTGGCACCCTGCATTTCAGAGTCGTCACCGGCGATGGCGACGACACAAGCACCTTCACCATCCGCGACATCAACGAGACCCACCAGTTCCGCTACAACGACATCCTCGGCGATCCCCTCAA
This sequence comes from Prevotella sp., assembly GCA_045643065.1. Taxonomy (GTDB): domain Bacteria; phylum Bacteroidota; class Bacteroidia; order Bacteroidales; family Bacteroidaceae; genus Prevotella. The sequence goes on from JAZUKC010000041.1 coordinate 4,277, forward strand.
CCCCTTCGTCTTCACCGTAGGCAACGACGATATATCAACCTCCATCACCTCCCCCTCTCAGGGGGCCGGGGGGTCTTTCTACAACCTCGCCGGCCAGCGCATCAGCACCCCAAGCAAAGGCCTCTACATCGTGAACGGTAAGAAAACCCTCATAACCCCTAACCCCTAACCTAAAACCTACCCCCTAAAACCCCTAACCTAAAACCTAAAACCTCATAAATAAATGAATCATTTACACAACAACATCAAGCGCAGCCGATGGCTAAAAGTGCCTCGGTTAGCCCTTCAGACGGTGCTGACAGTATTACTCCTGTCAGCGACCATTGGTGTTAAGGCTGTCGATTACAAGAAGCCTACTGTAATCAGTTCTGACCTTAGCCCGAACATTTCAGGCAACTCGCACATTACGTTCAAGTTCCTGTGGTTCAGTATGTGTGGCGGCAACTACGGCTACACGAACCGTAATAACGACGTCTATCTTCAGGTAGATGGCGTCAATGTAGTTAACCTCACGGATAGTATGCTCACTGCCAACAGTGCCGTAAGAAACTACATGTGCCGATTGTTCAACGCCTGGGAGCCAAGCAGCAGTGTCCACAAGACCTGGAACGGCGGTGTTGACGAGGCAAACACCATGGTCAAGCAGAACCAGAATAATATTATCCTGCAGACCACCTTCACCAACAATGCCTATGTCAAAGGCCGATTGATACTTTCAAAGCCAGAGAAGGACGGTAACAACTACTGGGTCACTGCCGAACTGATACTTCAGGAGTGGAACGTTGACAAAAAGCACACCATCGCCATCAAGGGCGACTGGGTCAGCGACGGCAAGAAGGACAGCCCCGACGTGGGCAATACGCTCACCATCAGCATGGACTATCCTTCTGCTCCACAACTGCCTCAGACTCCTGGCACCTACAAACGTTCTGCCAGCAGACAGATTACGCATACGCTGACAGGACTCATGGATCTGTCACACACCACTGCTACAACAACAGAGTCGAAGAGTTTCAAGTGGATCTATTCGCTTGGCGACTGGACATCGAAGCCTAACGACGACATAGTGGGCAACCAGTTCTGGGGATGGAATGCCGTAAGTTCTTCTGCAGCCAATTCTGCACGCAAGATGTGGATTGATTCTCAGGAGGGCGAAAACACAATGGAAGGAACATTCACGGTTCCAAGTAACTGGGAGGACTTCACCGTCTATCCTAAGGTACGTATGTGGATGGGCAATTACTATGGTGTGACATGCAACACCTTCTGGGACAAGCAGACGCAGGGTTACAACAAGAACTACCCCGCACAGGTCATCCCTGGCTTCCCGCGTCCTAAGGACATCAAGTTTGAGGTTGACCAGTGGTCTAAGCAGGTCAAGATTCTCTGGTCTGTTGATATGTATAGTTCCAAGTGTAATGACAACGGTACATGGTACGTATTCCGCAGCACCTCGTCCAATGGTTCCAGTCTCGTAAATCTCGGTCCTGTCAGCTACGGCACTGAGTTTACGGACAATTCTTCTGATCTCAAGTATGATGTAACATACTACTACTGGGTGGCTTTCGTCCCTTCTGAATGGAACTTATCCTCTGGCAAGATCACAAGTTACACACAGTTCCCTGACCTCTATGCCAGAGCCAATACGAAGATTACCCGCAGTTTCACCATGACGGCAACAGCCACACCACTTGTTGATGGTGTCAAGGTCATCTGCGACTCAAAGTACAGCATCACCGATGCAGGCAAGACATACAGACTGGTGTTGTTCCATGCCAAGAATTCAACTACATTCCCGTCAGATTCTCTCACCTCCTTTACCATCAACGCCAATGATCCTATTCATTTTGAGTATGATCACAAAACCGATATGGGAACCTCATGCGATGTTCACAACTACTACTTCCAGCTTTCTGCTATGGACAAGACATGGACATCCAACAAGGTCAGCTCAAGCATAAGCGGCCAGAGTTACGTGACGGGCATCACAGCATCGCGCGGCGACAATGCCTCTACTGTCAAGATAATGTGGACAGCCAATCAGGTCAGCACTACACCATGCAGTTTCCTCCTCTATCGCCGTCCATTGGGCAGTACCCTCGACAGCGATTGGCGACAGATATACGCCATCTCAGGTACTGCCTCTGACTATAGCTACGACGACAATTCCTGCCTGCCGGGAACGTACTATGAATATAAGGTTGAGAGCATTGTGATGTGCAGCAACAACAAGGTTACTACCGGCGTAGAGAAAATCGACGGCTTCAGTCTTGCCACAGGTATCGTCTCAGGCCGCATCACCTACAGTTCCGGCAATGCCGTAAGCGGTGTGAAGGTCTCATTACGCAGTGACAAGTCTGATGCCCGCGACCAGTTCTGCGCATTGAAGATGGATGGTGCACAGAGTGGCGTTACCGCAGATGTCAGCACCAACGAGTTCCAGAACATGCTCAATGATGGCTATAGCGTGCAGTTCTGGATGAAGCCCGACAACAATCTTCAGGACAATATGGAGTACATCCTCTACGACCTCAACACCACATCCACACTCTATCTGAAGAAGGTAAGCGGAGGCGCACTGCTGAACCTTACGACAAGAAAGAACTTCTCTGGAGATAAGTATCAGACACAGACCCTGCTGAGCGACAAGATTCCGCTCAATGAGTATTCACACGTCACCATTACCTACAAGCCAAGCGTGATGAACGGAACCACCGTGGCAGAGGCAGGCAAGGTGACAGCATACGTCAAGACAGCAACACGCGAGTATGAGAATACTGTTGACGCAGACTGGCTGGTATCTGAAGGAAACGCCATAGCTATGGGCAACTATACAGGGCTCACCTACACTCAGGCTAACCGTTATCCATTCGTTGGCTACATGGACGAGTTCCGTATATGGAGCCGCACACTGACAAAGAGCGAGATAGACAACAACTATGACCGCACCCTGTCAGGTTCAGAGAACGGACTCTCACTCTACTGGCCAATGGACGAAGGCATCAAGGATCAGCCAATGGTTTATGATGTGTCAAAGTCATACGGAGCCAACAACGGACATCATGGCAAGGTGGGTAAGAATACCGCATCTTCAGACATTGTACCAAGCAGCGACCAACTGAGCCTCTATGCCATTACCGACAACATCGGTAACTACGTGCTCCGTGGCATACCATTCTCCGGCACAGGCGTAACCTACCAGGTGACACCGACACTCGGCACCCATAAGTTTGACCCAGGCAGCAACTCTGTCTTTATCAGTAGCAATTCGCTTGTTAAGGACAACCTGAACTTCATGGATATCTCATCCTTTGAGGTAAAGGGTCGTGTTCTCTACACCAACACCACATATCCAGTGGCAGGTGTAGGTCTCTATGTTGACGGCGAACCTTGCATGCGTGATGGCGAGAAGATCGTCACCGATGCCGATGGCAACTTCAGCATCAGCTTGCCGAACGGAAACCACTACATCAGCGTAGCAATGGAGGGCCATACCTTCACCAACGCCGATGGCAAGTCATACAAGCAGAACGGATACTATCCTACACAGACTGGTGAGGGCAGCGTGATGCAGACTGTAGAGTTCACTCAGGATCTTACAAACCTTACGTTCTATGACAACACTCTTGTCCCTGTCGCAGGACGTGTCGTAGGCGGATACATCGAAAACGACAAGCCTCTGGGCTTTGGTGCGTCGGTAAACAACATTGGCGTGGCAACCATCAGGATGAGTGCCGGCAATGTAATGCTGAATGCCGTACAGAAGACAGATGAAGCATCGTTCTATTATGAGGCTAACAGCGAGCCTCTCCAGCTTTCTGTGCCAGAGAACGCCAAGTGCAGCAGCACAGCCTTCATCGGCGCAGGAGTAGATGAGTGTGGCACCATCACCATTACCACTGACTCAGAGACTGGTGAGTTTGCCGTGATGCTTCCACCGTTGAAATATACTGTTGACAAGATTGACGTGGGCGATGGCACACAGATCAGCTGGTCTGCTATGTCTCTCGATGCTTCAAACCCACTGAACGTTAACACCGACTCGCTTGAGACCAACGGCAACCTTGAGTTCTTCGACTATGTGGCATCCTTGAAGAAAGCCTACCGCTCGCCTGCAACACTCCAGGTAACACAAAAGGGAGCAAGAAAAGCTGGTGCCTTTGGTGACTATGAAGTCAACGTTGTCGATGACAATATGACTACCCATAATGTAGTGCTCTACGATAAGGATGCAACATTCGCATTGCCACTCGAGTCACAGCCTGCATACCAGTTTGGCTACCCTCTGTTCACACAGGGTAAGAAATACAGCTTCGACATCACGATGTTCGAGGAATATACCAACTGCGACAACAACAAGCATTTTGTTGTTCCGCTTGAGGGTTTGGAACTGTCTATTGCAAACCGCATGAGTGCATTGACTGCTCTTAACGTAGATGCTAACAATGCAACTGTCAACGGCACTGTCAATGAGGAATACTCAAAGAGTACATACGTAACGCTCGATTCTCTTGGCCATGCCACCTATGAATGGCTTGTAGGTTATCCAAACCTTCAGGACGACCATACCTTCACCATGGATATCACTTACCTCAAGGAGGGTTCATACCATTCTTGGAAAGGCAATGGCTTTAAGGGTATTGTACTTGGAAACCTCTCTTCAGGAAACGGATTTACAACCAATGCTCCTGATCAGGTTAATATGATTCTCCGCGACCCTGCCGGAACAGGTTCGTACGCATGGATTGAGGAAGGACAGTCGAATACCCGTGTACGCAGAACGGCTCGTAGTAATATCACCAACGACAATTTGGAATTCACGACGAAGGTGGGTGTACATAATTCCATTGTAGCTGGTACTGACGCAGCTGGTGTTATTGTATGTCAGATTACTGATATAAACACAAAGATTGATGTCGGTGTAGGCTATAACATCCAGAACGAATACAGAGGTGATGATACTACTACTGAAACCACGACCGTCACAACACGTTATCAGACCAGCAGCGACGCTGATTATGTAGGTGCCAATGGTGACTTGTTTATCGGATCGGCAATGAACCAGACGTTTGGCAATGCCCGTGAGGTAGGCGTATATTGGGACTTGCAGACTGGCAAGCCAAAGATCGACACTGATGATGTCTTCACGTATGGAACATCTTACGGTACAGATTTTGCCTATACTCAGGATTATATCGAGAAAGATCTTATCAATAAGTTTATCAAGCAAAGGAATGATCTGCTGGAGGTTGTAGATTCTTATGACAACGTGTCACCCCATCCAACAGAAGTGAGATATGTGACCACACTCTCACGGGAAGACAGCAGATTCGGCTCAAACAACTCCGATAAGAGTGTATGGGGCAAGGATGCGTCTGCGAAGGGTAGCATTGAAGGTCCTTCGTACAGGATGATTCTCCCAGACAATGCTTATTTGAACCGTTCGACACTGCAGCTTGCCAAGGGTTATGGCACGCAGGATATGGTTTGTTTCTATAATGCCCAGGTCAGTGGATGGAAGCAGATTCTTGCCAACAATGAGGCAGCAAAGGTGGCTGCTATTCAGGCCCGCAACAAGTATCTTGACCAGAACCATTCATTCGATGCAGGTAGCTCATTCGCATACACTGTCACCAACGATCATACATTCGACTATACGGACACGCGTACCACTGTAGGTCTGTTCGTTACGGATCAGGCCAAGGGCTTTGAGGCCAAGGGATGTGGTTTTGAACTCGAGCATCATTTCGAAGAGGGAGGCCTGAACGAGGAGTCGGGCAGTAAGATAGACAACAACACGACAACCTTCGGCTATGTACTGGCAGAGAATGGCAGCAGCGACGCGCTGACCATCGATGTGCTGAAGGCTCCTGACGGCTACGGCCCTATCTTCTACACCCGAGGCGGACAGACCTCTTGTCCGTATGAGGATGCAGTGGTGACGAAGTACCACAACCCAGGCTTCGTCATTCAGGCAAAGACCATGCAGGTAGAGCAGCCTAAGCTGGACGCAAAGGTAACCACCATCAGCGGTGTGCCAAGCGGCAAGGCAGCAAACTTCGAGATTATGATTCACAACACCAGTGAGATAGACGAAGACTGCTGGTTCAACCTCAACGTCATCGATACCTCGAACCCTAACGGCGCCGACGTGCTGATGGATGGCTACAACATCACCAACGGACGTACAATACTCGTGCCTGCTGGCAAGACTCTCAACAAGACCCTGCAGGTGAAGCAGACTCAGGAGGACATCTACGACTACGAGAACCTGCTGCTCCGCATATCAAGTGTCTGTGAGCCTGACGGCATTGAGGACGTGCTGCCTCTGACGGTTCACTTCCAAAAAGCAAGTTCAGACATCGACCTTGACCTTGACCTCACGGCTGTCAACACTGTTACTGGCACCAACCTGAAGTTCACTCTCTCTGGCTACAACAAGAGTGCAGCCGGACTCCAGAAGGCAGAACTGCAGTACCAGAAGGTGGGCGACCCATCATGGGTGACATCAAAGGAATGGACCGTTGCAGAGCTTGACGATGCAGGTACGTTTGAGTATATCCTGGATATGTCTAATGCCCTTGCTTATCCTGACGGTAACTACAACTTCCGCGGACTGTGTACCAGCATCTTCGGCAATGAAACAGTCACTACATCGTCTGATGTAATCAATGTGTATAAGGACACGAAGCGCCCACAGCTGATTTCGGCTATATCGCCAACCGATGGCATCCTGAATGCGGGAGACGAGATCTCTCTGACGTTCAACGAGGACATCCGCGATGGTGAAATCCGCGAGCTGGACAACTTCATCCTGAGCGGTGTGCTGAACGATGCTGATGTGGCACACGATGTGGCTGCAAACTTCACTAACGGCGAACCAGCAAGGACACAGAGCCGCATAGACCTAGCGGGCAAGAGCTTCGCTGTGGATATGTGGGTGAAGTATGCTGAAGCTGGTCATCTGCTGACTCACGGCAGCGGTAACGAGACGTTCGACGTTAGCGTCAACGGCAACGACCAGCTTGTGGTGAAGATTAGCGGACAGACTTACACCAGTGCAGAGAAACTGCAGAAGGACAAGTGGATGTTCCTGTCTATGGCTTACTCATCGGAGCAGAACTCTGATGCACCGGGACAGTTGTCTTCTCACTACGCTTACGATGCATACACGGTGACTCTGTTCAACAACAAGGCCGTCAATGCCTATAACGGCTATGGCAGCCTGGTATTGGGCGATGGCTTGACCGGACAGATGCACGATGTGGCTCTCTGGGACAATGCACGCAGCTGGATTGATGCTCAGGGCGAGATGTACAAGACAAAGAACCGCTACTCTCGTGGTCTGATGGGCTACTGGCGCATGGACGAAGGTCATGGACAGCAGGCTGCTGACATTGCTCGCAGTCGCACGATGACGATGCCTTCGGCAACTGCGTGGTATCTTGAGAAGAAGAACTATGCTCTGACTCTTGAGAACGACCTCATCATGGGTGCCTTCATCGCAGATAAGGTGACTGACGAGGACGAGAGCTATCTGGCTGAGCTTTGGTTCCGTGCTGACGCCGAGAACAACGCTCCAGCCTCTATCATGGCTCTTGACAACAACAAGTTGGACATCTATCTCAACGCTAATGGCGGCATGGAGATGCAGGCTAATGGTTCTAACTACACCATAAGCAGCACTGACTACCGCGACGGCAACTGGCATCACTTGGCACTGAACGTGCTGAAGAATACTAATGGCAATGCTACTATCTACGTCGATGGCAACGCTAAGAAGAGTGTCAGCGCAAGTGCTGTGCCTGCACTGCAGAGCGCATACATGCTGTTCGGCGGCAACAAGACTACTGTCAATGGCGGTACAGTTTATGGACAGCCTCTGAAGGGTAGTCTGGACGAGATACGTCTGTGGAAGGGACACTTCGACGCAAGCGTCATCCGTAATAATATGTATAACCGCGTAGATGAGAAGGACGAGGCTCTGCTGGCTTACTATCCTTTCGAATACACTCATCTGGACGAGGGCAACCAGAGCACTCAGACGGAAACATTGGGCAATCGCATCACTGGTGCCGAAGGTATGTCTGCCGAGATGAAGATAATGTCTGGTGGTCATGATCCTAATGTCGGCACAGCGGGAGCAGCAGTGGCAAACATGACTTCTGCGGGTGTTGTCGGTCTGAAGTCGGCTCCTGCACGCCAGAACGTGAACTTCACCTTCACGGCGAGTGAGCGAAAGCTGCTGCTGAAGCTGACTGACGATCCTGCTCGTCTGGAGAACTGCACCGTACACATCACCGTACGCAACATCCGCGACTCGCACAACAATGCGTGTGACAACATCTCATGGGATGTGCTGGTACGTCAGAACCAACTGCTGTGGTCGCAGAACGCTGTTGATGTGCGCAAGCAGGGCGACGAGGTCGTAACGTTCACTGCTGACATCGTGAACAGTGGCAGCACAACGGAGAACTGGTCGCTGAGCGGAATGCCGGAGTGGCTGAAGGCAAGCAGCGAGAGTGGTTCGCTGGCTCCACAGGCTACGAAGACTCTCACCTTCACCGTTGACCCTTCAATAGCTTGCGGCCGATATGACGAGAATGTGTATGTCACAGGTTCGCAGAACATTGCAGAGCCACTCGGCGTAAACCTTGTAAGTCTTGTCGAGGCACCAGACTGGACTGTGGACAGCAAGCTGTTCGAGAACTCGATGAACGTGATTGGTCGACTGAAGATTGACGGCAACTATAGCGAGGACAATGAGGATATCGTGGCTGCATTCAACGGCGAGACATGTGTGGGCGTGGCTAAGCCAACCTACATCGAACGCTTCGACAGCTACTACCTCATGATGACCGTCTATGGCAATGCCGACGACGAAGCGCCTCTGACGTTCAAGGTGTTCGACGCAAGCACTGGCGTGGTATATCCTTCGAACAGAACATCCGAGGCTGTGAAGTTCCAGGCTGACGCTATCTATGGCACACTCGCCAATCCTCTCATCATCGAGACAACGAACGAGATAGAGCAGACGCTGGGCATCAACAAGGGATGGACATGGGTATCGCTCTTCCTCAAGCCTACCGATGCAAGCCTGGATGCTATCTTCAATGCTGAAAGTGGCGTGGAATACATCAAGTCGAAGGATGCTTTCAGTCAGAAGACTAACGGCATCTGGGGAGGCAGCATCACCGAGATGGTACCAGGAAAGATGTACAAGCTTAAGGCAACCGACGCTGCAAGCATCTCTATCATCGGACAGGGCGTCAACCCTGCGTCTGACGAGATAAGCCAGACCGTCAGCAACGGATGGAACTGGATAGGCTACACCAACACCGGCAGCTGCAGCCTCAACGCTGCATTCGCTGACCTGAACCCTCAGGACGACGACGTGGTGAAGAATCAGAACAGCTTCGCTATCTATTCGAGCGGAGAATGGATTGGTTCGCTCGCAGCAATGACACCGGGTTGTGGCTATGCTTACCTGTCGAATGCTACCGGAACGAAGTCATTCAACTTCCCTGTGGTGAACGCAACAAGTGGCGCCTCACGTGCCAAGCGTGCCGCTTCCAACAGCACGGCACACGTGGCAGAGGGCTATCGTGGCAACATGAATGTCGTCGCTGTAGTGATGGACGGCACGGAGATCATCAGCGAAGCACGCATTGCTGCCTACGATGCAGAGGGCGAGACGCGTGCTGTCAGCGACAACGCTGTGGTCGATGGCATCCACTTCCTCACCATCGGTGGCAATGATGATGCTGACGTACTCCGTCTGGTTGTAACCATCGGCAACATGGACTACATCGTGTCAAAGGTTATTGCCTACAGCGAGGACAGCATCATGGGTTCGCTGAACGAACCTTACGTTATTCAGATTGGCGATGCGACGGGCATCGGAAACGTTAGCTACAACGATAACACTAACGGCACCTACGACCTCTCTGGTAAGAAGGTTGTCCAGAAGCACCGTCACGGTCTCTACATCGAGAATAACATCAAGGTAGCGAAGTAGTTACGCTCCCCCAAAGGGGAGGAGAAGAAACCTACAACAACTAAGAAAGCAGAGGCACAGAGATTCTTTTCTACTGTGTCTCTGCTCTCTTTTTTTGTGCAAGGAGCATTGAATTAGTTCAGTGTTAAGCACGAAACACAACAGTGTTAAGCACGAAACACTGCAGTGTTAAGCACGAAACACAACAGTGTTAAGTATGAAACACAACGTTGTAAATTAACCTGAGTTCGACGAATTTTGTAAAAACCGATATTTGGCTGGAAGCCAATACTTTGAGTAACCCCGTACGCAGTGCGGGGATAGCGCATATCCACAATATCTGCCTGGAAGGCAGTACCTTGATACGTTCACTGTGATGTACGACCAACTGAACGTATCATAGTAGTGCCTTCCAGGCACAAGTTACTTGTTGATTGGATTCCGGACACTGCGTACCCGGTTACTCACAGTATTGGCTTCCAGCCAAATACCAACCCTTGATATTCGTCGAACTCACGTTATTTTATACTGCCAACATCATCCGGACATAGCAACGGCACCTTCAAAACATAGCAAAAAAAATAGTACTGCAGATGGTTGGGAACCAAATGCAGTACTATTCATTACGTCACAACAAAGCGACTGATTAACGAAAAAACGCCTAACGGGCTGCTATCAGCCCTTCTTCTTACCAAATTCCGGATCAATCTTGAGGAACGCTGTTACAAGGAAGGTGATCAAACATGTGCCCATCACAATGATAAAGAATGTCTGATAGCCTACGGCATCCTTTATATAGCCGGACACCATGCCTGGAAGCATCAGGCCAAGATATGAGATGCCCGTACAGATGGCATAGTGCGCTGTCTTGTATGTGCCCTGACTGTAGTAGAGCATGTATAGCGTCAGGACCGTGAAACCTAAGCCGTAGCCGAATTGTTCGATGAAAAGGCACGCGCTGATAAGCTCGAAATTGGACGTCAGCGTGAAACTAAGGACTACGTAAACGATGTCTGGCAGGGTTATGGCGCATACCATAGGCCATAGCCATCGCTTCATTCCGTCGCGGCTGACAAGTATTCCGCCAACGATGCCTCCAAGCAACAGACCGACCAGTCCTATCGTTCCGTTGGCCAATCCGTACTCCTGCGGAGACAGGCCCAGGCCTCCGCTCGAGTTCGATCGCATCAGGAAGGTCTTCGTCATGGTGTTGAGCAGCGCCTCTGGGAATCTGTAGAACAGCAGGAAGAGCATCACAACGACGGTCTCACGAATAGGAAACTTGGTGAAGAACGTTGAGAGCATAACCTTCAGTCCTGCCCACACTTCGGCTATACTGCCGCTGCGTTGCTGGTCGGCATCAGGGCGTGGCATACGGAGTCCGTGGTATAGCCACAGCGCAATGAATATTCCTGCCATGCCATAGAATATCAGGCTCCACGTGTAGGCTATACGGTTGCGGAACATAACCTGCAGAACGCCAGCGAGAGAGACGAGGACGCCGTTGCCAAAGATTACGGCTATGCGGTAGAATGTGTTTCTTATGCCCACGAACATGGCTTGCTCGTGCTCGTCAAGTTCAACCATATAGAAGCCGTCGGCTGAGATATCGTGCGTGGCACTGGCAAAGGCGATGACGAAAAGCAGTGCCATCGACGCCTGGAACCACCATGCCGTAGGCAGCGTAAAGGCAATGCCGGCAAGCGAGGCTCCTATCAGCAGCTGCATGGCAAGCACCCACCAGCGCTTGGTCTTAAGCAGATCGACGAAGGGACTCCATAGCGGTTTGATGACCCATGGCAGCGATAGCCATCCCGTGTACAGTCCGAGCTCAGTGTCCGTCAGGCCCATTTGCATGTACATTACTGCTGCAATACCTGTTACTATAATGTAAGGCATGCCCTCGGCAAAGTAAAGGGTTGGAACCCATCCCCATGGCGACGTTTTCTTATTCATATTGTTCTATGGTCGTTTGATTTTATACTTGATTATACTTGCAAAGTTACAAAATTATTGCTAAATATCATTCAATAAGCGACAAAAATAGTCCTTTTGCGTACATTTTTAGGAAAAGACACCTTAATTTCAGATTTTTTTAGTACCTTTGCATCCTAAAAATCATCAAACAAAGCAATGGACCTGACTGAACTGATTAATCATCCGGAGAAAATGGACCGCGAGACGCTGTATGACCTGCGGAGTCTCATCGCCTTGTATCCGTATTATCAGACCGCCAGGTTGCTCATGTTGCAGAACCTATACTTGCTACATGACCCTACTTTCGACGAGGAACTGCGTCGCGCTGCTATCTACATCACCGACCGTAAGGTGCTGTTCCAGCTGATTGAGGCTGCTCATTACAAGATAAAGGCTAACTTCGGCAAGGACAAGGAGAAGGGTAAGGCGGCACAAAGCAGTGGAAGTCGCACGACGGAACTCATTGACAGCTTCCTTGAGTCGCTGCCTGACGAGACACCGGAGAAACCAAAGGGAAGGAAGCCTACCCCTGCTGATGCTGCCGTTGACTATGTGGCCTTCCTGCTGGACAATGCGGAGGACGACGAAGAGGATATCCCTACACCACAGATGAAGGGGCAAAACCTCATCGATGACTTTATCAACAAGGAGGGTGGACGCATCATTCTGCCGGAACTGGAATATGAAACTCCAGAGGAAAAGGACAGCACTCCTGCCGAGCAGAAGCAAAGCACAGAAAACGCAAATGAGGGCGTCTATACCGAGATGATGGCACAAATTTACGTGCGTCAGGGCAGATATTCGCAGGCTTTAGAGATTATTAAGCGTTTAAATTTGGATAATCCGAAAAAAAATGCTTACTTTGCAGACCAAATGCGATTCTTAGAGAAACTCGTGCTGAATAGCAAGCATAAATCGTAAATTATAAACATAAAAATCATAAACAAACAAGATGTACACATTATTCGTAATTTTCATCGTCATTGCTGCTATCCTGATGATTGGCATCGTCCTCATTCAGGAGTCTAAAGGCGGTGGCCTCTCTTCAGGCTTCGCTGGCGGTAATGCAATGCTTGGCGTACGCAAGACTACTGACTTCATTGAGAAGGCAACATGGGGTCTCGCTGGTGCCATGGTAGTACTCAGCGTAGTATGTGCTTACGTCGCTCCAACTTCGGTTTCAGAACAGAGCGTCATCGAGAAGGCAGCTACAGAACAGAGCACAACTAACCCTAACAACCTGCCTGGTTTCGGTGCAAGCCAGACAAAGCAGGGCGACGCTTCACAGCCTGCTTCTACAGACAAGGCTCCTGAAACACCTGCTACACCAGAGAAGGGTAAGTAAGACAAGTTGAGTGAGGCTATGCCCTCACAAGACCGAATACAGAGACACAGAGTCACAGAGTCTTTTCCGACATAAGCGAAAAGGTACCTCCGTGTCCTCCGTGTCTCTGTGTTTTTTATCCCCTTTCCCCTCTTTTCCGCTTTCTTACCAGTTGTGTTAGAGTAGCGGACAACTACATTTCGTAATTTGTAATTTTAAAAAACATACTACTATGATTGACGTAAAAGAAACTCTCAATAGTGCTCAGGAAGAGATGGAGATGGCTTGCATCTTCCTCGACGAGCAGTTGTCTCACATCCGTGCAGGTAGAGCAAACGTGGCTCTCGTTGACGGTATCAAGGTGGAGTCATACGGAATGATGGTCCCTCTGAACCAGGTGGCTAACGTTTCTACTCCTGATCCTCGCACCATCGCTATCCGTCCTTGGGACAAGAAGGCTATCCGCGACATCGAACGCGCTATCATCAACTCTGACCTCGGTGTCACTCCAGACAACAATGGCGAGATTATCCGCCTCTGCATCCCTGTTCCTACAGAGGAGCGTCGCCGCGAATTGGCTAAGCAGTGTAACGGCATCGGCGAGAAGGCTAAGGTCAGCGTGCGCAAGTGTCGTGGCGATTACAAGGACAAACTGAAGAAGGCTGTCAAGGATGGTCTTGCTGAGGACGAGCAGAAGGATGCTGAGGAGAAGCTCCAGAAGATACATGACAAGTTCATCAAGAAGATTGATGAGATGCTCGCTGAGAAGAATAAGGAGATCATGACTGTCTAATGCATAACGCATAATACATCGTTATTTTGAACGGACTTGTAATAAAAAATACAGGCTATTGGTACACGGTGCTCACCGATGAGGGGAGCACCGTGGATTGTAAAGTAAAGGGCAACTTCCGTCTGAAGGGCATTCGCTCTACAAACCCTGTTGCCGTGGGCGACCGTGTGACCATAACTGAGCCTACACTCAATACAACCGACAAGGACAAGCATTCTACCGGAGACAAGACTGCATTCATAACTGCCATCGAAGACCGCCGAAACTACATCGTGCGCAAGTCGCAGAACCTCTCAAAGGCATGCCATATCATCGCTGCCAATGTAGATCAGGCTGTGTTGGTCGTTACGGTCAATTATCCCGAAACCAGCACTACGTTCATCGATCGCTTCCTTGCTTCTGCCGAAGCATATAGTGTCCCTGTGATACTTGCATTCAACAAGCGCGACTTGCTGTCGGAAGAGGAGCTGCACTACCAGGAAATGATGATGCAACTCTATGAGACCATCGGCTATAAGTGTCTCAGTATCTCTGCGCTTAACAACGAGGGGGTAGATGAACTGAAGGCTTTATTATATAATAAGGTAACGCTTTTCTCTGGCAATAGCGGCGTTGGAAAGTCAACATTGCTCAATGCCATCATCCCGGATGCAAACCTTCGCACGTCGGAAATCTCTGATGCACACAACACTGGTATGCATACTACGACGTTCTCCGAGATGCTTCGCCTGGACAACGGATGGCTGATAGACACTCCAGGAATAAAGGGCTTTGGCACGTTCGATATGGAACCGAAGGAGATTTGCTCTTATTTCAAGGAGATTTTCCGTTTCTCTAAGGACTGCCGCTTTAACAATTGCACCCACACTCATGAGCCAGGATGCGCCGTTGTCGATGCAGTCGAGAACCATTACATAGCTCTTTCGCGTTACAATTCTTACATTTCAATGCTCAACGACAAGGAAGATGGAAAATATCGCGCAGCATACTGATAAACGCATCGCACTGCTTCTCTCCGGCGGAGTGGACTCTGCCGTGGCTCTCCACATCCTTTGCGAGCAGGGAATGAAGCCTGACTGTTTCTACATCCTTATCGGTCCGGAGGACAAAGAGGGACAGGAGTGGGACTGTACCAGCGAGGAAGACTTGGAGATGGCTACTGCCTTGTGCCACAAATACGGTTGTAAGCTTGAGGTGGTAGATTGTCATCGCGAATACTGGGATAAGGTTACGGCTTACACAATGGACAAGGTGAGGAACGGATTCACTCCCAACCCCGACGTGATGTGTAACCGTCTGATTAAGTTTGGTGCTTTTCATGAGAAGCGAGGGCATGAATACGACATCATCGCAACGGGCCATTACGCTACGACTGAAGTTGATCCGCAGGACGGAAAGAAATGGCTCTGCACCAGTCCTGACCCTGTTAAGGACCAGACAGACTTCCTTGCGCAGATCTATCAGTGGCAGTTGGAGAAGGCGATGTTCCCTATCGGCAGCATGATGAAGGAGGAAGTGAGGCGCATAGCAGAAGAAAACCACCTCATAAATGCTAAAAGGAAGGACTCGCAAGGCATCTGTTTCCTTGGCAAAATAAACTATAACGACTATCTGCGCATGTATCTTGGCGAGCAGGAAGGCGACGCAATAGAGCTCGAAACGGGGCATCTCGTAGGCAAACACAAGGGACATTGGTTCTGCACTATTGGTCAACGCAAGGGACTTGGCTTTGGAGGCGGACCGTGGTTCGTAGTGAAAAAGGACATCGAACGTAACATTATCTACCTCTCACATGGCTATGACCCAGAGGATGCCTATAGTTCTGAGTTCACGATTCACGACATGAACTGGCTTACGGAAGAGCAGAACATTCCGGCAGAGGGCAGTAACATCACGTTCAAGATACGCCATACGGCCGACTATAACAAGGCAGTGATTATGCCACTCGATGGTGGACGCTACATGATTAAATCCGAAAAGCCGATTCATGGAGTAGCACCGGGACAGTTCTGCGTTATCTATGACGAGCAGCACCATCGCTGTTTTGGTTCCGGAGAGATATGCTTATAGCAGGCAAATGCTATGTTTCTGCTATCAAACGCCGGCGATGGATACGACAAAACAGAGTGAAGGGTGAATGATTTGCATACCGTTCGCAACCTGCGGACTAAGCAATTCATTCACCCTTCACTCTGTTTTTGCTTCTATATAACAACTTGTTATTATAGCATTATTAGCCTTCCTTCATAGAGAACGATAGAGGGCGGTTTTTATTCTACTTCTCCTTGCCCTCAAATATTTCGCTGGTCATAACGCCGTCAGCACTATACCACTTGCCGGTATATAGGTTTCCTTGATTGAAAGTACCAATGAAATACTCACCAGACCTCAATGTATATTGACCTTCCTTATAGTATCCACCATCGAACGAGCCCTTGAACTTGTCACCATTATCAAACTGCAGCTCAGCATCGCCCGATTCATCGTGTGCAACACCCATGCTGAAGGCACCGTGATATACAGCACCAGGGATGTCGCCGGTTGGCTCATAGCGGGCAGTTCCGATGCCATTAGGCAAGTGATTTTCTGCATCTACATCACCCGAGTAAGTGTATTTGCGCATGTTTGGTGCTCCTTCATTTATCTCAATGAGACTATCAGTAACAGTATATGCAGAATCTACGGTCGCAATTTCTATCACTTCTTCCTCCACTGCATCACCACTACTACGACCAGCGAACATCAAAATGCCTGCAAGCGCTATAACACCAGCTACGACACCGATAGCAGCATACTTCAATGCACTAGACGATGACTTCTCCTTTTTTGACACATCATCCGGCATTTCCTCAGCGGCGCCACCTCCAGACGTATTCTTTCCACCTGATCTGCCTGGTTTCAGAATAGTATCATCCTTACCTTTCGGATTCTTTTCTTCCCTCGGTTTAGGCTTAGAAGGTGCCGAAGACTCCTCCAGGAAAGTCCTTACGGCAGCCACACTCTGTGGACGCATGGTGCGATTGGTCTTCATCATCCACACCACAAGATCATAAATTCTCTGACTTATGCCCTCAATTGGTTTGAAAGCGCTCTGCACACTCTCGTCAATTTCCGACTGCATAGGCGGTCTTTTGTCAGTGAGCAGATTGAAGATGGTAGCGCCCAAGGCATAGAGATCTGTCCAAGGACCGAACTTATCAAACAGCAAGTCCTTCTGTTCGGCAGGAGTAAAGCCTGGCGTATATGCCAACGACGAAGAGGTAGATATAGCCTCACCCTTCGTATTCTGAGTCTGTTTCGATGCGCCAAAGTCTATCAACTTAATCTTACCAGCCTCATCAATCATGATGTTGCCAGGTTTCAGGTCCAGATGCCAGATGCATTCCTTATGCACAACCTCAAGAGCATCAAGCAACTGAGGCAGGATTGCCATCACGTCTGCCTCCGAAAGAGGACGCTTAGTGCGCTTCATACGAGCCGAAAGGCTTTCGCCTTGTATGAAGTCCATCACATAGTAAGACGTTCCGTTCTCGTCAAACAAGTCGTGAACCCTTACTATATGGTCGCTCAGCAGCTTACGCATGCGGCGTGCTTCCTTACGGAACTTCTCCTGCTGAGCCTCAAACTGACGCCTGTTGTCTGTAATACTGATAGAGACAACAGTCGAGTTTGACTCACGATTACACGTTTTCTTGATGAAGAACTCCTTTATTGCGACAACCTCATCGAATGCCGTGTCAGTCGCTTTATATGTATTTCCGAAACCTCCAGACGCAATATACTGCTCAATACGGTACTTACCATTGTTCAGCAACGTACCTATCGGCAGCATCTGCTGTTCATTTTCCTTTTCCATTTTCGTCTATATCTATCTTTTTATTATGCCATTCAGAGGTGCGTTTTCCCATCCGTCATGATGCGTATCGCTACAAGATTTCATCACAAGGAATGCTGTCAGCAGCAAGCTAATCACGATAATGAGGACGTAAATCAGAGTCATCACACCCGATTTTCTTGCCCGCGACGATGCAGAAGCCTCCATACGATAAGGCGCAGCACCAGTAGCGACAACCTCAACCTGCTGAGGAGCATAGGCAGTCTCTACGAAATCATAGCCATCCTCCATCTCTACGAGGTAACAAGTGTAGTTATCGCGGGTGTTACGATCAGCACACAGCGACTTCAACGTGTCAAGTTTCTCCTGCAAAGACTTGCCAGACAGCATTATTTCGGTTAGTTCCTGATTGTCAACCTCCTCCACTACGCCATCGCAACAAAGCAGGAAGATATCGCCTTTCATCACATCCGTAACCATGCGCATTGACGCTCTGCACTTGCAATCATCATCTCCATGACACGGCATGATAGCACGTGTGATGACGTTTCGTCGCGGATGGGTGCGTGCTTCCTCCTCAGTAATCTCGCCAGCAGCAACAAGATCGTTCACGAGCGAATGGTCACGCGTCTGCATAACGATGCCAACGCCCGGACGGAACTGATAGACACGGCTGTCGCCAATATGCGCAACGAGGGCACCGTCCTGACAGAACGCGAGGAAAGTGAGCGTCGTTCCCATCTTCTTTGCGCTCTCTCCGGTGTCCAGACGATCCATTTCCTGGTAGGCTTCGTCCAAAGCACGGTCGAAAGTTTCAGCCATTTGCTCCATCGTACAGTCAATCTGCTGCGACGTTATCCTACCGACGGTTTCTGCAACACATCTGCTTGCCACCTCGCCATCTGCATGTCCGCCCATTCCGTCGCACACCATCAAGACGCGATCGGCAGCAGTTGCCTGACCGGGAGCAGGGAAGATGGAGTCTTCCTGATTGTCTTTCCGCCCTATTTCAGTAAAGTATAAAGGTTGCTTTATCATCTTTATTTATGAGAATTACTGAGACATCAACATTTGAAAATCAATGAGTTACTACTCAACCACCCTGTTTTTTTACCACAGAGACACAGATGACACAGAGAACACGGAGTTTCTTTTGAGGACTATGCAGCACATTTTTTCCCGCATGGAACTAAAAAACCTCTGTGCTCTCAGTGCCCTCAGTGCCTCTGTGTTAATAGATGCAGAGTAGAACCGATAATGATATAGCGACGACCTTGTCATCATCGCTATATCCTTCATGTATTATTCGCCAAACTCCGGTGCAAGATACATCTGCACGTCGCCCAGCTTCAGGCAATCGTTAGGAGAGAGATAGACGATGTCACCCTCAACAAGCTCGATGCCATGCAGGGTAGTTGGGTTCTTGGCATTTTCCTCATAGAGGAACGAAAGGCCGGCAGCGGTACACGAAACCATTACCTGCGCATGCTTCTTACTCATGTATTTGGTCTCGTCCGGAATCTGAACGTCCGCCTCGCTTACAGGCGATTTACGTCCCACCCACTGCTTTCCGAAGCGCAACTGGTAGTTTTTGCTGCCCACTTTCAGACTGCATTTAGGCAGATACTGCCCTATCTGCGATGCCTGTTTGCAGTTAGGACAAGTAGCGTTCATCTTTTCAAGCCCCACGTTTGCGTTTGCCTGAATCTCAGTTCCGCAATGAGGGCATTTCATCATCACTACAGCCATGGCTTACACTTCAAAGAGATCAATATCGCCTGAGCCACTATCGTCAATGGCATCGTTGCCAACTTCGTATAAACCGCTATCAATATCGTCCGCTGTCGGCATAGCGAAGTGCTGGTCAGTAACGTCGGCTATCTCGCCTTCCTCAATCACATCGTTGTGGTTCAGGTCAGCAATCATGAGGTCAACCTCGCCATTCTGGCTGGTGTCAATGAGCACAACCTCCTCCTGATCGACAGTAACGGCAGCCACATTGACTGTAGCTCCATTCAGATCCACATCGTTTTCTACAGCCACCACATGAACTTCTGGGGTATCAGGAGTGTCCACAGCCTGTACAACCTGTACATCATCCGTGCTGACCATGTGGTTTGCGAGGTCTGATACGTTAACGTGCTCGTTGGCAGCGAATATGTGTACCTCACCTTCATCTATCTCATTGTTGTCGTTTTCGTCAACAACGCTACCGATGACGTTACCGTTTCCGTCGTCAACGAACACTGCATTATGTCCGTTTACGGTGCCCTGGGCAACATGAGCGATGTCACCATCCTCGTTCACAGTAGTATCTATTTCCTTGATTTGCACATCATTCTTAGCGAAGTAGTCTTCCTCCTGAGGCTGACTGCCACCGCTTGAGTGATGGCCACCGCTTGTTTGCTGATGATGATTGTCAGCAACGTGTTCGTGGTTGTCATCAGTGTGCTTGTTGTCAGCCACCTCTTCGTGCTTCTGCTCGTCCACCTGCTCGTGCTGTTCCTCGTGCTTTTGGTCCTCAACCTTAGCCTCTTCGTGCTTCTGATCGTTCACGAGCTCCTCTTCTTCCTCAAACATTCCGGCAGCATGAGCAACATAAGCACCACCTGCAACAGCAGCTACGCCAGCCACGCCAGCAGCAACTTTGCCCATTACATTGCCCTTCTCACCATTTGCTTCCTTGCTCTGAGAGTTATTGCCTCTAAGAACTGTATCATTGTTTGGTCTCATAGTTGTTAGGTTTTTGATATGTTATTATTTTTATTTATTATCTTATCAAGATCGGCTCTGATGCCTTATATATATAATAAGGTATAGGGGAACCTGCATTTTTATCTGATTGGCACGCCACAATGTGGACAATAGAGCTTTGATTTCAATATAGAGTAAGGTGTGAAACCAAGGAATTTGTGGCAGTGAGGACACTGATAGTCTATCTGCATCTTCGCGTTCAAGTCTGCCATCGCCATGTTTTTCTTCTTCAGCACCATCTCGCCTGCCACCATAGCAACTACCATCACTACGACAAGGACAACGCAGCTGACCACGATGCTCTGCCCTATGACTTGTGCTACGAGCATAGTGAGGATTGGAGTAAGCATACGGATGGAATTGACCATCGTGCTGTAGCGATCCCACTTGCGCTTCTCGCTCTCGTAATCGCTCCATATCTGCGCCAGGTTTATGGCATCCGGGTCGCGCAGCAGCTGCTTGACAGTGGTCTTATATGTTCCGAGGAAGATTGGCGTATCCTCCTTTATGGTCTTTCGCTTGATGCGTATGCCAAACACAAAGACACCCTTCTGCGAGTCATTGTCCTCGATAACGTAGGTGTCATAGTCAGTCTTTGTCAGTATAGCATGCTGAGGGTCAACGCTTTGCTCTGCAATATGCATTGGCTGTTGGCCCAAACGACCGATGGTTATTTTCTCGTTGATGTTCATTAGACTTGGTTTTAGCATTATTCGGCAATCAGAATGCCATGGTATCATAATTTCCGTCTCCCGACCTTTCATGGCACAACGATTCGTGCAACGAAACCGAAGAAGACGTCATAATATATGCGATGCAAAGTTAATAAAAATATTTGAAAATCACAAATTTAACATACATTATTCTGTCCGCCGCCCTTATTTTTTTCAAATAACAAGAGTTCGGCGAAAGACAGCTTCACTTCATCGCCAGAATGCCTCACAAAAGCACCTGGATTATCACCCGAAATTGGCATAAAAAAGGCCGTTTTTTCGTCGAAATTTTACCATCTTCTATCACGTTGATATTCAAGCAGTTGCCAAATCAATAGAAAACGGCGGGTGAATCAATAGGAAACGGAAGGTGAATCAATAGGAAACGGAAAGCGATTCAATACAAACGGTCTGACTAATCCAAAATTCTTCGATTTTGTGGTTGAAATTATCAATTGCTTATCGACTATAAGGCGAATACACATTTAGGTCTTCACCTGAACAACAATTACACTATTCAATCGTATAGGTAGAATTTTCCCTCGCATTTTCTTTGTTATTCGGCGAAATATTTGTATCTTTGCACGTAATTTCCTTGATAATGAAGCTATGAACATCGAATCATTCCGCGACATACTGGCCAACGATGGCCTCTCCAACTCACTCGGAATAGAGTACATCTCTACTCCGGACGCCTCATCATGCGAAGCAAGAATGAAGGCGACTGAGCAAAACACCCAGCCTTTCGGATTCCTAAGCGGAGGTGCATCGTTAGCACTTGCCGAGACGCTGGCTGGCGTTGGTTCGTGTGCACTCTGCCCTGGACAGATTTGTGTGGGCATGACCGTGCAGGCAAATCATATCCGTTCGGCAATGAAAGGTGAAACCGTAACGGCAAAAGCCACTATCATTCATCGCGGAAAGACCACCCACGTGTGGAACGTTGACATCAACAATCAGGAGGGAGAACTTGTCAGCCGCGTGTCGGTTACGAACTACATCTGCCCTCAGAGTTCAACTAATAAAGAGAAGGAATAAGTGGAACACAACTGCATTGCATACTATCGACTGCCCTACGCCGACTGCTTCTACAAGATAACGTCTGCCAGTAAGCCGCTGATACTCAAGTCGCTTGAGGATATCGGCAGCAGACAGGGGTTTGTCATTGCTCCGTTCAGCGCCGCGTCTGCTACTGACTCCGGCCAGCAGGGGCATAAACCTATAGTGCTCATCACGCCTGATGAGATAAGCCGTCATGCTCTTCTGCCTAAGCAGAGGGAGACGAACGCAACGCCAACGGCATGTAGCGAGGTTGCTACTGCGTCTGAAGATTACACCGAAGTGTTCCGAAACTACCATGAAGCCATTGTCGATGGGCGGTTTCGCAAACTTGTTCTTGCTCGTAAAAAGACGATAGCGCTGGCGCATCATGCCAGTTGCGAAGACCTGTTTCTGCGTGCTTGCAGCGACTATCCACGCATGATGATCATGCTATTCTCCACCCCACAGACAGGCACTTGGCTCATTTCGTCGCCAGAAATACTGGTGGAAAGCGTCGGAGGTACGCTCCACACCATCGCACTTGCCGGCACAATGCCTTACGAAGAGGGTTATGCGGAATGGAGCGAGAAGAACAAAGCCGAGCAGAACATCGTGGAGCGATACATCGAAGCTACCGTTGTGGCGTTGGGTAGCGAGGTGGTGAAAGACGGTCCATATACCATGCGTGCCGGCAATCTGCAGCATCTGCGCACCGATTTCCGCTTCCAGATGTCGCAAACCATAGGCACTCTGCTCGCCAAGCTCCACCCTACCCCTGCCGTTTGTGGCTTGCCAAAGGCTGAAGCACAGAGGTTTATAGAGCAGAACGAGCACATGGAGCGCAGCTATTACAGTGGTTTTGCCGGCCCTGTCGGCATAGATGGCGACACGCATCTGTACGTTTCGCTGCGTTGCGCCCAGTTGTTCGACGACCATGCAGTGCTATACGCTGGCGGAGGAATTATGCCTGACAGCCAGTGTGAACAGGAATGGCAGGAAACAGAAAGTAAAATGGAGACTATAAAGAATGTACTCGAATAAGGAAAACGTAAACATACTGACGGCGTTATTGGTAAAAAACGGTGTAGGACACATCGTTGTGTGCCCGGGAAGCAGAAATGCTCCGCTGGTGCATAACTTCAATGAGTGCCCGGATATTGAGTGTTTCCCTGCCACGGACGAACGTTCGGCTGGCTTCATTGCACTTGGAATGGCGCAGCAGGTTAACGGTTCTGTTGCCGTTTGTGTGACAAGTGGTTCTGCTCTTCTTAATGTTCTGCCTGCCGCCGCTGAGGCAACGTATCAGAATTGTGGCATCATCGTCATCTCTGCCGACCGTCCTTCGGCATGGATTGATCAGCTTGACGGACAGACATGCCCTCAACCTGGGGCGTTGAGCAAGTTTGTTGGAAAGTCGGTTACACTCCCTGAGCCGCACAATGACACAGAACGCTGGCACTGCAACCGCCTTATCAATGAGGCGTTTATAGAGTATTTTCAGCCTCATCATCCCTCTGTCCATATCAATGTGCCTATCTCTGAACCGCTGTTTGAATTCAACGTAGAGCAGCTTCCTGACGAGCGAGTTGTGCGTTGTTGGTCATGGGAATCGGACATGGCTAAGGATGCTTTCATCAACCGTCTCGCAAAGGCAAAGCGTCCGATGTTCATCATCGGGCAAACCAGCGAGTATGAAATCGCCGATGACATCATCTACAAGTTGGCAGAGCACTTCGTTGTCCTGTCAGAGCCTATCTCTGGTGGTGAACTTCCGCTGTCATTTACCGACCAGATGCTGTATGCCATAGAAAAGAATCCAAAGGCTTACCACCCTGATTTTGTGGTGTTTATAGGTGGACACACAGTAAGCAAACGCCTCCGTCAGTTCATGCGTTCACTGGATAAGGACGTTATGCAGGTTGTTGTAAGTCGTGACCATGAGCTGCGCGATATTTCTCAGAACACTCGTCTTATCATTCAAGGTCATACGGGTGAGTTTTTCGGACAGTTAAGTGCCTTAATCTATCATTCTGCCCGCCCTTCTGCGTTCTACAACAAATGGAAAAAACTACGCGAAGAGGTAGCGCAAAAGCATGAGGATTACCAGCCAGAATACTCGCAAATGCTTGCTGTGAAACTCTTTGAGGAGGCATACGAGGAGAATGGAGACTACGGAAAGGTTTACTATGCCAACAGCATGTCGGTTCGTTTAGCTGCGCTCTACGCAAATCACTACTGCGGATGCAACCGCGGATTGAACGGTATCGAGGGTTCACTGAGCGTTGCCGCAGGTGCATCGTTAGTGTGTGAGGAGAACGTTTATTGCGTAATCGGCGACCTGAGTTTCTTCTACGACGAGAACGCCTTATGGCAACAGCAGCTCAAAGGCAACCTCCGCATATTGCTTCTGAACAACGGTCAAGGCGGAATCTTCCGTAATCTGAGGGGATTAGAGGCGTCTCCAGCAAGAGACACCTACGTTTCCGCCAGTCATTCCACCACAGCCCAAGGCATCTGCGCCCAGTTCGGCATAGACTATCTGCAAGCCCACGACGCCCCATCGCTACAGAACGGCATATCGTACCTATTCAATTCCCACAGCAATCATCCCGTCCTCCTCGAGGTAACCACCGAAGTCTCTAAAGACGAAGCAGCATTCAAGAAGTATTATCAGGCGCTGAGGGGGTAAGGTTTCCTAAGCTATGCAGGGGCTATTCTACGACAACGGTCTTTGTGGTGTAGTTGGAGTACACTATTATTTGGATGCCTTTGTCTGCTGGGCTTACAGGGATGCCTTGCAAGTTATAGCGGGCTATTTCCCTGATGTCATCGGCATCGTCTATCTGTGTCTGCTGCTTGGCGCTGCTGACGACTCCTGAGTCTGCGGACTTGGCGCATAGATACATGGTGTAGTCTGTCTGCCCGTTGCACCACGAGTCCATCTTCTCAACCTGGAAGCCATGGGATGCAAGCATATTCAGGACCTGACCGATGAGGTAGTAGTTGTTGACGGCACGGGGATTGCCGAAGTCCATGTACGAATAGTCGCTCTTCATGTCGCCAGGAATGTCACCGCTCAGTTTTATCATTGAGCTATAGGTATTCAGTGGACAGAAGACGGTTACATAACTCTTTGTCTGTGCAACAATAGTGGTTGCAGAGGCTGCAACGAGGAGCAGTGAGAGAAGTATTTTCTTCATATTATTTGTTATTTGTAAGTAGGTGTGCAAATGTACGAATAAAATGTCTATCTGCCAAATTATCATGATGTTTTTTTACGAATTTGATATTATTAGTTATTAAATTCCGATTACATTATCCCAAATGGTTCATTAGACCATGGATGGCATTTTGAATTATCTTTGTGCCAGCCTTTGTAGCACATTGAATGAGCATAGGGGGGCCTATACCCCTAAAATAAAAGTGTTACTTTGTTACTTTTTTCTTTATATTACGTCTATATGCAAAAATCCGTTAAAACTATTTTTCGTTCATTGACTTTTCAGAAAAATGTTGTAACTTTGTGGGTGTATGCGTCTGACACCAGAACAAATAGCGAAGATACGCCAGAAGGAAGCGGCAAAGCCTGATGCCTTGAAG
>JAZUKC010000042.1:0-15879 GCA_045643065.1 Prevotella sp.
TTCAACTTGTAAGGAGATAAAGAGGAGATAGCTGTTCGCGAAGATAAAGTGGAGATATAGAGACATTACTATTGTCCCTTTATCTTCCCAAATATCTCCCCAATATCTTCCCTATAACTCCTTGAAACTGAAGCAAGCGGAGCTTGCGAAAGTTGAATAATTAATGGATAATTAATAATTGGATAAGTATCAGGAAATCTTAAAACAGTATTGGGGCTATGATGACTTTCGCGGCATACAGCGCGAGATCATAGATAGCATTGGGGCCGGGCATGATACGCTCGGCCTTATGCCTACTGGTGGTGGTAAGTCAATAACGTTTCAGGTGCCAGCACTCAGTGTGCCTGGAGTATGCTTGGTCGTCACTCCGCTCATCTCCCTCATGAAAGACCAGGTGGACAACCTTCGTCGTAGAGGCATCACAGCTTACGCTATCTATTCTGGTTTAAGTCATAACGAGATTGTATGCATACTGGACAACTGTATTTATGGAGACATCAAGTTCCTCTATGTTAGTCCTGAGCGCCTATCCACTTCACTCTTTCAGAACAAGATACGGCACATGAAGATTAGTTTCATTGCCGTCGATGAGGCACATTGCATCTCACAATGGGGTTATGATTTCCGCCCTGCCTACCTCCGTATAGCAGACCTTCGCAAGTTGCTTCCAGACAAACCAATACTTGCACTTACAGCAACAGCAACACCTGCTGTGGTAAAAGACATACAACATCAACTTGGTTTTAGGGAAGGTAGCAATGTCTTTCGCATGTCGTTCCGAAGACAGAACGTCTCTTACATAGTGCGACAGACACAAGATGTCCATGCCGAAATTCTTCATATCATTAGCCGTGTAGAAGGCTCTGCCATCATCTACACGATGAGTCGCAAACGAACAAAGGAGGTGTGCCAGTTCCTTACGTTACAAGGAATCAGCGCCGACTTCTACCATGCCGGACTTGATACTGCCGTCAAGACCAAGCGTCAGCAAGACTGGCAGGAAGGGCGTACGAGGATCATTGTCGCTACTAACGCATTTGGCATGGGCATAGACAAACCAGATGTCCGACTCGTTATCCATGCCGATGTGCCATCGTCCATTGAAGCTTATTTCCAGGAGGCTGGTCGTGCCGGACGAGATGGAGCACGTTCCTATGCCGTCTTGCTTGCCACTCCTCATACGTCCTCTGTCTTAAAAACAAGGTTGAGGCGTTCGTTTCCAAGCAAGGAATTCATTCGTAACGTCTATGAGCACCTTGCCTATTTCTATGAGATAGGCATAGGCATGGGTGCCGACCATTCGTTTGTATTCCCCATTCAGCAGTTCTGCATTCAGAACAGATATAATGCATCAGAGACGGATGCTGCTCTTAGGATTCTTACCAATGCTGGATACATCTCTTATAATCCTGACCCTGACGACCATACGCGCGTAACGTTCGTCGTGCCAAGAGATGCTCTATATTCCTGTTCGGAACTGACGGCAGAGGAAGACAACCTGATAGCAGAAATGATGCGACTCTATACAGGACTGTTTAGTAATTATGTATGGATAGAAGAGCGTCTGCTTGCCGACAGACTTGGAGTTGACCCAGAGAGAATATACATGCTTCTGACTTCCCTCCGACGCAAGCAGATTATAAAGTTTGTGCCGCCACGTAATGAGCCTATGCTTACTTATCTTATTGATAGGGTACCAAGAGAGGACGTTAGGTTAGGCAGCGATGTCTATGATTCCTTACAGGAGGTCATGGACGAGCATATCAATTCTGTCATTGACTATATTGCCAACACTGAATATTGCCGTCAGAACCAGCTTGTACGATACTTTGGTGAGGATTATGGTGAGGATTGTGGTTGTTGCGAAGTGTGCATCGAACGTAAGGGACAAAAAAAGGATGAGGCAACAGTGGGGCAGGCTATTGCAGACTTGCTTGCCGACCACCAGCGTCACCTCATAACTGAACTTAATGCGCTTCCGTTTTCTAAAGATGATGTCTCAAAAGCGCTTTATGATATGGTAGAAGACGGGAAGGTTGCTATGGACTCCTTCTTTGTCTATGCAACCTAATCCCATATCCTTCGTCTTAATTTTGAGTAGAGCGAGATATCACACTTCCACTTGCCTGATGCGTTGCGAGGATTAGCACTTCTGCTATCTGCACATGCTTTGGAGCACTGGCAGCATAGAAAGCAACATCAGCAATGTCTGTGCCAGTCAGTGGTTTCACACCCTTATACACATTGTCGGCACGTTCCGTATCACCACGGAAACGTACGTTACTGAAGTTTGTCTCCACGAGACCTGGCTTCAGGTTAGTAACACGAACGGCAGACTCAGCCACATCGATGCGCAGGCCGTCTGTTATCGCCTTCACTGCTGCCTTAGTAGCGCAATACACGTTACCGCCGGCGTATGCAGCATCGCCAGCAACACTGCCAACGTTGATAACATGACCATCGTTGCGCTCAATCATTCCTGGCACGATGAGGCGAGTCATGGTCAGCAAGCCCTTGATGTTCGTGTCTATCATCGTCTCCCACTCGTCAATATTCCCTTCGTATTCCTTTTCCAGACCGAGGGCAAGACCAGCGTTGTTGATAAGCACGTCTATCTTCTGCCATTCTTCCTCAAGCGACTCCACTGCCGCTTTTGCTGCCTGTGCATCCCTAACATCAAACACAAGCAACTTTACCTTAATACCTTCTGCCTCCAACTCTGCCTTCAGACTGTTGAGAATGTCTTCACGGCGAGCTGTAAGAATCAGATTATAACCACCTTCCGCAAACTTTCTTGCGCAAGCTTCTCCGATGCCACTTGTGGCACCCGTAATCAATGCTATCTTTTTCATATTTGTTTTTTAAAATATTCGGTTTGACGATTGTAACTATTCAGCACCCCTTCGGCGATTAATGTAGTAACTAATCAGCACCTTCCATTTTTATTAACACGGAGAGCACGGAGAACACAGAGTTATTAGAGTGCTATGCAGTACGTTTTACCCCCGAATGGATCTCAAAAATCTCTGTGTACTCCGTGCTTTCTGTGCCTCTGTGTTAAAAAGAACAAGGGACATGAGTAGTTACTGACGGTTTGGCGATTAACCTGATAACCTAACAACCAACCAACCGCCCCATTCATTCCTCTGCAAAGTTACACTATTATCTCGTAAATCAAGCAGAAATCCCATGGTTTTTTATCTTATGAGTAGAAATATTGCGATTCTTAGGCAGAATATATTAATAATAGGTGTAAGTTCTCAGAAATAATTTGTTTATTAAAAGAAAAAATGTTACCTTTGCACATTATTATATATATTAATAGTAAATTATGAAGAAACTATTACTATCTTTGTTATTACCATTTGCCTTGCATTGTATGTATGCAGAGACCAATGATGCTGTTCAGTCAGACAATGTAGTCTATGCCGAGGATATCAATATTACCCCTGGCACCACAACAGTCAATCTTATTGTTAATGTTAAGAGTCAGGCATCAGTCAATGGTTGCCAGTTTGACCTTTGCCTCCCAGAGGGTGTAACAGTTCTTACCGATGCCGATGGCGACTACGCTATCAGCAAAGGCGATATCGTCCCTTCCGGCAGTTTCGTTGTTGACAGCCGCCAGCAGTCTAACGGCGCCCTTCGTGTCATTCTCTATTCCATGGCAAATGCCAGCCTCACTGCCAACGCCGGCAACGTGGCTACCATCCGTCTTGCCATAGACAAGGACATGGAGAAGGGCGACTATCCTATTCAGCTTCGCAAGGTGGAGATTGCCAATACCCAGAATAAGTCAGGCAAGAAGACCGACGTTGTCGAAAGTGTTCTCCGCATTGAGGGGGTTGACATAGCCACTGACATCCGTGGCATTGCAGATGAAAGCAATGGCGACATGTATAACACCCAGGGCCAGAGAGTCACAGAGCTGCATCGTGGCCAGATTGGCGTTACCAAGGGAAAGAAGATTGTCAGCAAATAAACGATTACGGCTATGAAGATATACAACAACATACTCGTGCTGCTCCTTCTGCTTGTCAGCACATCTGCCAGCGCCTACGATTTTGTTCTCAATAACATATACTATAATCTCAATATCTCTGCTGCCACAGCTACCGTCACCCATAACGGCAGTACAAACTGCTATAGTGGTAATGTTGAGATACCAGAGACGTTCATCAACACTAAGAACGTAGAGTTCACTGTCATCGGCATTGATGACAGCGCTTTCAAGAACTGTACCAACCTATCTTCGGTCAGTCTTCCAAACACCATAGAGACCATTGCCAACAATGCTTTCTATGGCTGTACAAAGATCTCTACACTCACCCTGCCTCGCTTCCTTGAGTCCATCGGTGAGTATGCCTTCAATGGCTGCACTAAGCTTACGTCCATTACGGTTCCAAACAACGTAACCTCCATCGGCCGCTATGCCTTCAATGGTTGTACGCTCCTTCAAACCGTCAGCCTTCCATCGGCAATCACCGATATCAAGGACTATACTTTCCAGAACTGTAGCTCGCTGACAAATATCGTTATTCCAGATAAAGTTAATTCAATAGGCAATTATGCCTTCTACGGCTGTAGCAAACTTGCAACAGTTCAGCTGCCATTGTCTGTCAAGACCCTCGGCGAATATTCCTTCTATGGCTGCTCTTCGCTGTCATCACTGTCGCTAAGTTCCTCTGTGTCAAGCATCGGCAACTATGCCTTCCAGAACTGTTCGTCATTGTCTTCCCTTACTCTGTCTGAAGGACTGAACAGCATCGGCGTTCAGGCATTCTACGGTTGCAGCAGCCTTCAGGCACTGAAACTTCCAAGCACCCTAAACAGCATTGGCAGTAATGCCTTCGCTTCATCAGCGGTAAAGACACTTGAATATGCAGAAGGAACCCAGACGGCACTCCGTACCTATGCCGACCAAATTGTCTTTCTCACACTGCCTTCTACCTTAAAGACCATTCCAGAGCGTGCCTTCTATGGCTGCACCAGTCTGGCTTCACTCTATCTGCCAGAAGGACTTACTACGATTGGTAATTATGCTTTCTACAACACAAGCAGCCTGCCTAAGGTGACGCTCCCGGCATCCTTGACCAGCGTAGGCACCGATGCCTTTGCATCATCAGGCATCACTACGCTCGAATATGCAGAAGGCACAGTCACAGCCCATCTGACATACGCAAAGAAAATAGTCAATCTCGTTCTGCCATCCACACTTGTCACTATTCCTGACAATGCTTTCGTGGATTGCACCAGACTTGCCAAGCTGACACTCCCAGCAAATGTGCAAAGCATCGGCAGTTCAGCCTTTGCAAATTGTACCGCCCTCACTCAGGTTTCCCTGTCCGAGCATATCAACAGCATCGGTGCGGCAGCATTCCAGAACTGCAGCAGCCTTGCTACTCTCATCTTCCCAACCTACATGACTCTCTCTGGCATCAATTGGGACAAATTCTTTGCGCAGGACACCTTCTCTGGTTGTACCAAACTTGAGAATATCCATATCCCTGAGCCAGCTACGTGGAACTACATCTTTGCACACCAGCGTTCCAATCCTTTCACTGGTTCCCATCGCCTCTACTACGGTGGTCTGCCACTCACTACTCTTAATGCTGATTTCGGCTGCGACATTTCCAACTATGCTTTCCAGAACTGTAAGGAGCTGAAGAAGGTGAACGTCACCAGCAGCGTAACCGGCATTCAGGACTATGCCTTCCAGAACTGTCCAGACCTTGAGACCGTGGAGATGGGTAGTGGTGTAGGCTTCATCGGTTCTGACTGTTTCCAGGGCTGCACCTCCCTCACCGCCGTCCGTATCGGTAGTGGTGTCAAGACCATTGGCAAGAATGCGTTCTATGGCTGTATCAATCTTAACACCGTGCTTATGGGTGGAAGCGAGACCACAATCGGCCCGTCTGCCTTCGAAGGCTGCTCTGCCATGAAGAACCTCCGCCTCCCTTCTACCGTCAAGTCTATCGGTCAGCGTGCATTCTACGACTGCAAGATGCTGGGCAGCATCACCATCCCTGCCGGCGTCAGCCAGATAAGCAGCTATACTTTCACCAACTGCCTTGAACTGACCAGTGTCGGAATGTCCGATGCCGTCAAGACCCTTGGCAGCTATGCCTTCCAGAACTGCAAGCGTCTCAAGGCAATAAACATCCCTGATGCCACAACAAGCATCGGCGATTATTGCTTTGATAAGTGCGACAGCCTTAAGTCTGTCTATGTCGGCAGTGGCCTCCGCAGCCTTGGCACCAATTCGTTTGCCAACTGCAAGCTTCTCCTTGGTTTCTACTGCTATGCCCAGACACCACCAACCTGCAGTTCAAACACCTTTACTGGTTCAGACCCACAGTATGCAAGCCTTTATGTTCCAGAGGAATCGCTTGCAAAGTATAACTCAGCCAGCGTCTGGAGCACCTTTGGCGAGAAAGTCGGTCTCAGCTCTGCACCTATATATGTCAGCAGCGTAAGCATCACTCCTGATGTCCTGATCATTGGAGATGACTCCACTGGCGAGAAACTCACCGCCAACATTCTCCCTGCCGATGCCACAAACAAGAACCTCAAGTGGAGCAGCGCTAATACTGCCGTGGCATACGTCAGCAGCAAGGGAGTCGTAATGCCTGAGGCAGAGGGCATGACAACAATTACCGCTACTGCTACCGACAATAATGGTGGCATCGGCAAATGCGTCGTCATCGTCAACAATCGCTTCAAACCAGTAACCGACGTTACCCTTTCTGCTGAAGAACTCACTCTCCGCGAAGGTCAGGAAGAATACCTCTACGGAACAACGGCACCTGCAACTGCTACCTACGGCGAGATGAAGTGGAGCAGCAGCAACCCTGATGTTGCTACTGTCAACGGACTCGGTCTTGTTACGGCACTTACCGAAGGCACTGCCCGCATCACCTGTGCTGCCGCCGACGGTCGTGGCGCAAAGGCTGAGTGCGATGTGACGGTAACAAAGCCTGTTGACCCAACCATTGGCGATGCTACCGACGATGGGGAGGTGACAATCTCCGACCTTGTTTATGTCATCGAAATGATTAATCGTGAGATACACTCTGGTGCTGATATCAGTCTCTACGACCTTGATGGCGATGGACAGATAACTCGTGAGGATGTTCTCGGCATTGCCGACATCATCCTTGGTCGTAATGAGAGCCGGACCTTCGTACTTGACCTTCCTGTCTCTGAACTTAGCATCGACATAGATGAAACACGCCGCATCGACCGCATTGTCATTCCTTACCGCAACGAGTCATCGCTCTATTGGAGCAGCAGCAACGAAGATGTTGCTACAGTTGACGAGCACGGTATTGTAACAGGCATCTCAATAGGATCAGCAACCATTACTGTTACTTCCGATGATGAGGAATCACCGCTCTCTGCTACTTGCCTCGTGAAAGTGGAACGTCAAGTAACTGGCACTACCGACGGCTACAAATGGGTTGACCTCGGTCTGCCAAGCGGCACACGCTGGGCTACCTGCAACATTGGTGCTGAGACTCCAGAAGGCTATGGCGATTACTTCGCATGGGGAGAGACCACAACCAAGTCGCAGTTCTCTTGGAGCAACTACACCCTTGCCAACGGCAGTGCGACTACACTCACAAAATACTGCACCGCAACAAACAAAGGTTCTCGTGATGACCTGATGCAGCTCGACGCATCTGACGATGCTGCGTCACAGTTGCTCAGCACTAACTGGGCATTGCCTACACAGCAGCAGTACGAGGAACTCTTCAACAGCACCTACACTACATCTGAGTGGAAGACTATCAACGGCATCAATGGCAGACTTGTGACGAGCAAACGTAACGGCTGCACTGTGTTCCTTCCTGCCGGTGGCTACTACAATGGCAGCAGTACCACCAGTCGCACCACTGGCGGCTACTATGCTACGCGCGACCTGTCATCTTCTGACTGTGCCTATAACCAGTCTGTCAATGTAGGTTCTTCAAGTGTCAACACCAATAATACTACTTACCGCTGCTATGGCCAGAGCATGCGTCCTGTCATAGGCAAGTACATTGTCATGCAAGCAGGTACAGTCTATGTTGATAAAGACCAGACCTGCAACCTTAGTGCTTCTGCGGTAAGCCCTGACGGCACTGTGGATACTGCTGTCAGCTGGACAAGTGAGGATGAAACCATTGCCACGGTAAGCGCTGATGGCACAGTTAAAGGCATAGCCAATGGCATAGTACGCATCTTTGCGACTACTGCTGATGGTATTGTGGGTTATTGCACTGTGATTGTAGGTAGACAGTTAGAATTCACAGTAGATGGTGTGACGTTCAGCATGATTCTCGTTGAGCATGGTACGTTTACTATGGGAGCGACGCCGGAACAGCAAAGTCCAGACAGAAATGAGAGCCCAACGCATGTAACTATAAGTCAGGACTATTATATCGGAGAAACGGAGGTTACGCAGGCTTTGTGGAAAGCAGTCACTGGCTATTCTCCTTCTTCCGGTGACTCGCAGTGGTCGTCATCACGCGGCTTAGGCGACAACTACCCTGCATATAGCATAAGTTATACAGATGTCCAAGACTTCATTACAAAGCTGAATGCCAAGACTGGCAAGACCTTCCGTATGCCTACAGAGGCTGAATGGGAGTATGCCGCTCGTGGTGGCAATAAGAGTAAGGGCTATCAGTATAGTGGCAGTAATACTATTGGTGATGTGGCATGGTATTCGGGCAACAGTTCTTCTAAAACACATCAAGTGAAGACAAAAGCAGCGAACGAACTCGGTATTTATGATATGAGTGGTAACGTATATGAATGGTGCAGCGATTGGTATGACAGTTATAGCAGTTCCTCTGTCACTGACCCTACTGGTCCTACAAGCGGCCCTACCCGCGTGGCTCGTGGTGGCAGTTGGGTCTGCGATGCGTGGAACTGCCGTGTTGCTAATCGCGACGCCAGCTCTCCTTCTAACCGTTACACCAACTACGGCGTCCGCATAGCCCTCAGTTCTTCTCAAAATTCTCAAAACACTCCTTCTGGCGGTAGCAATACAAATGGTCACGAATATGTTGACCTCGGCCTGAGTGTTAAGTGGGCAACATGTAATGTTGGTGCAAATAGTCCTACGGATTATGGTGACTACTATGCTTGGGGCGAAACGGAAACAAAACCAACTTATAACTGGAGTACGTATAAATGGTGCAATGGTTCGTCATCGACAATGACGAAATATTGTACATCTTCAAGCTATGGCAAAGTAGATAATAAAACCGTTCTTGACCCAGAAGACGATGCCGCTCATGTGAAGTGGGGAGGCAATTGGCGTATGCCAACGTATGCTGAGTTCACAGAATTGACAAATACAAACAATTGCTCATGGACGTGGAAGACCAATTATAATGGTAGTGGAATCAATGGATATGAAGTAAGAAGTAAGAAGTCTGGTTATACAGATAAGTTTATTTTCCTGCCTGCTGCTGGCGACCGCAGCGGCGGTTCGCTCTACGATGTTGGCAGTTGGGGCCACTACTGGTCGTCGTCGCTCTACTCGGGCAACTCGGGCTACGCGTGCGGCCTCAACTTCGGTTCGGGCGGTGTTACTCGGCGCGACTACAGCCGCTACTATGGGCTGAGTGTCCGCCCTGTCTGCCCGTAGTCCCAGAATTTACAACTTATCCCCAAACGGGCAAAGAAATATTTCCACAGCAATCTGATTTATGGTGTGTGGTGCGCCCCTCCCCTACGGGGGCGCATGGCATGTCCTAAATCTGAAAGCTTACATTTTGGCGTGTTTTGTTAATTTTTCCTATTAAACCACATATCATCGACAATTATTTTGTAGTGTCATAGAAAAAAACTATTTTTGCATGTAAATGAGATAAACTCCCTCCCACCTAAGCATGTGGCGCATTTAGGATTTAAGCGAATTATAGACATATAGTTATGAACGAAATAGACAAACTCAATCAGTTGCCTACTTCTGGCAATATCACTTCTGATATCCGTGCCATCCTCAGCGAGGCAAGGAAGTCTGTTGCACGTGCCATTAACACAACTATGACTGCAGCCTACTGGCTCATCGGTAAACGTATTGTGGAGGAAGAACAGAATGGCGCGGATAGGGCTGCGTATGGAGAAAACCTACTTAGAAATCTCTCAAAGGAGTTGACGTCTGAATTTGGAAATGGGTTCTCGTATGCCAACCTGTACAATATGCGTCAATTCTATTTGACATACAATAACGAAATATTCTACACACTGTGTATAAAATTGCCTTGGAGCCATAACCGCTTGATAATGAGAGTGACAGACCCCAAGGCTCGTGAGTGGTATCTGCGTGAGGCAGCACAGCAGCAATGGAGCGTCAGACAGTTGGAGCGTAATATTAACTCGTTCTACTATCAGCGACAGTTGGAGAGCGGAATAATGCAAGATGAAAAGGGTACACAGTGTCTATCAAATCCAAGATCAATGGATGTTCGCCAGTTCATCAAGGATCCATACGTTCTGGAGTTTGTAGGCTTGCCTACAGGTGCAGAATACAAAGAGAAGGAAATGGAAGATCGTCTTATATGTCAGATGCAGGACTTCTTATTGGAACTGGGCAAGGGCTTTTCGTTTATCAAACGTCAGTATCGCATAAGCACTGAGACAAGTCATTTTTATATTGACCTCGTTTTCTATAACTACATACTCAAATGTTTTGTGCTTGTTGACCTAAAGACTGCCAAACTCACTCATCAGGATGTCGGACAGATGGATATGTACATCCGCATGTTCGATGACTTGAAACGCGGAGCTGATGATAATCCTACCATTGGTATTTTGATGTGTGCTGACAAGGATGAGACTATCGTGAAATATTCTGTCCTAAACAATAGCGAACAGATTTTCGCAAGCAAGTACCTGCCTTATTTGCCTACAGAAGAAGAACTGCGAAGGGAACTCGAAAACACGGGCAGGCTGTTAGGGGACAAGAAGGACTAAACGTAATCGGATAGTAATATTAATGATAGGTCTGATGAGGCGCTGAGTAGATACCACCAACCCATGTTTTGTAACTATATTGTGTGCTGGTATTGTGCACAGTTGTGCATAGTATCAATGCACAACTGTGCAGGTAGTTAGCACAACTGTGCAAGGTATCTATGCACAGTAACATTCGCTCTCGCTAAAACAGTCGGTATTTGGGGTGACGGTAGGGTGACGGTGAAATATACTACCGTCATAGTCGTTATGCGCTGATATATAGTGTGTTAAGGGTGGATGGGTGACGGTGACGGTGAATTTTAAAATCCATAGGTACTGCGTCAATTTATTGGTAACTTGTCATTCGACTGGAGCGTCTGGAGGACGCTGTACCACCCACACAAAATCTTGAATTATATAATTCTTTTTTCGTGTAATTCGTTGTTTTATTGTTTTATCATCGAAAGACACGAAAGAAACGGATTCTTTTTATATAGTTCTTTTTCGTGTAATTCGTGTAATTCGTTGTTTATTTTATCATCGAAAGACACGAAAGACACGGATTTTTTAATATAATTCTTTTTCGTGTAATTCGTGTAATTCGTTGTTTTATCAACGAAAGACACGAAAGGCACGGATTCTTGTTATTTTATTTCGTGTAATTCGTGTAATTCGTTGATAAAAAAAATTAGAGCGCCTCATCTTCTGGGCGCTCTAACTGTTTATTGGTTTTAGGAATATGCTTTTTCTTTCGAAGCCATTCTGCTTTTCGTTTCAGATAGTCCTCGTAGTGATTCTCAAGATAGTTGTCTGCCATTTTGCTTGTTGTTATTTATCAGCAAACTTACTATAGATGACAGAGATAGTGATGTCATCATTTGGATTCTCCGATCCGCCTATCAGCTGAACGCTTGAAAGAGACATGTCGTTGGAAAGGTTGCTGAGCACCTGTCTTGTTGCTCCTGACGAGGTCTGAATTGTATAGTAGGAAGCGCTGACAGGAATGAGGAGAACCTTATTCCATGACGGATTAGCGAGTTTCCATTGTTCGCGGAGTGCTGGGTTCTGTGGCATCTCCTTGTACATGCTCTTGATGAGTTCGCCGATGTTGTTGAACGAATAACTGTTGCTGGTCTTGGTGAATGCAGCAAGATAACTCGTTCTGTTGTCAGCAAGTTTGTTGTCCTTGAAGAACTCCTCAGCCTTGTCTGCCCTGATCATCAGGATTGTTGTCGGAGCCTTGAAGGTATATTGGTCAGAGTTTGTCTTTGCGAGACACGACAGAGTAACCTTTGCAGAAGTGATGGAGTCGTTCTCATGGTTTGCACATATCTCCTCGACAGGGAGTGTCAGCTCTGTGTAGATACCTGCAGGTGCCTTGATGTAGGTGCAGCTGTTGTCTGCTGCAAGCTGACGGATGCGACTGGCATCGTTAGTAACCTGTGAGATTTGTCTAACCTCCTCTGTACCAGAGAAGTTAGCAACGCCGACATGCTCTACGGAGTCCTTATAAGTGAAGTAAGTGTTCAGCTGGCTTAGATAGATATAAGCCATGCATCCTACGCCATTCTCAGACTTAATGTAGAAACCAGGACAGACGTTGTGAATGAAGTTGTACGAGTTCTTGAAGTTATCCGGATTCTCGTAGTACTTCTTCATCAGGTACGTGCCATAGTTGTTATAGCTGTTGCCGTCCTTGTCGGTGTATGGATCGTTGAGATTGAAGAAGATGTTGTTGACATACTCTCCAGAGTTACGAAGCGAGTCAGTGTAGTTGCCAGATGCAAGCGTGTAGGTCTTGCTTACCTTGACAGCGTTGTCGCTTAGTCTCAGCAGTCCGTTCTCCTCTGGACTGAAAGTGGAGTAGTAGTTAGTGTTCTCTTCGATAGGCTTTGCCAACTCATAGAGAGTTGCCTTCATGGATGTCAGCGAGTCGCCGTAGAACGAATCGTAGAACAGTCGCACCTGGCATGAGTCTGCTATTGTGCCTTTAGGAAGGATAGACGTATTTGGAAAGCTGAAATTCTCGAATGTATGAAACTGAGTGATGAAATTGCTGTTAATGTACGCACCTGTCTCTGGATCCTTGACTTTGCCAAGATATCCAGTAATGCTTTTTGCCAAAACAGAATCAGCAATGACGCTTCGTGAGTGAATCTTGAATATACCATCAGAGACGGTAACCAAATCCTCTTTCTTCGTCAATGTGTTTCCTATTGTGTCTGTAGTGTCGTCGCATGCAGTGAACAGTGCGGCGATACTGAATATTGCTAATAGTAGTTTTTTCATCAACAATGTTTTTTATTAGTTGTTTGGTTGTTTTGTGGTTTAGTTGTTTGGTATTGTAATTACTACTCAAAGCATTTAACTAAACCACTAACCCACCTATAATGTCTCGTAGAACTTTTTGTAAGCGTTGAGGAAGTCATCGCCAGGGAATGGCAGGATAGGGAGCTTCTTATTCTTAGCGTACTCTATAAGTTCTGGGTTGACGTCGTTTGAAAGTTCGATGATAGCATCAGAGTAGTCGATGGCCAGTTTGCCAAGTTCCTTCAGGTCGAAGTCGTCATTGTAATCGGTAAGCATGCTGGCATCGATGTTCTTGTATTGCAGGCAACGCTTGTAGTCCTTGCCCATGGTGCCTTCAATCTTTGAGTGGAAGAGGCTTGAGATGACCTTACAGTCGCGGAAGCATGGCTCGTCGTTGTATGCCTTCTTGATGAAGAGCGGAACGATGGCCGACATCCATCCCTGACAATGGATTACATCAGGAGTCCAACGGAGTTTCTTCACAGTTTCAAGCACGCCACGTGCAAAGAAGATGGCTCTCTCGCCGTTGTCAGCGTATGTCTGTCCGTTCTCGTCGTGCTCAATGCCTTTGCGTGTGAAGTAGTCGTCGTTGTCAATAAAGTAAACCTGCACTCTTGATACAGGTATTGATGCAACCTTAATGACAAGAGGATGGTCAGTTTCATCGACAATGATATTCATTCCCGAGAGACGAATGACCTCGTGCAACTGTCCCCTGCGCTCATTGATACCGCCCCACTTAGGCATGAACGTACGAATCTCGTACCCATTGCTTTGCATTTTCTCTGGTACGGTTTTTCCTATCTTTGCGAGTCCTGTTTCTGGCACGTAAGGACTGGTCTCTGTGTTAATGAATAAGATCTTTTTTACTTGCATATTGTTTACCTAAACTATAGTTTCGGTTGCAAAGTTACAAAAAAAAACGCAAACTTGTGCTGTTTTGCCTTCTGATTTATAATTAATTAATGTTTAGATGGTTTGGGGTGTCAACTCAGCTTCCTCTATTTTTAACACAGATACACGAAGAGCACAGAGAACACGGAGTTTTTTAGAGTGCTATGCAGTACGTTCTAACCCTGCATAGACCTCGGAAATGATAATAAGCGGACACAATAATTGCCATTAAGTAATCATTAATTCTATGCTGCGATAGGGATTAATGAGAAATTAATGGCAATTAGTGTATAAATAAAATATGTGTTTAGGCGCTTTTTGTTAAGAAAGCTACCAGATTATTCAAAGATGATGAGAGGAGTGTCCTGCATTACGGCATCGCCGATGTTCACCTTGATCTCAGCAACCTTTCCGTCCTTTTCAGCCTCAAGGTTGTTCTCCATCTTCATAGCCTCAAGCACAACGAGTGTCTGGCCTTCGCTGACCTCGTCGCCAACAGCTACGCAGATGTCCTTGATGGTTCCTGGGAGTGGAGACTTAAGAGCATCGCCCATGACAGCCTGTCCTGCAGCAGGTGCAGCAGCTGGTTTCTTAGCAGCTACAGGTGCCTGAACCTTAACACGCTCTTTCTTTACAGGCTTTGCCTCAAGTTCAACAGTGTATTTCTCACCATTTACGGTTACCTCTACGTTATTATCCTGTACATCGCCTACGGCAACCTCATACTTGTTACCGTTGATGGTATATTTGAATTCTTTCATGTTTCAATTCGTTTATCGTAATATGATCTGCTGTGGAGTGCTCCATGCGCTCTTTCTTGGCATGATGGTAATCTTGCCAGAGTCTTCGTCGTGAAGCAGCGAACCTTGCATTTCATACATTGCCATCGCAATGGCAGCAGAAACTTCTTTGTTCATATTATTTGTTTACTGATTAGTTATAAGTGTGTGACACTTAGGTGCTTATTGCGACAAGCAAAAGACTCCTGTAATTAAGGAATACAGATGTTCCCATACCTATATGTCACAACTTATTCCTGATTATACAGTTTACAATTCCATAGTTTGCTTTGCAGAAAATGCTTGCAGGAGGTATGGAATTGCAAACCGTGATAATCGTAGAAAGTCTCTATTATGTTGGCATACAACCATGCTTCTTAGCAGGACGAGTGTCACGCTTTGAAGCGAGCTGAGCAAGACCGCGACAGATGCGGAAACGTGTGTTACGTGGCTCGATTACATCGTCGATGTAGCCGTACTTAGCTGCCTGGTATGGGTTAGCGAAGAGATCAGAGTATTCCTTCTCCTTCTCAGCGATGAATGCTGCTACGTCGCCACCTTCTTCCTTCACAGCCTTGATGCCCTTAGCCTGAAGCACAGCAACAGCACCTGATGCACCCATTACGGCAATCTCTGCTGATGGCCATGCGAAGTTAAGGTCGTTCTTGAGCTGCTTAGAACCCATCACGATGTGTGAACCACCGTATGACTTACGCAGTGTTACTGTGATCTTTGGCACTGTAGCCTCGCCGTAAGCATAGAGAAGCTTTGCACCGTGGAGGATGACAGCGTTGTACTCCTGACCTGTACCTGGGAGGAATCCTGGTACGTCAACGAGGCTGACGATAGGAATGTTGAATGCGTCGCAGAAACGAACGAAACGAGCACCCTTACGTGAAGCGTTGCAGTCAAGCACACCTGCGTAAGCAGAAGGCTGGTTGGC
>JAZUKC010000043.1:0-26514 GCA_045643065.1 Prevotella sp.
TCCGCTTGCTTCAGTTTCAAGGAGTTATAGGGAAGATATTGGGGAGATATTTGGGAAGATAAAGGGACAATAGTAATGTCTCTATATCTCCACTTTATCTTCGCGAACAGCTATCTCCTCTTTATCTCCTTACAAGTTGAAGCTTGCGAAACTTGTATTACTCATTATTCATTATTCATTATTAATTATTAATTAGCCGAAGGCTATATCCATCCATTCTCCTTATACCATCTCACCATACGGCGCACACCCTCTTCGAGTTGCACCTTCGGTTCATAGCCTAATTGCGAACGGGTAGCAGAGATATCGCAGCGCCAGTCGTTCTGTGTCAGGATGTTATACTTATCATTGTTCAGAGTGACCAGACGCTTTGGATTGTTCCTTGCAAAACAACGGTTGAACAGTTCACCTCCCCAGCAGACAAGGCGCATCAACCATAGCGGAGCCTTTATGCGCAACACCTTTGGGCGACGGCCTTCCAACTGCTCTATGTTGTCTATGATAAGGTCAGAGAATGTTACCGAGGAGTATTCCTTACCGTCTGACAACGGATAGATGCCACCTATGACATCTGCCTCCGGACGAGTCAATGCCAGCATCACTGCCTGTACCACATCGTCCACATACACAAACGTAAGAATCTGTTCTGCCGCCACGGCAAAGTCCGTATGTTGCTTTATGGACTTTACCATCAGGAAGTAATCCTTCTCCCTTGGTCCATAGACTCCCGTCGGACGCAGCACAACCCATTTCAGTTTGCTATTCCTGACCACCTCCTCTGCCTTCAACTTCGATTCGCCATAGGCAGTAGGTTCGCCAAGTTTCTCTTCGGGGATGCTATTCACCACCGACAGCGATGAGACGAAGACGAAACGGAAACCATCCGTATCGGCATACTGCTGCTCAAGCACACTCACCAGATTGCGTGTGCCATCAGTATTGGTACGATAGAAGTCTGCTTTGGTAGGGCATTTGGTAGCACCGGCAGCATGCACCACTGCATCAAACCTATGCGGTTTCAGTGCTTCCGCCATCTGTTCGGCAGAAGAAAGGTTTATCTCAAGAAAGTTCAGACGTTCGTCCTTCAGGTACTTACGCGACGTAGTCTTTCGCACGGCACACCACACCTCATGTCCCTGTCGCAGAGCTTCCTCTGCCAGGTGAGATCCGATGAATCCAGAAGCGCCAGTAATGAGTATTTTCATTTGTGGATGTTTACTGAAAACAAATTCTCTAATGAGAAATTACGAAAATTTAATACAATTTGTTTGCAAAGGTACAAAATATTTTGTTACTTTGCAAAAAACTTAATAAAAAACGCATTTTAGGCGAACTGTAAAGAGATATTTTATATGGACACATTTGCTGAAGGACGATATTTCAATCCACTCACCGACTACGGATTCAAAAAGATATTTGGAGAGAAAGACATAATGATTGCCTTTCTTACCGACCTATTAGAACCTCAGTCACCTATTGAGGAAGTGATTTTCCTCGATAAGGAACTGGGACCTGAAACCGCGGATTCAAGAGGAGTCATATACGACTTGCGATGCCGTACAGAAGATGGCAGCGAGTTCATCGTAGAAATGCAGAACAAGGGGCAATTGCACTTTAGCGACCGCATACTGTTCTATCTTTCACGTTCCATTTCCGAGCAAGGGAGCAAAGGCGGATCATGGGACTTTTCGCTGAAACCTGTCTATGGCATATTCTTCCTCAACTTCCATCTGAAAGGTTTAAAGCAACAATCCATCCGCACCATACAACTGAAAGTTGATGAAACAGGAGAAGTGTTCTCCGACAAACTGCGTGCATATACCCTTGAGTTAATTGACTATAAGAATAAACCCGAAGATTATCCTAAGTCAAAAATAGAATACTGGTTATATAATCTTGTAAATATGGAAACAATGACAACAGCACTACCTTTTCAGGCACAGCAACCTATTTTCAACAAAGTAGGAGGCATCTCTGAACTTGTCCATATGAACGAGGAGGAACGCCTCAAGTATAACATCAGCCTTGACACATACCGTACCAACGTTGCTGTCATGAAGAATGAGCGTGCCGAGGGACGTGCCGAAGGACGTGCCGAGGGACGTTTAGAAACAACCATCGAGATTGCCAAGAACCTTCGTGCAATGAATATTAGCATTGAGGACATTGTCCATGCTACAGGTCTCGATGCAGAGACAATAAAAAGTCTATAACCCGCAAAATGCAAAAAGGGTACGGTAAAGTACTATGCACTAAAAAAAACTAAAACTATGGGAAAAGGAAAGAAAGGCGGCAAGCGAATGACTAAGAAGCAACTCGCCGCAATGCTACAGGAATTCTTCCAGACATCTCCTGGAAAGACATACTCATTCAAGGAAATATTCAAGCAACTGAAACTTGACACCCACCCTCTCAAGATGCTCGCCATCGACATCATGGAAGAGATGGCGTGGGACGACTTCCTCACTCGCGTCACCGACTCCAGCTATCGCCTCAACCAGGAAGGACAGGTGCTCGACGGCATATTCATCCGCAAAGGCACCGGCAAAAACTCCTTCCAGCCTGACGACACCGAGCAACCGCCTGTCTTCGTGGCAGAACGCAACTCTATGTGCGCCCTCAATGGCGACCGTGTA
This sequence comes from Prevotella sp., assembly GCA_045643065.1. Classification (GTDB taxonomy): domain Bacteria; phylum Bacteroidota; class Bacteroidia; order Bacteroidales; family Bacteroidaceae; genus Prevotella. Next base: position 2,637 of record JAZUKC010000043.1, read on the forward strand.
CGCGTAACCATGATGGCACGTCGTGACCGACACATCAAGGAGGCTGTGGTAACTGCCATACTCGAACGAAAGAAGACTCAGTTCGTCGGCAAGGTACAGATTGACCATGAGGTGGCTTACATAGCACCGGAAGGTGAACACCTCAACCGCGACATCATCGTGCCAAAGCGTTTTCTCCATAAGGCGAAGGCAAACGATAAGGTAATCGTAAGGGTGATAGAATGGCCACAGGACGAGCGTGGACACATGATTGGCGAAGTGCTTGCCATTCTCGGACAGACTGGCGACAACACCACCGAGATGCACGCCATCCTTGCACAGTATGGCCTGCCATACGAATATCCGAAGAACGTTGAGGAGGCTGCCAACAAGATCAGCGAGGAGATAACACCTCAGGACTACGAAGAGCGCGAGGACTTCCGCGACATCTTCACCTGCACCATTGACCCTCACGATGCCAAGGACTTCGACGATGCTCTTAGTATCAGATTAGCTCCTTCCCGCGGGAAGGCTGGGGCAGAGCTTTACGAAGTCGGCGTACACATCGCTGACGTCAGCCACTACGTTACCGAAGGTTCAATCATCGACAAGGAGGCGCAGCGTCGTGCCACCAGTGTCTATCTCGTTGACCGCACCATACCGATGCTGCCGGAGCGTCTCTGCAACTTCATCTGCTCTCTTCGTCCTAACGAGGAGAAACTGGCATACTCCGTTATCTTCACCCTCGATGCCGATGCCAACATCAAGGACTTCCGACTCGTACACACCGTCATCAAGTCCGACCGTCGCTTCACCTATGAGGAGGCACAGGAGCGCATAGAGACCAAGCAGGGCGACTATCAGGAGGAGATAAACCTGCTCTGGCAACTTGCTGCCAAGTTGCGCGAACGCCGTTATGCTAACGGTTCTATCAACTTCGAACGTGAGGAACTACGCTTCGACATCGACTCTACAGGCAAGCCGACACGCTGTTATTTTAAAGTATCGCGCGAAGCAAACAAACTTGTCGAGGAATTCATGCTCCTTGCCAACCGCACCGTGGCAGAGATGATTGGCAAGGTGCCAAAGGGCAAGCCGGTACGCACTCTCCCTTACCGTGTACACGACCAGCCGGATCCACAGAAGATGGACGAGCTGCGCCAGTTCGTGCAGAAGTTCGGCTACAAGATGCGTTCCACTGGCACCATCGGAGCATCGGCACGTGCCATGAACCAACTCTTAGGCGATGTGCAAGGCAAGAAGGAGCAGAAACTCATTGAGACTGTTGCTCTTAGGGCCATGATGAAGGCGAAATACACCATTCACAACATCGGTCACTACGGTCTTGCTTTCGACTACTATACTCACTTCACATCTCCTATCCGCCGCTACCCTGACACCATGGTCCACCGTCTCCTCACCCGTTACCAGAACGGAGGACGCTCGGCAAGTAAGGATAAGTATGAGGACCTCTGTGAGCATTCCAGCGATATGGAGCTGACAGCAGCACAGGCAGAGCGCGACTCTATAAAATATAAAATGGTGGAGTTCATGCAGCAGTTCCTCGGCGAAGAGTTTGACGCACACATCTCTGGCGTTGCCAGCTACGGCATCTATTGCGAGATTGACGAGAACCACTGCGAGGGCATGGTTGCCATGCGCGACCTCGGCGATGACTACTACGAGTTCGACGAGAAGAACTACTGTCTCGTAGGACGCCGCCGTCACAACACCTACGCCCTCGGCGATCCTGTCCGCATCAAGGTAGCAAAGGCAAACATAGAAAAGCGCCAGCTCGACTTCGTCCTCGTGGACTAACAGATTGTCAACGGATTACACGAAAGACACGGATTAATTTTTTACATAACAATCTTCCGTGTAATTCGCGTAATTCGCTGATTATTTTCTTGTCAACGGATTACACGTCGAAAAATTTGCATGTTTCAATTTAATTCCGTAACTTTGCAACGAAAACGATAATCTTACAGCCTATGCCACTTACAGAATCACAATCTCGCTACGTCAATTTCTATACAGACTTCGCCTTCAAGAAACTCTTTGGTACTGAGGCGAACAAAGACCTGTTGCTCTCCTTCCTCAACTCACGCTTCGAGGGAAAAGAGCGTTTCCTCGACATCACATATCTCAACTCCGAACACCTTGGGGCAAGCGCCAACGACCGCAAGGCTGTCTTTGACGTGTATTGTGAGAATGAGAAAGGCGAGAAGATACTCATAGAGATGCAGAACGGCGAGCAAGAGTATTTCAAGGATCGTAGCATATACTATTCTACGTTCCCAATACGCGAGCAGTCAATGAAAGGTCGTGGTTGGAACTACGCATTAAAGCGTGTCTATACCATCTGCTTCCTTAACTTCACTTTCGATGGCAATGAAGAGTATAGTCATGAGGTAAAGCTCATCGACCAGACTACTGGCGAGGTCTTCTATGACAAGCTGACATACCTATATCTGGAGATGCCGAAGTATAACAAGCAACTTCCACAGCTCAACACCCTCTACGACAAGTGGCTTTATGCTATCAAGCACCTCGGCGAGTTAGAAGAGCGCCCGGCAGAACTAAAGGAAGCCATCTTCAACCGCCTCTTTGAGATTGCAGAGATAGCGAAATATACTCCAGAGGAGCGTCAGGACTACGAGGAAAGCCTAAAGAACTTCCGCGACTGGTACAGCTGTCTGACAACTGCAGAAAAGAAAGGACGTGCGGAAGGACGTGCGGAAGAACGTCTAAAGGCATTCAAAGAAAAATTAGAAAGTGCACGCAGCCTGAAAAAGCTGGGTGTGCTTTCAAATGATCAAATTGCTGAAACATTAAACCTCACCATCGAAGAAATAGAGAATCTATGATAGAAGAAGCAAAGGAACCGCAGGTACATTTCATGACATTCGAAGAAGAAAGAGCATGGGCATATTCACATAAAAGCGAATGGGACATATACAGCTGTCTGACAACAGCAGAAAAAAAAGGACGTGCGAAAGGACGTGCGGAAACGAATATTCAGAATGCACAAAAGATGAAGCAGAAAGGATTCTCTGCGGAAGATATTTCTGATATCACAGGTCTCACCATCGAAGAAATAGAAAATCTATGATATTTTTCGTGTAATCCGTGAAATTCGTTGACTTATCTTTCGTGTAATCCGTGAAATTCGTTGACTTATTTTTCGTAATTCGTTGACTTAACTTTCGTGTAATCCGTGAAATTCGTTGACTTATTTTTCGTAATTCGTTGACTTAACTTTCGTGTAATCCGTGTAATTCGTTGACTCATTCTTCGTGTAATCCGCGTAATTCGTTGACTCATTCTTCGTGAAATCTGCGTAATCGATTGACTCATTATTTTTTTATATCCAGCAGAAAAAACTTGCATTTTATCAATTCCGTACGAAATACGAATTGACCTATGCTAAAAAAATCATAAATGTTTCATAAATGGATAAAAAATGTTAAGTTTATATTACATAAATTTATTACTTTTGCACCCAGCAATAGCTAATTGCTAACAATTTATCACAAAAAGTCGGTCTTTGCAAACAGGGAGAATCTACTGTCATAGTTTTGAAACCCCATGCTTCCGACATACACCCCACCCCCTACCCCCCGCCCCATCCACTCATATTGGAGAGAACCATTACGAAGAGGACGCCTCGAGGGATAACAACAGATTAACAATAAAATTTCGCAAGCTCAACGTTATGGAGATAAAGAGGAGATAGCGCTGGCGAAGATAAGAGAAGATATAGAGACATTACTATTGTCACTTTATCTCCCTGATATCTTCCCAATAACTTCCCTATAACTACTTGAAGGTTGAGTAAAAAAGTCAGATTACACAAACACAAATTACTGCAAGACCTGCAGTAGTTTGTTGTGTGCTATATCCTAAATGAAGAAAAAATAAAACTATTATATTATGATTAAAAAACTACTATTATTAATGATGCTCTGCGTCACGACATTTGTCGGGGCGTGGGGACAGGATGGAACACCTTTAACTTTAGAAGTAGGTAGTACAACTTACATCTATGGTTACCAATTTAACTTAGGTGGTACTTATGGCCCTTCAGTAATTCAGTGGAGCAAAGAGGATAAAGCAGGTACGACTACGACCTTAGTTTCAGTCACTTGCGATGATCCTGCTGTAACAGCAACACTTAGTGATGGAACTACATCCATTACTGTTAATTCTGCGTGTTCAAACGTTCCTGTCAAATTTAATTTCAAGAAAACAGAAACAATTTGGGAAGGTGGAAATAGTCATATAGAAGATTATGATGAAGGTGTTGCAACCTTTTTGATTACTGCTAACGCCAACATTTGTACATGGACAATTGACCAAACCCCAATAACAATAGATGTCTCAGCCACGCAAGACAGAGATTTCACATTCAACACTGTTTGGGAAAAAAACGATGGTAGTTCGACCATCCAATCGGTACTATCAAACAACACATCCGTTGCTACTATTACCAATTTCTCTGGCGGCAAGTCATTCTCTATTCACCCTGTAGCAAAAGGTCAAACAGAAATTACGATCACCGCCGCATGTGGCAGTCAAACTGACACAAAGACCCTTATTGTAAATGTAACAGACAAATCTCTTGCAGATGAAATAATTGTTGATGCAGAGAAAACAGATGGAATCTACACAACAAATGTGACTACGGGATCTACTTCTCAGGTTACAGTTCATACTACTCCGGAAGACGCAGTAAAATCATTGAAAGATTTGGTCAAGAAGTCAGGAAGTGACAATATCACCGTACAATCTTTCGACAAGAACTCTGGCGTTATTACTTTCGCAGCAACTTACGCGGAAATTGGCGATGAAGCGACTTTTACTATTTCAGGAAAAGAGAACTCAACTGCTGAAGATGTTGATATCAAGGTAACAGTAATTGCTCCAAAAGCAGCAGACGGCATCACTCTTAAGGTTAATGGTGTAACCGTTGACGATGCTACTACTCAAAATCTCGTAAAAGGTGGTACATTTACTATCGTTCCTCAGGTAACTCCAGGTGATGCTGCTGATAAATCATTCTCTTGGAATGATGACTATGATGCATCAATCATTTCTATCGCAGGAAATGTTGTGACTGCCTTGAAGCACGGTACTACGACTCTTCAGGCAACATCCACAGATGGAAGCTTCACGACTCCTATTGTAACTATAAATGTAACAGAAGCATTCGAGGGAACTTTAAATGTGCCAGCATCTCCACGTGTAGGTGCTACAGGTCTTAAGGCAACTCTCAACATTACTAATGACGCAATAGAAGAAGACTATACTGCAGTATACTCTTCTAACAATACAGAAGCTGTAGAGGTTAACGCATCTACAGGTGCTCTCACTCTCAAGGCTCAGGGTAATGCTAAGATTACAGCAGTCCTCACTCCTACTACAACAGGTACTGCCAAAGGATTCACAGGTGCAACATTTGAATCTGCAAATATTACTGTTGGTGCTCCTATCACTGCTAATTGGACAGGTAATATTGTAAACACAACGCTCTCTCTCGGTAGTGTAAATCATCAAACTTCTGAATATCCTCAGGTAAGTTGGTCAGAGGAAGTTTCTGGTGCTCAGACTATTTACACTGTTGAATCAGACAATGAAGAAGTTGTTTATGGACAATTCGGAACATTTGAGAATAACTATGGTCTCAGTTTGTGTGCAAAGAAGCCAGGAACTGCTAATGTTACAATCAAAGCAGAATATGGCTACTATGAATATCCAAATAATGTTCAAACATGGGTTCCTATCACTTCTTCAACATTCGGTCCTTTAGAGGTTAATGTATCAGCTTTGACAGGTGAACTCACATTGTCTTCTTCTAGTGACCTTACTATGGATGTTGCAGATGATAACACTACAATAGATGCCTCTGCAAACTGGAGCGGTGCTTCTGGTTATCTAAAGTGGAAAGTTGTTTCTTCTGAATCATCTGTTGCTTCTGCAACATCGAGTGGAGAAGATGGAGCTAATATACAAATCACAATTAATCCAGAATCTGTTGGTCAAACTACAGTCACAGTAACTTCTATATGGAAGAAGGATGTCTACAATCCAATAGCATTCACAGCATCACAGGAAATAACAAAGACATTCACAGTAACAGTTAACGACAAGACTGCTGCAAATTCTCTCTCTGTAGCTCCTACAGCAAATGTAGCAAAGGGCTATTCAACAGAACTCGACGTAACATTCGCTCCTGAGACTGCTAATGGCTTTACTTATTCTGTTACAGGCAACTCAGGTGTATCTGCTGAGCTCTCTTCAGACTTCAAGAAACTCACAATCTATGCAACAGCTGAGGCTTCTACTTCAGAGCACGCAACTGTAACTATCTTTCCAAAGTCTGGTTCAACTGCTCCTGCTGCAACAGTAGATGTGACAGTTGTTGACCCTGTTGGCATTGAGTTTATCACACTCGTTCCAAGTTCAGCAACCCCACTTGTTGGCGAGAAGGTAACTCTCGTTCCTACATTCAATCCTGAGGAACCAGCTTCTAAGCATCTCTCTTGGGAAAGCGATAACACAAGTGTTGCTACTGTTGATGAGAACGGAGTGGTAACTGCTATTGCTCGTGGTACTGCTACTATCACAGCCACTTCTGATGTGATAAATGGTGAACCTGCTGTAACAACAACAGCAACTATTACCGTTAAGGAAGAGCTTGCTCCTGCTGCTGACGTTCGTCCAAAGAGCACACTCCGTCTTGGCGAGAAATACGACTCTGAGCTTACACTCACAAATGCAAGTCTGGGTACATTCTCTTACGAATCTGATGCAACAGACATTATCTCAGTAGCTTCTAATGGTACATTGACTGCAAAGAAGGTTGGTACAGCAAACATTACTGTTACCATAAATCCCACAACTGAGGGTACAGCTGCAAACTATGTGGCATGGACACGTACAATGCCTATGACTGTTGCTCCTGCTGAATTCGGTCTTACACTCGCAGCTGAACCTATAAAGGTTTCTTCTGCAACTGGTGGTACAATAAATGTAACCCCTGCTGTGACACTCAATGATGTTGCAACCGACAACACAGCTTACACAATTGAATACACTCTTGAAGGTGCTACAAGTGGTGTTACTATAAATAATTCTACAGGTCAGGTAACAATTCCTGCTTCAACACCTGTTCAGCAGTTCGCAGTAGTTGCAACTCTTACACCTGACGACAAAGATAACTACAAGGGTGCTGTTGGTAAGGCAGCTGTCCTCGTTGAGGGTACTGCTTCTGCAGGCATAAACCTTTCAAAGAGCACTATTACAGTTAAGGATGCTGACGGTAACGATGTAGTAGAGGAACTCGTCATAGTTAATGTTCCTACTCCAGGTGCATTCGGTAGTCTTAATGAAGAAACTATAACATCTACGATAGATGAGACTACTCTTCAAATGCTTAAGGATGCTAAGAATGTTAAGGTAACAGGTCTTCTTGCAAATAGCGATGTTCAAAAACTCGTTACCCTTATCGGTAAGGGTGCAACACAAGAGAGCAAGTGCGAATATATCGACATGGGTGATGCTGCTATGACAGAGGCTATCACTTCAGACGGAACAAAGTGCTCTCTCGTAGGTGAGACAGGATATGCTCTTGAAAGTGCAAAGACAGTAATCCTCCCTCGTCCAGCTATCGGTGTTACGAACGGAACAGTACTTCCTGCTAATACCAATAAATTGTACACGAACGTGCACGCAAATAGTCAGACGGCTCTGACAACTCTTGTTATCCCAGAAGGATGGACAGAATTAGCAGACTGCTTCTCAAGTTATAATAATGGCGCTTCTTACAATGGCACAGTTGGTGTTGGTAACTCAGCATGTCTGACACTTACATCTCTTACTCTTCCTAACTCTCTGGAGAAGATTGGTGCTTATGCATTCTCGAGTCTTCAGGTGAAGACTTTGTACATGCCAACCAACCTTCAGAGAATAGCTAAGTATGCATTTGATCCTTGTACTAAACTTCAGGATGTTTATTTCACAGGTCCAGCACCAAAGTATGTTGATACATTTGCGTTTGGTGGTGAAACTCAGATGTGTAACAACACCGTTGATGATAACCAGCTTGAGGGTGAATATGACCCTGTAATCACTCGTCACGAATACCACAAACTAGACGTATATGCATGTATCCTTCACTACCCTAGTGAGTATGAAGAAGATTACATTGATACATCTCGCAAATACACAGTTATCCCAGCTGATATGCCTTACGCTAAGGGAAATAGTACAGCTAAAAATACATACTATCTCCCAGGATGGTCGGATGCAAAGATTGCAGAAGTAAATGAAAAGAAGTTAGGTGCAATGACCCTTGCAACTTATGAGCAAGATTTCGGCGTAAAGGATAAGACTTACGGTCACAGCTTTATCTGGCCTTCACAGTCACAGATGGCTACAGGCTACCTCATTGCTCGTGCTGGTTACCAGTGGAGCGGTGATCCTCTCAGAACAGCAGACCAGTATGACCCATCTGCAACATACGAGAACGGTGGTGTTGACAAGCGTGGTCTTTATCAGTTCATCGTAGGCATGGGTAATGCTCCTAAGGATCAGAATAAGTGGGTGTTCCCTACCGACTATGAGAAGGGTTTGTGGTACACATTCTCTATTCCATTCGATATGACTGTCGAGCAGATTAAGAAAGTATTTGGTGAGAAAACACAGGTTTGTCGTATCAGCAAAGTTGTTCGCGACACAAGTGTTAATCCAAACATTCTCAACATCGAATTCCGCAACTCTGTAATGGAAGAAGATGATGATCGTCCTAAGGATATAAAATACGTTGAGAACGAGCTCGATGCAAGTGGTAACACGGTTTCAAAGACATACACTCAGGCAGGTATTCGTCACCACTGGCCATATATGATCAAGCCAGGTGGATCTGTTGAAGACATTAAAGAAAATGATGCTACTTTCTACGAGGACGGTAAGCGAATACTTCCTAACTATGAGACTGTAACTGGTATTCTTCGTACTGAGGTTATTGTGGCAGAAAAGAAAGATGGTACAAAAACCCCTGAGTTTGAATATATGTACTGTCCTATTCTTATGAAGGGTAAGATTAAGAAGAATAGCTACGTGCTCACTAAGAACAAGACTACTGGTCACCACGAATTCGGTTTCTACAAGGGTGTGAAGGTTAAGAACGCAGATGGAACGTATAAGATGGAAAATGGCAAGTACGTTTATGAAGATGGTGGTACAGCAAGCGCAAACTCTGCTTACGTACAGCTCATGCATGGTCAGGCAGACTTCGATACTTACTTCCCATCGGCTACAATCAATCAGTCTAAGGTAAGCTTCGCTTCTATCTTCGGTGGTTTCGAACTTGACGAAGAAAAGATTTCTACCGAGATTGAACAGATTAATATCATTTGTGGCAACGACGATGTAAACGCAGAGAGCGATAAGATCTACACAATCAACGGTGTTCTCGTCAACGGCAAGTCACTTGCTCCAGGTCTCTATATTAAGAATGGTAAGAAATTTATTGTAAGATAAGAATAACAAAATTCAGGATACTTTAGAAATGAAAAAAATATATATTTCTCCTTCAATAGAGATTACGGAAATAGAGAATGAGGATTCCATACTTATTGGATCGCCAGAGCATAACGTAACAAGTTATTGGGGTAATGACCCTGACAATCCAGACAAAAAGAGTGATGATGAAATTGTAGTTGAAGAGCTCGAAGGTGATGATATTATTACTCTCGCTAAGGGCAATGGAACCTTCACATGGGACGATGAAGATTGGTAAACAATTGAGTTCTAAAACATGCAACAATGAAAGCCACCTGCTGTGACAGCAGAGGGCATGATAGATAAGAGAATCGAAAGGAATCAGGAGTCAAAAAACTCCTGGTTCCTTTCTTTTTGCCGCATAGCAGGGTCAGCCACTTCCTATGCGTCATTTTTTTTACACGAAACATTTGGAGGTTTCAAAATTATTGCTTACCTTTGCAGACAGAAACTATTCAAGTAGAGAACTATGAAGACGACCCTGGAATATATTCAACATCTGAAACATTTCAAATCGGTCAATGCAGAACGATTGGGGATAAAGAAGATTGGTATCTTCGGTTCTGTTTCACGCGGTGAACAGAAAGAAGATAGCGACCTTGATGTTTTTGTGGACTTGCAGAATCCCACATATTATATTATGTGTGAGATTAAGGACAGACTTGAAGAGATTTGTCAGTGCAATGTTGACTTAGTAAGGCTACGCCCAACCCTAAGACCATTATTGTTAAAACGAATTGAAGAAGATGGAATTACGGCTTAAGGAAGAAGTTATTGACAAACTTCAGCAGATCACTTATTATTGGAGACTCGATATCATCAACCGAGGTGTAACACCTAGGCAGTCAAATTTATGCCGCATAGCAGGGTCAGTCCCTCCTATGCGTCATTTTTTTTCCGTGAAACATTTGGAGGTTTCAGAATTATTGCTTACCTTTGCAGGCGAGAAAGATAATTAATCATGACGAATTATGCTGAACGAGAAACTATCCATATCTGCTCTTACGAATCAGGCAAGGCGTATTATGCCTAAGGGATGCCATGTCTGGTTGTATGGTTCTCGTGCCCGAGGAACTGCATCCCAAGACTCAGATTGGGATATCCTTGTGCTTGTAGATAAGGAATCAATAGATAGTGATGATTTTGACAAACTCGGTTTTCCGCTGATAGAGTATGGCTGGAGATATGGAGAGGATCTGAGCCCTCAGATATACACTACGGATGAATGGAACAGTATGCGTTTAACGCCATACTATCAGAATGTTGAACGTGACAAAAAGTTGATATATGAGTCTTAATGAAACGGAACGTACTACATTAGTAAATTTTGCAAACGAATGGTATTGAATCGCAGGGTGAAAAGCATTGAATCGGGAGGTAAAAGGCACTGAATCACCTTCCGAAAGGTAGCCTTTTGGAAGGTAAGAGATAACCTATTGGAACATAAGAGGTTACATCTTGCAAAAAAAAAGAGTCCCAACGGGTATGGCTGAAATTGCCATTCGCGTTGGGACTCTTTATATTTTATATAATGTAGGGAGATTACTCCTCTACAAGTTTGTTGAACTCATCGAGAGTGACAGTCTTGGTGTCGAGCTTTACAATAGCCTTGTAAGCCTCAACAACCTTTACGTCGAGAGCACGCTCTACGAGCTGATCGATGTTCTCACGCTTCTTGAGAGTCTCCTGAACGTAGTTCTCGAGGTACTCGTCAGGAACGTTTGTCATGCCGTACTGAGCGAACTGCATACGAGCCATCTCCTTAGCAGCAGTCTTGATGTCCTCGTCCTCAATCTTGATGTCCTTAGCCTGAGCGAGCTTGTTCTTGAGGAGGTGCCATGTGAGTTCGTTGATAGAAGCCTCGTAGTTCTTGTCAACGTACTCCATGCCCTTGTCCTGGTTGTTAGCAAGCATGATGCGCTTCATGAGGTCGTCATCGTACTTAACCTCGCCTGCCTTCTTAACAGCAGCAGCGCGGAGGTCTGCGAGGAAACGGAAATCGCTGTTCTGAGCGAGCTGTGCCTGGATGTCCTCAGCAATCTTTGCACGGAAAGCAGCCTCGTCCTTGATTTCTACGCCTGGGTAAGCCTGAGCGAAGAGTTCCTCATCGATTGGATGTGGGTTGTAGCGGCTGATTTCTGTAACCTGGTATGTGAAGTCGCCCTCGTACATAGCAACCTGATCTTTCTCTACCTTGAGGAAAGCAGCGAGCTCTGTATCGTTCTCGTAAGCCTTGCGTGGGTTAAAGGTGATAACGTCGCCGAGCTTGATGTTCTCGAACTTAGCCTGCTCGTCTGCGTTCTTGATGTACTTAGGCATAACGATAGCCTCAGTGAGCTGGATGCCAGCCTCGAATACGTTGCCCTCAGCATCGAGCTGACGGAGGTCGCCTTTGAGCATATCGTTGTCCTGATACTCCTCTACCTTCTCGTACGATCCGCCACGGCTTGCGTACATGCTTACCTGCTGGTCGATGAGAGTGTCGTCAACAGTGATGGTGTAGAAAGGAACTGTGTCCTCTGCGCCGAGCTCTACGTTGAGTTCAGGAGCGAGTGCTACGTCGAACACGAATGTGTATGGAGCTGGTTTGTCGAGGTCGATCTGCTCCTGTGATGCAGATGGCATTGGCTCGCCAAGCATATCGATCTTCTCGTTCTGGATGTATTCGTACATCTTGTTGCCAACGAGCTTGTTGAGAGTGTCAACGAGGATAGAAGGACCAATCTGGCGCTCTATCATAGCCTTAGGAGCCTTTCCTGGACGGAATCCAGGGATGTTAGCACGCTTGCACTGCTCCTTGAGGGTTTTGTCGTAATCCTTCTTGTAGTCTGCCTCCTCTACCACGAGGGTCAGCTTGCCGCTGATTTTAGCAGAATTGTCAAATGTAATATTCATCTTCTTTTGTTGTTGTATTTTGTTGATTTATAATTTCTTTTTATGCGAATATACGCATTCAAAGTGCAAAATTACAAAGAATTACTGAATAAATCGTTATATAAATAAGGTAATTCGTTTTTTTTAACTATTTAAAACCTAAATCCTAATTCGTAATTCCTAATTTTTCATTACCTTTGCACCTATGTTAATACACAAACTACTCACAACCTTCGGGCGATACTGCATTCTCATGGGGCGAACATTCTCTCGTCCGGAGCGAATGCGCATGTACTGGAAACAGTATGTGAAGGAGATGTCTGCCCTTGGCGTTGACTCCATCGGCATCGTGCTGCTCATCTCGTTCTTCATTGGTGCTGTGATATGCATCCAGATGAAGCTGAACATCCAGTCGCCATGGATGCCACGATGGGTCAGCGGATATACTACGCGTGAAATCATGCTGCTTGAGTTCTCGAGCAGTATCATGTGTCTGATTCTTGCCGGAAAGGTGGGGTCGAACATAGCGTCGGAACTCGGAACGATGCGCGTGACGCAGCAGATAGATGCCCTGGACATCATGGGCGTAAACTCTGCTGCTTATCTCATTCTGCCTAAGATACTCGGTCTGGTAACGCTGATGCCGGTGCTCGTAATCTTTGCCGACGGCATGGGCATCATTGGTGCTTATGCTACGGCGTACGTCGGGCATATTCTCTCGCCAGACGACCTAACGCTCGGTCTGCAGCATTCGTTCAATTCGTGGTTCGTATGGATGTCAATCATCAAGAGCGAGGTGTTCGCCTTCATCATTGCGTCCGTATCGTCATATTGCGGCTACAGCGTTGAGGGCGGTTCCGTAGAGGTGGGCAAGGCTTCTACCTCTGCCGTTGTCAGTTCGTCAGTTCTCATTCTCTTCACCGATGTCTTCATCACAAATCTGCTGTCATGATACAAGTAAAGGATCTATACAAGTCTTTTGAGGACAAGGATGTGCTCAAAGGCATCAATGCCACGTTCGAGAACGGCAAGACGAATCTTATCATCGGTCAGTCGGGCTCGGGCAAAACGGTGCTAATGAAGAACCTGGTGGGCCTGCTTGAGCCTACAAGTGGTGAGGTGCTCTATGACGGACGAAACTTCGTGCGTATGTCGAAGCAGGAGAAGATAGATATGCGCCGCGAGATGGGAATGATATTCCAGTCGGCAGCGCTCTTCGACTCGCTATCGGTATTGGAGAACGTGATGTTTCCGCTGGACATGTTCTCGAATATGACTTACCGCGATCGTGTACGCCAGGCACAGGCTTGTCTTGACCGTGTGAACCTTATTGATGCTCAGGACAAGTTCCCGGGCGAAATATCTGGTGGTATGCAGAAGCGTGTTGCCATAGCGCGTGCCATAGTGCTCAATCCGAAGTATCTCTTCTGCGACGAGCCAAACTCTGGTCTTGACCCGCACACGTCGCTCGTGATAGACGATTTGCTGCACAGCATCACGGAGGAATACAACATGACGACCATCATCAACACTCATGACATGAACTCGGTGATGAGTATCGGCGATAACATCATCTTCATCTATCAGGGTGAGAAAGGTTGGGAAGGCGATAAGTCGATGGTGATGGACTCTACCAATCAGCATCTCAACGACCTCGTCTTTGCCAGCGATCTGTTTAAGAAAGTGAAGGAGGCAAATCTCTAAGCTAGAAGTTCTAGAAGTTCTAGAAAATCTAGAAGGTCTAGACAAACTAGAAAAAAAACAAAAATAAAGCCAATGAATAATTTCACATTCCATAGCCCTACGGAGTTTGCCTTCGGCAAGGGCACTGAGTCACAAGTAGGAACACTGTGCAAGAAGTACGGCGCTAAGAAGGTGCTTGTCGTTTATGGCGGCCAGTCGGCAAAGAAAAGCGGTCTGCTTGACCGTGTCATTGCTGCACTGAAGGCAGAAGGACTTGCTACGGTGGAACTGGGTGGCGTAAAGCCAAACCCTACTGACCCAAAGGTCTATGAGGGCATCGAACTGGCACGTAAGGAACAGGTCGATTTCGTGCTTGCCGTAGGTGGCGGTTCAGTCATTGATACAGCCAAGGCTATCTGTGTTGGAGTGCCATTCGAAGGCGACTTCTGGAACTTCTACATCGGTAAGGCACGTGCAGAGAAGGCTCTGCCTGTGGCTGTGGTGCTCACCATCCCTGCTGCCGGTTCAGAGGGTTCCGGCAATTCTGTCATCACCCGTGAGGCAACGCTTCAGAAACTCGGCATCCGCTACCCTGCCCTGCTCCGCCCACGATTCTCCGTGATGAACCCAGAGCTTACGTTCACCCTGCCTGAGTGGCAGACAGCATCGGGCATAGCAGACATGATGGCGCACATTCTGGAGCGTTATCTCTCTAACAGCGAGGACGTAATGGTAGGCGACCGACTCTGCGAGGGTGCGCTGATGGCTATCATCGATAGCGCTGCTCGTGTCATGGCAAAGCCTGACGATTACGGTGCACGTGCCAACATCATGTGGGCAGGAATGATTGCGCATAACGATACTTGCTCTTGCGGACGTGAAGAGGACTGGTCATGCCACGCTATGGAACATGAACTTTCGGCACTCTACGACGTGACACACGGAGCTGGTCTGGCTGTGATGTTCCCTGCTTTCCTGCAGTACATGGCGAAGCATAATCCGCATAAGGTGGCACAGTTAGGCGTTCGTGTATTCGGTGTGGACAGCAACTTGCCACAGGAGGAGGCAGCACTGCAGGCATCTCAATGCCTTCGCACGTTCTTCAAGGACGTTCTCCGTCTGCCAGTTACTCTCGCCGACCTCGGTATTGCCAACCCAGACTATGACACTCTCGTGCGTAAGCTCCATGAGAACAAGGGCAACCCATTCGGTTTCTATCTTAAGCTGACACCTGAGATTACTAGCGAGATTTATCTTTTAGCGAAATAAACATAGCCTATGGAAGAAGTTACAACCAACATACCTAAAGAGGAAGTCATAACAAACGTACTTGAAGAGGACGTCATAACCAACATACCCGAAGAAGAAGGCGTAACAAACGTACCTGAAGAGGAAGGCGTCATCGCTGAACCAGAGTCACTGGTTCTTCGCACCGAAGGCCTTGTGAAGCGATACGGCAAGCGTACCGTTGTCAACAATGTGTCGTTCAACGTGCGTCAGGGAGAGATTGTCGGACTGCTTGGCCCTAATGGTGCCGGCAAGACAACATCGTTCTACATGACTACCGGTCTCGTTGTGCCTAACGACGGACACATCTTCATCGGCGACAAGGAGATAACCTCGTTGCCTGTCTATAAGCGTGCCCGAATGGGCATCGGCTATCTGCCTCAGGAGGCAAGTGTGTTCCGCAAGATGAGTGTGGAGGATAACATTCTCTCTGTTCTCGAAATGACGGGCAAACCACGTGAATATCAGTTGGAAAAGATGGAACAGCTTATCAAAGAGTTCTCGCTGCAGAAGGTCCGCAAGAACATTGGCGATGCTCTTTCCGGTGGTGAACGACGTCGCTGTGAGATTGCGCGTTGCCTCGCCATAGAACCTAAGTTCATCATGCTCGACGAACCGTTTGCTGGCGTTGACCCTATCGCTGTGGCTGAGATTCAGGATGTTGTCTGGAATCTGAAGGACCGCAACATCGGCATTCTCATCACGGACCACAACGTTCAGGAGACGCTTGCCATCACAGACCGTGCCTACCTTCTGTTCGATGGTCGCATCTTGTTCCAGGGAACGTCAGAGGAGGTCGTTGCCAACCCAGACGTCCGCAAGAACTACCTGACGGATAAGTTCGTACTCAGAAGAAGAGAGTAGGTTTTAATGCATAATTCATAATGCATAATGCATAATTGGTAATTCATAATGCATAATTTTTAGTGCATAATTCATAATAATCCTAAGCGCCAAAGGTGCGACATTCTATAAACTTCATTGAATATAATAGAATGTCGCACCTTTGGCGCTTTATTACTTGGCTACACTATAGGTAGCGCTAACGCACTACCCTATAAGATTTCGCCCGCTTCGGGGCTTTGAATTACCAATTACTAATTATGAATTATGCATTATGAATTATGCATTATGAATTATGCATTATGAATTATGCATTATTATGAATCAGTTCCATCAGCTTATCTACTGCCTCGGCCTCAGGGATGTTCTTCTGTATGCATTCCTTGTTTTTATAGAGCGAAATGCGACCTGGTCCGGCACCAACGTAACCGAAATCCGCATCGGCCATCTCGCCTGGACCATTCACAATACATCCCATGATGCCAATCTTCAGCGTCTTGAAACGTTCGTCATGCTCTGCCTCTGCATTTACTGCTGCCTTGATACGAGCAATGGTCGATTGCAGATCGTATAGGGTTCTGCCACAGCCTGGGCAAGAGATATACTCCGGTTTGGTGAAACGGACACGGGCAGCCTGAAGTATTGAATCAGCAAGACTGACGAGTTGGTCGGCACTGACAGCCGACTTATCTGCACGAATGACAAGTTCCTTTGCCTTGCCGTCAATGAGCAATGCACCAGCCGTCATTGCTGCCTTCAGCTGAAGGTTCTCAAAGTCCTCATCGTCAAAGTCAAGATATAGCGTGCCATCCTCTATGCGGGCATTCTCACGCTTAACAGCACACTCATCGATGAACGCCACAAGCTTCTTCGCCACTGGAATCTCACACTCCGGTTCCTCAGACAGCGACACACGAATGGTATCGCCGATGCCCTCCGTCAGCAGTGCTCCGATGCCTACAGCCGACTTTATTCTGCCGTCTTCGCCCTCGCCTGCCTCCGTCACTCCCAAGTGAAGCGGATAGTGCATGTCCTCCTTATCCATAGCCTCAACAAGCAGACGGACAGACTGTACCATGACAACCGTGTTGCTTGCCTTAATGGAGATAACAACATCGCTGAACTCCTCGCGCTGACAAACACGCAGAAACTCCATGCACGACTCTACGATGCCGGCTGGGGTATCGCCGTAACGAGACATGATACGGTCAGAAAGCGAACCATGATTCACACCGATTCTTACAGCTGTGCCATGCTCACGACAGAGCGAAAGGAAAGGCACAAACTTCAGTTCTATCTTCTTCAGTTCTGCCTGATATTCCTCATCGGTATATTCCAACTGCTTGAACGTACGCGCAGGATCAACGTAGTTGCCTGGATTCACACGCACTTTCTCACAGTGGACGGCAGCCACATCAGCCACTTTTGCATTGAAATGGACATCAGCCACCAGTGGTGTCATGATGCCTTCAGCCTTAAGCGCAGCAGAGATATTCTTCATATTCTCTGCCTCGCGCACTCCCTGCGTTGTCAATCGCACCAGTTCGCCGCCAGCATCAATAATGCGCTTAGCCTGTGCCACACACGCAGCAGTATCGTTAGTGTTGGTAGTGGTCATCGACTGCACCTTGATATGCTCGCCGCCACCTATTATTATTCCGCCTACATGGGTAGGAGTTGTAGTTCTTCGTTTCATGTCTGGGTTTTACAAATTATGAATTTCATGCAAAATTAATGTTTTTTTTCCAAACGAACAAAGAGTGAAGGAAAAATGTTGGCAATAACATACAAAAAGTCCGTGGACGAGAACCTCTGGCGTTCGTCCACGGACTTTCTGCGTTTATTGATGTTTACTTCTTGATGTACTTATGTCCATTGAGAACATAGATGCCGCTTGGCAGATTGTCATAGTCCTTCGAAGGGCAGACGTATGAACCCATAACGGTATAGATATGGTCTGTCTTATGCAGCTGAAGGCTATCGGAAATGGTCGGAATGTCATCAATAGAAGCCGAGATATACGTCTCCTTTGCCACTCCGGCAGCAGTATGTATTGTGGCTGTCTGACGGACATCTGCCGACGATGCAGCAAGTTCGAGAGTGACGTTGGCATCAGACACGCGGAAGTTGTGAGTGTCTGTGTCAAAGTAAGAGAACTGTTCGTACTTGACAGGGATAGTGATGGTCTTGCTCTCACCTGCCTTCAGCTCTACGCGCTCAAAGCCAATGAGTTTCTTGTTCTTCTTACCATTCTCCGTAACACCATTCCAGTTGGCATAGAGCTGCACCACTTCTGCGCCATCGCGGGTACCAGTGTTCTTGATGGTAGCGGTAATATTGACGGTGCCATCCTGTGCAATGGATGCAGGAGCAGCCATGTTACTGTACTCAAACGTGGTGTATGACATGCCGTAACCGAACGGATACTGAGGCTGAGCAGCCTGACGGCCGTGCTTTGCCTTGCCATAATACATGTAGGTGTAGCCCCATGTGTCGATGTCGTAGAACAGCATGCCATGCTGATCGCGTCTGAACACCTGCGCCTCTTTCTGCTCGTCGGCACGCGATGGCAGTTCGTCGAGACTGTTATACCATGTAGAGGTGAGCTTGCCCGAAGGGTTAATGTCGCCGTAGATAGCATCGCAGATGGCCTGACCTTGTGCCTGTCCGCCATACCATGCCTCAACGATGGCTGGCACATTGTCCTTAGCCCACTTGATGTCCATTGACGAACCGGTCTCAAGCACGAGCACTGTGTTAGGGTTAGCAGCATAAAGTGCCTGGAGCATAGCCTCCTGATTGCCTGGCATGCCGAGTATCCAACGGTCGTGACCTTCGGTACCGGTGTGGTGATCGTCTGGTTTCTCGTAGTTTGTACCTGTCAGGAAGACAACGACATCGGCACGCTTTGCTACGTCAACAGCACGCTGTATCTGCTGATCGGTGTAGCGATCGTTGACGCTTTGTGTAGGAGAGTAGAGGTAAAGCGGACCGGCTGTCTCGAGCGCTGGGATTGGTTCGGTGACAGGGTTGGTAGGATTAGAGAACTTGAACGACTTATAGTTGCCGCAGTATGACTGCGAACCAGTGAATTTAACATACAGATCGTGCTTGCCTTTCACCACCGTAGGATCAACGGTAGCAGTGATTGTTGCCCACGTTGTCCAGCCACCGGTGTCCTTATTGTCAAGGGTGAGGAACGGAGTTCCATCCTTTGAGTCGAGAATGAAGCTGACTTTGCCCACGCCAGTATTCTTTGCGCCACACTGCATCTCGAAGTTTGTACATCCGTCCTCACCAAACCATACGCCTTCATAAAGGAAAATATCGTTAGGAGCAGTATTCTCAAGGTTGCCGGCACCCTTATCGTTGCTGGCAGCACCACGCTTCGACACCACCGCCTTGTCAAAAGGAACGGCATCGATAAGGCATGAACGCGACTCGTTCTTAGGTGCCTGGAAGTTCATCTTCGCAGCAAAAGCCTGGAACGGAGTCGTGGTATGTGTAGGTGTGCCTGAGTAGTCGCCGAGCATGATGGCATTGGCGTATGGACCGATGAGCGCAACTTTCTTGTCGGTAGAGATAGGAAGCATCGCGCCGTCGTTCTTCATCAGCACGATAGACTCCTGCGCAGCCTTGAGTGCCATGGCCTGATGCTCAGCGGTTTCGAGTGCTGGCACACCTGTGTTCCATGGGCAATCATTCTTCTCAAACTCGCCCAACGCGAAGCGTGTCTCAAGCATTGGGATGAGGGCCTTGTCCACATCAGCCTCCGAAAGACTGACATAGCCCATCAGGTCCTTAGCCTGCCATGCAGGGTCGGTAGCGTTAACGCCGGCACGCTGATATACAGACGAACGCGAAGAGAACTCGCAGTTGGTGTTGCATCCTGCCTTTATGGCAAGCGAAGTAGAGCGTGCCTCCATCAGCATCTCCTCCTCGGTGCTGTTGTTGTAAGGGTTATGCACCTGCGATTCGCTGATGCCGTCGTCAACGGTTCCGGCTGTATAGTTGCCAAAATAGAGGTGCTTCGTTGCACGATGTATGCAGGCAATGGCAGCACAGTCTGAGGTAACGTAGCCGTCGAAGCCCCATTCGCCACGCAGAATGTCGGTGAGCAGCATCTTGTTGGCAGACATTGGCAGTCCGCCATGTGCCTCAGTGTAACCCTTGCCGTTGGCATCAAGCTCTTTTGGGTCTATTGAAAGGGCGTTGTATGACGACATAATCGACTTCACACCGGCATCTTTCACACATGCTTCGAATGCAGGAAGGTAGTACTCGCGCATGTTTTTCTCGTTCACGAACGATGTTGTTGACTGGCGACCTTGCTCATAATTGTTTGCAGCAAAGTGCTTTGCGGTAGCCACAAGCTTAAGGTATGGTGTGTTGCGTGTACCGTCGAAGTTAGCGCCTTGGAAGCCGCGGATGAACGGAACAGCAAGTTCGCCGGCAAGGAATGGGTCCTCGCCGTAGTTCTCTTCCTCGCGTCCCCAGCGTGGATCGCGTGCCATATTGATTGTTGGTGACCAATAATTCAGGCCTTTGTTCTTGTCAAGGTAGTAGCGGCGTGCCTCGTCGGAGATGACGTTGGCACAATCATAGATGAGCTGGCGGTCCCATGTGGCAGACATACCCTTAGACTCTGGGAACGATGTTGCAGCACCTGAACGTGCAACACCATGTATTGCCTCGTTCCAGTACTGATAGCTTGGCAGAATGGTCACGCCATCGCGCTTAACGGGCAGCGAGACATTGTTGCCCAACTGGTCTATTTTCTCACGCAGAGTGAGTTCCTTACACAACAGCATAGCACGCTCATGGAACGACTTGCTGGTGTCCATCCAAGGATACTTGCTGACGTCTTGCGCCATGCTTGTCATGGCAGACATCATGATTGCAGCAGAAAGCAGTAGTTTCTTCATTTCGTTTTTATTGTTTGTTTGATTCTGATTTTCACTGCAAAATTATTCATTATTACACTAAATACGGGGTAAAAACATTGATTTTAGGGGTAACAATCGTTTATTTCCCGATTTTTTGTTAATTTTGCACCTATGAAACGACTTCTTCATTTTGCCCTGACAACCATGCTGCTGATGCTTGCTGTGCTACCGACAGCAGGCAAGGACGTGATGCGCTACCGTCGCTTCACCGTTGAGAACGGACTGATTCAGAACTACGTTACGTCCATCACGCAGGACGCACAGGGGTACATCTGGATTGGTTCGCGGTCGGGACTGTGCCGTTTCGACGGCAAGGAGTTCAAGTCGTACAGCGCCACGAAGGACGGAAAGAAGATAGGCTGGATAAGAAAGGTGGTTGTAGATCGTGACGGACGCACGCTGCTGATGAAGATAAACAACCAGAAGTTCGTGAGTTTCAATCCCGAAACGCGCGAGCTGAAGCAACTTCTCAAGCCCGTAACGCTGAAAAACCAGAACCCGCCAAAGGAGGTTCTTGACTACGACGAGCAGGGACTGGTGATGCATCATAAGGGGGAGGAATACCGCATACCGTACAGCAGGACGATGCCGATGGAGCGTCCGCACAGCGAGAACTATCAGGACCGTCAGGGCAACCTATGGGTGAACTTCGAGAATGCGCTCTACGAGATAAGCTTTGCGCCACAGGACTTCCATATATATAATAAGGTGGGCGATGCTGCCGGAACTGATTTCCGCTCGGATGTGAGGTCGTTCCTGCGTCTGAAGGACGGCACCATGCTGGTTTCTACTAAGGACAAACTCGTCGTAAGATACTCACGCGACGGTCGTTTCATGGCATTTCTTGACGCTAACGGCCACTGGCAGCAGCAGCGTGCGGAGTGCATCGAGAGTGTTTACCGCATGGTGCAGGATGCCAAAGGCCGAGTGTGGCTGGGCATGCGTGTGGCAGGAATGGCATGTCTGGACAATATAGACACTCCGCAGCAGACGCTTCACGCCTGGCGAACAGCATACGGCTCGGCGCTACGCTCTGACAACATCTTCGACCTTTACCTCAACACGAAGGCCAATCGCATCTGGATGGCCACATGGGACCATGGATTCTCGCTGCTGGAACTGAACAGTATGCCGACGCTGCAGAATTTCTTTGCTGCGCTATCAACGCCTCAGGGGCAGGACATGACTCAGGTGCGACGCATCTGTGCTATGGGAGACACGATAGGTGTGTGTACCACTACGGGTGTGTATCTGTATGATAATCAGGGACAACCGATAGACCGCTATGGCGATTTTGATGTGTCTGCCATTGCCCGCATTGGTGGCAAGATGTACATCGGAGCATACAGCCAGGGCGTGTTTGTGGTTGACGAAAAAGGCAAAGAGAAGCAACTCTGCCCGATAGATATCCCGAACCTTGCCGACTGCATATACGGCATGACGACATATGGCGACAGCGTGCTGGTCTTTGCAAACCCAGACCGGTTGGTGCTTTATGACATCAAGCGTGGCAACGTGCGCTATTATGACGACGAAGGGTTGGGCATCAATGCTTCGTTTGCTGAATCGGCGCTGCTGGTCGAGGGCGACACGCTCTACGCAGGACTGGACTGTGGCATTCTGAAACTGCCTTTGCGTCATAAGTCTTCGACGCTGAAGGACACTAATCTTGTCTTCGACGACCTGCGAACGAGTCTCGGCATGGGCGAGACGGTGAGCATAAAGCCTGCGCTTCTGGACTATCGCATTCCGCGCAGCATAAGCTATGCATGGAGGGAGAAGGGCGAATCGCAATGGCACTACCTGGAGGCGGGCAACGGTGAGGTGCAGATGTCATGGTTGCTGCCTGGCACTCACACCGTGGAATTCTGCAGTACGGATGCCACAGGAGCATGGCTCGGCAACATCACCGAGGTGCAGTTCTCGGTGTCCCCAAACTGGTGGCAGTGGATCATCATCATCGTGGTGCTGGCGTTGGCAGCAATAGTGGCAGCGCTGGTGTGGAAGGTGAACCATCCGAAGCTCATTGTCAGTTCGGACACTGCCGTGGATACTGCCGAGGACATCTTCCCTTCTGCTCCTGATGTGACACCGTTCGACCGCCAGCTGGCACAGCAACTGGTGGAGTGCATTGAGGCGCACATCAGCGAGACGGACTTCGGCGTGGAGCAATTGGCGAAGGAAATGGGCATGAGTCGTTCACAGTTGTACACCCAGTGCAACGAAACGCTGGACCGCACCCCTGCTGCTTTCATCCAGGAAATCAGGATGAAGCGTGCCATGCAGCTATTGGAGACGCGTCAGTTCCGCATCAACGAGGTGGCATACAAGGTTGGTTTCACCGATCCGAAGTATTTCGCCAAGACCTTCAAGAAGCGTGTTGGCATGTCGCCAAGGCAGTATCAGGACAAGGAATAACAATTTATTCGCCCCAGTACTCAATAGGATTTACTCCAGTACTCCTTACGAATTACTCCAGTACTCCTTAGGAAGTACTCGGCGATTCAATAGAAAACGCCGCCCGACTCAATAAGAAACGGGCGGCGTTTTGTATTGGTTATATAACGTGAGTTCGACGAATATTAAGGGTTGGTATTTGGCTGGAAGCCAATACTTTGAGTAACCGGGCACGAAGTGTCCGGAATCCAATCAACAAGTAACTTGTGCCTGGAAGGCACTACTATGATACGTTCAGTTGGTCG
>JAZUKC010000044.1:0-2876 GCA_045643065.1 Prevotella sp.
TGAACTGATGCTCGCGGAACTTTACCACGATGCCGTTCGTTTTGTCTGTAGCCACCCAGAAGCCTTGCTCCTGGGATGGCTGAAGGATGAATCTTTCGTTTGTCATAATTACTTAGCGATTGGGAAATACTTGTCAGCGAGACGGCAGATAACCTCACAGAAGCGTTCGATGCCCTTTATCTCAAGGCTGCGCCACTTGGTGTAGTCGCTGTGCTGATAGACTGGGGATGCGAAGTAGAGGTGGGTGTGACCCATGATAGGACGCTTGGTGTAGGAGTCGAGACCGCGAGCGATGTTCTCACGGAGACACTGGATGGCGATGTGCTTGTGGTTAGCCTGCTGGAATGCGATAGCCTTAGCGAAGTAGCCAACGCCCTTTGTCACATCGTTCTTGCCAGAGTAGGCAATCTTGTAAGCCTCGCGTGCTACCTTGTCAGATGGTGCGAACTCCTTGATGAAGTCGAACACCTGCTTGCGCTCTACCTTGCCGCCGTAGATGATGTGTACGAGACGGAAGATCTTGGTTGCGTCCATTGTGCGGAGTACTGACTGGATGTTCTTCTTTGAGATTGTGTTACCGTTGAAAGTCTTCATAATTGTGATGCTGAATTACTGTTGCCACCAGGGGATTAAAAGTTATTGATTCGGGTTGATTAGATTAGAAGTTAACAGGAGTCTCGAAGTTCATGCGATAGCCGTGGAAAGCGTTCTCGTTCATCTGCTTCTCGATGAACCATGACTTGATCTCCATGAGGCTCTCAGTCTGAGAAACGATTACAGACTTAGGCATCCACATTTCGCGAGCCTTAGGAGCGTTAGCGTTGTAGTAAACATTTACTGATACGAGAACTGCCTTTGCTGTTTCCTTAACGATTGAGTTGAAGAAGATTGAAGTTGTCATTGTCTTGTTGCTGAATTACTGTTGCCACCAGATTTAAGAGGTTTATTATCTTTTTCTTTTTCTACTACAAAGGTACGACTTTTTTTTCAAATTACCAAATAAAATAACAAAAAAAATACCAAATAAAGTAACAAATAGGGAAATCCCTATTTTTGACACCTCAAAATGTCAAAATCGGGGATGATAAAAACAAAAGTAAACCCATAACGATTTTTCGACCGTTAAGTAACGGTTAGCCTATCGTTAAGGCAACGATGCGGTTGCCGTTAAGTAATGTTTAATCTTTTAATAAAAACTGAAAGCGTATGAAACTGAAGATTTCAAAAGCTAAGAGCTACAATCCGGCGAAGAAGATGTATGGTATTTCTGCTCGCGTCAACAGCAACGGCACGGCCTCGTTCGCTGATCTGGCTGAGGAAGCGGGACACAACACTTCGATGAACCCTGCCGAGGTGGAGGCATGTGCCAAGCTGTTCGTTCAGGCGGCGGTGGCGCAGATCAAGAAGGGTATGATTGTTGCCCTGGGTCCTCTGGGCAAGCTCCAGCCTTCGTGCTCGAGCGGTTGGTTCGAGAAGGCTGAGGAGCTGACGATGGATGCGGTGAGGACGCATGTGAACTTTGTGCCTTCGGAGGACATCAAGGCTGCTATCCAGGGCGCGAGCCTGTCGTGGGCGAAGGCGTCGGACGATAACGAGAACGATAACGATAACCCTGGCTCTGAGCAGGGGGGCGGTGAGCCTCCGATGAGTATGGAGTAAAAGACCCACCCCAAACCCCTCCCGTTAGGAGGGAGGGGCTTTTTTTAGTTACATTTATTTAATCAAGAAAAGATGAAAGCAAAGAAACTTGGAATGGGTGTTGCAGCAGCGGCACTCGGTGCAGTGGGCGGTCTTGGTCCTACTGCTATGGAAACGGCACAGACTATTGCCGAGGTTAATCAGACTACTGTTCAGCAGGCGCAAGATCAGCGTGCTCAGGATAATCAGGGTCAGCAGAATGCGGTGAGCCAGCGTGCTTCGCAGAATGTGATTCAGCAGAAGTACACGGAGCCTTTGCATCCCGATTACTATTATGCCAATTCGGGCATGTCTCCGAAGGAATATGGCTTGTATCTGCTTCGTTCGGGCAAGAATAAGTACAATGATCGTCGCCGTAAGCATTTGGCGAAGATGCGTGCATAATATCATTCAAAGGAAAAGAAAAGATGGCAAAGATTATAGGACACAGCAAATTATGGTATAAGCATGTTTGTGATAAATGTCATGCAATAATTTTGTTTGATAAAGACGAACTTACGAACCATAATCACATAGACAAATGGAATGAGCCAGTTTATGACCATTCAACTTGTAAATGCCCAGAGTGTGGAAATGAATTGTCGTTCAATAAACGATATGCGGCTTTTGCCGAAAATACAGACGAACCGATTCGTGATGTAAAATTCCACGAGAAAGCGTTAAATGAGATGAAGGCATTGCTCGCCGACGATATTGACTATGAAACGGGACATCGTGAGGCAGATGATATACTCGTTGAATTTCTGAAAAACATCGGTTGCAACGAACTTGCTGACGCATTCGATGCAGTAGGAAAATGGTATTCCTGATAAATTCACGGCTAATTCACGGTAATTCGTGTTTAACAAGAAAATCAATAAAATGGACAACACCCAACTCCTCCACATCAAGGCACAACTCATTTGCGACTTGAGGACATATCTGCGCCGCCCCGACGTTCGGGACGAGCTCGAAGGCATTGATGCCCGTCTGTGGCAGTACGTCACCGATGCCACCAGTCCGCTGGAGCATTACGTCCTGCAGCTTCCTCCCTCAGACTCCGCTCAGGAGGACGAGGGCGCGGAGGTGGAAGACTGCATCGCATCGCTGCATGAGCTGCTGTGCATTCGCAAGAACCTCCGCAAGTGGCGGACGTACACGCTCGACACGGACTATGCGCTGCGCTGGCTGCGTGCCAT
>JAZUKC010000045.1:0-2350 GCA_045643065.1 Prevotella sp.
TCAGCAAAGTACTTGAAGCAAGTAACGGCAAGTATAATGAAGGCAAGCCTTGGGTTCGCCCAGCAATTTGGGAGGACGCAAAAAAATCTCTTGAAGTCGGCACAGAAGTACAGACAAAACTATTCGGACCTGTTAAGAATGAGTTCTCTCCTCAGAACGACTATTATCTGAAGGCACACCTCTTCGGTGACATCTTCGCCGGCGATCAACTTTCTGCTGCCGACCGTGAGATAGTTACCGTGGCGGCTCTCTCTGCCCTGAAAGGAGTTGCACCTCAGCTTGCTGCACACAAGGTAGGAGCCGTAAACATAGGCAATAGTCAGGAAGTAGTTGATGAACTATGTAACTACCTTTCTGATAATGGTCTCTCACAATATGATGCCTCCGCTGATGCACAAGCTGGCTCATGGTCAAAAGGCAATCCTAACGATGCATATGCTCAGTTTTTCACAGGACAGAGTCACCTTGCGCAGATTCAGCCAAAGAACCTTGCTGAAGGAGAAAAGACAGTTCAGAATTATGCAAATGTAACCTTCGAACCTGGCTGTCGCAACAACTGGCACGTTCATCACGGAGCACACCAGATACTTATCTGCGTCAGCGGTGAGGGCATCTATCAGGAATGGGGCAAACCTGCCATCCGTCTTCATGCAGGTGACATCATCGACATCCCTGAAGGTGCAAAGCATTGGCACGGAGCGACAAGGGATTCATGGTTCCAGCATCTTGCAAGCCACGTCCATGTTGGTGATCCAGAGTCAAACGAATGGCTTGAACCAGTAACTGACGAACAATATAACGAAGCAAACAAGTAATAAAATGAAGAAAGTAATCGTAATAAGCACCTAAGCGTGCAGAAGCAGGTTTTACAGGTTGGATTGACTGCTATCCGAAATGCGAACTCAAAGGTACTCTCTTCTGCGGTGGTGTAGATGCACCTCGTACCATTGAGGGCAATGCCAAGTTGCAGCCTTACCTCGCCTAATAGTTTGGTAAATGCAACGAAATCAGCCTGTTTGCCATACACTTTCTTCTGGATTGTGCCCATGGCATGGCTAATGTTTCTAAACAAAGTTACTAAAAATCAATGAGATATGCAAATTTTCAAAGAACTATTTCTGTTGCTAAAACGTTATATATCAGAGCATTAAATTAACATTTCAAGCAGGGATAATCCAGCGCGTTTTTAGAACGACAAACTGGACACCCTACTTTATTACCTTTTTTATCTTAACACCATTTAGAATTGTTTTTTAACAAAAAGAAGATGATTATTCGCTGTAGATGGGGGGGCATACTGTAGGAAAGTATAGTAGAGAAGAGAATGAGGAGGAAGGAAAGAAGAAAGTTAGAAGTTAGGAAATTGTGGATTGTTGCGTGACTTGATTGCGATGCACTCCATCTCAATTAGCCAGGTAGGACGGCAAACAGGTGCAAAAGAGATGACTGTAGGAATGTTAGGGAATCTACGGTCGAACATCTGCTTAACTTCATTGTAATCAGCTGTGTCACGTAGATATACAATAAGGTGCATGACATCGTCGTAGTCCATGTCCGACTCTTTGAGAAGTGCCTCGACATTCTCCCACATACGTTCGGTCTGCTTAACGATATCACCAACGTGCAACACCCTTCCCTGATTGTCGATACTCGCTGTACCAGAGATGATGGTATGTGCACGATCACCATACTCCACACAGACACCACGCTCGAAAGTGACACCATACTCATAGGTAGGATTGAGGTGAGTAGGGGCATAAAGATAATGCTGTTGCTGAGGGTTCCAGCTGTCGCCTGCAATTGAGTAAGCACCCATCTGGATGATTGCCTTGGGATTGGCAGGTCCGCCCTGAATACCGGTTGATGCGATATAGTGGGTATCGCTGGTCAAACCGAGCAGATCGAAGTTCTCACGACGAGCCACAACCATTCCTGCATATTGCGTATCGACATCACGAACGAAGAACCATGTGCGCAGACAGTTGCGTTCGAGAGTTGCACCTTCCTTGCAAAGCAGTTCCTCATATTCCCTGAGAATAGTATCAGTCTGCTTGGCGCTATCGCCCAGAATGCTGCACATACCCATTTTCCAGAGATGTCTGTAGCCATTACGACTACTGACAACCATGTCGTTCTCTGTGGAAATCTCAACGCCACGCTGCATATACATCCACACAGCCACCTTTGTACCATCAAGTGGCTGCTGCTGAATGAATGAGATGGCGACATTCTCCTGCTGGCGCATAAGTGGTGCCTGATTGGTGCTGTCGGAGAGGAAATAGCGTTTCATGACATACTGAGCCCCACTGAATTCTGGCAAAGAGAGGAGTTGGTCCTCCACGCTATATAG
>JAZUKC010000046.1:0-8108 GCA_045643065.1 Prevotella sp.
CAAGATAAATCTTGTAAGGAATGTTTTGTTTCATGTCTTTTATTAGGTTTTTATATTAAGTATTACTTATGTTACGATTTGAATGCAAAGATAATAATAAAAAACCAATCTGCAAAGTTTTTGTCCCAATATTTTTGCAAATTGTTATTTTAGGCGCAATTCGCACATGACATCGTCAATGATGCCACCGACTCTCCATCATACGGTGTCTCTGGCATACCTGCCAGCGGCAGTGTCAAGGGCATCGTAATCTTCAACGGCATAAAGACAATAAAGTAGAGTATTATCCAAGAGGATCCACTTAGTGAATAAACAAAATGACGCATAACAGGGTCAGACCGGTCAGACCCTATTATGCGTCATTATTGCATCTACATCATTACTGTTGTGAGTACTTAATTACATCGTCTATTCCAATGCCCAAAGTCTGTGCAATGACTTCACAAGGGATGCTACTCTTCAACATTAGTTTCACGGATGCAGCAAGTTGTGATGCCTGCTGAGCTATTTGTTCGCCCTGCTGTGCCAATTGTTCGCCTTGCTGAGCCAATTGTTCACCCTGCTGTGCCAATTGTTCGCCTTGCTGTGCTATTTGTTCGCCTTGCTGTGCTATTTGTTCACCTTGCTCGATGATCTTCTTCTTTTGAACAAGTACTTGAGTGTCAAGATTCTCCAGTTCTGTGAATATCTCATCCTCAATGTTCATCGTATGGCGAATGTCGGGATTAGCAGCAGCGGAAGCGAGACGAGAAATGATACGTTGCAATTCAACGTCGTTCTCCTCTATCGCACGACCTGCAAGCGAAACCATGGAACGAGCAATGCGTTCATCCTCCATCATGAATTTGAACACACTGTCATAAATCGGATTTGCAACGTACTGTGTCATACCTTTGAAATAATATTTGTCCTCCTATTTTTTATCTTTGTGCAAAGGTAAGTAATAATTCTGATATCACCAAATTTTTCTATATAAAATAAATAACGCATAACAGAGTCGGCCCCCATTATGCGTCATTTTTAGATATCAGAGAGAAAGATTATTCTTCTTCGTTTGTCCAGTTCCAGAATTCTGTGGTAGTACTCTTTGCGTCGGCGCTTTCTGTTTCACCATCAACGAAGCCTGCTGATGGACCAGAACCGGCAAGGAGACGAGTGCTGTCGAGAATAACTTCTATTACTATTGGTTTGATGTATTTCTTCATATTCGTTATCCTCCCCCTTTACTTGTTTATATATTTCTTGCCACCGATAATTACGATGCCTTTTGCATTAGCATTTACGCGTTGACCTGTTAGGTTGTACACGATACCGTTGCTTGTACTTGTGCTGGCATCGTTTATACCCGTTGCAATCCCACCATCATTCCAGATCATTGTAAATGTTTTAGCTCCTGTTGAACTTTCTGCATTTGTAACATACTGGCTGAGGTTGAAATAAGCCTTATTTGCACCAACTGTACCTGTATCAGAAAGACGGATGATGTTTTCTCCACTGAGGACATAGATGCAACCATCGAGTTCAGACTTTGGTTTTGCAACAAGGTTTGATCTCATGTCGTTGTCTGCAATGTTTGACTTGTTTGTAGTAGAAACAGCGAATGTAGCCTTCTCGCCAGCGTCACCCTTAAGCAGAACGCCCTCGTTTGCAGGGATAACGTTGTCATTGATAGCGTTCCATGTTATTGTCTTTGCTTCCTCATTAACCTTTGCAGTATATGCAGTTGCTCCATCTATTGACAATTCGTAATCAGAAGAGAAAGAGGCATAGCCCTTTGCGTTGAGATTTACAGATGATGGGGCAGGGGCGATGGTGGTTGTGTAGTTAGAATAAATATCCGGGTATTCGTATGTAACCTGAATCTTTTCGAAACCAATTACTGCTGAAGAAAAGATGTTGAACTGTTTAAAGTCGCTATTCAGACTGAATGTCATTTCAATATTCTTTGTGCTTGGAGCAATAGATAATGTTCCAAGATCACCAGTTGTAGGCTTGGCATTATCAGTTGATGTGCAAAGATATGCGTTTCTTGCTTCTTTTTCGCTAACATTCCAAGCCCAAACTTTTATTTCTTTCACGTTAGAAGGAAAAGTGGGGGATGATATATGGTAACCATTATCACTTCTGTTTATCTGAAAGAAAAAATGCCTGCCGTCATCTATATTTTCAGAACCATTATAAGCGAAGAAGTTCCAGGTGTTACCCATGTCGTCCTCTTCTTGGAACTTGCTATAGGAAACTGATTGAGTCGTGGCTTTATTAGTAATAGTTGCTGTTCCTGATGTACCCTTCGTCACATTTGCAAAAACAGCATAGTAAGTTTTATTCTCTGTCGCTTTTGCATTTGTAATAATAGATGGTTCTCCTTCTATGGCCGCAGATTCAGTCCAACCAACAAAAGACTTTGAATTGCCGTTGACAGGATTTGCTATATCTTTCGGAAATTCTATGTTTGAACCCTCATAAACATCCTGAGAGGTTAAATTGTTATTTATACTCCATGTAATTGCATATTTCTCTTTTTCAACAAATACAGCAGATACATTTACGTTAGCTGCAGGCATTGTGAACTTATTGTCTGTTACTGCTATTGCCTCTGAGGTTGATGTGTCTGTAACGTCCCATGAAGAGAATTCGTAACCATCATCAGGTATAGCCGAAAGAGTTATGGTAGTTCCTTCTTTGGCTGTGGGTTTGTCTGAAGCTACGCTACCACCTATTATGCCGTTTGCTATGTTAACTTTGTAATTTGTATTGTCTCCTGAATATGTCAACGTAACGTCGTCAATGCAACGAACAGCGGTAGTGCCGTCATAATAAATACGAACGAAAACATTACTGTAGGCGGTAAGTGACTGAGTTACCTCTGTCCATTCTCCCATTGTTACAGATGAGGCAGAGACCGTCTTTACGTCCGTCCATGCTTTGCCATCAGAAGAAACCTGAATCTTCCATGATGAAGCTGTTGTATTAGTGCTTGATTTAGAAATATAAAATGTTATTGATTTAGGAGTCGCAATTTTATCCTTTGTTTGAAGAGAACCGGTTGTTTTAACGTTAGTTGTTCCTATATATTTGCCACCATGAGCAGGAACATCTGACTTTGATACGTTTGAAGCGAAGTTAGTAAACACCCAATCTGTGTAGGCAGTTGTTTCCGACTCAAAATCCACAGTTAGAGTGCCATCTGCCCACATGTGTAATGAGCAGAGGAGAGCGCATAATATAAATAAGGTCTTCTTCATAATTTGGTGTGAATTGTAAAATGACGCATAAGAGGGTCTGCCCCCCTTATGCGTCATGATGTTTGGAGATGGGAGGATGGATTATTCTTCCTCACCCATCCATTGCCAGATGTTGCCGCCCTTTGCGCCTACATCGTTACCGTCAATAGGATTTCCGTCAACTTCAACGTTTGATCCTGTGAGAATTGCTTGGTTGTTGAGCAGTATAGTCATGAATCTTGGCTTAATATATTTCTTCATTTTCTTGTTCCCTTTCTTTGATTACTTGTTAATATACTTCTTACCATTCATAATCACGATGCCCTTAACATTAGCTTCAACACGCTGACCTGCGAGGTTGTATGTGGTGCCGTTTGCGGTAGTACCAGAAACGGCGTTGATTCCTGTTATTATGTTGTCATCAACGAATACGAAACCACGTGCTTCATTAGTGCCATTAGCAACAAGGAACTCGCTAACGAGATAAGCCTTGCCTGCAGCGATAGTACCAGAGTTTACAGGGTGAAGTTTGCCATCGGTCTTGCTGAGTGCCCAGATATTCTCTGAACCGTCAATAGGCTTTGCTGTTGTTGTAGCTGTGAGTTTGTTTGCCGAAGCATTGTCAGCATCGCCTTCAAGAATAGGAATATTATATGTACCGCCCTCGCCAAGTACGAAGATACCAGTGTTAGCAGGAACCTTCTTGATCTCTGTAAGAGTGATGTTCTCTGCTGTTTCTGCTGTTACCATATAAGCCTTCACGTCTGCGTTTGTAAAGTCGAGAGCTTTGTCGCAAGAGAATGATGCGTTGCCGCATGAGTTGACGGTGATAGTTGCTGCAGGAGCTACATAAGTAAGTTTTTCGAAGAGATTCTCTGACGCGCTGACGACTCCAGTTTCATCTTCGTCAGTTCCAAAAATAACATTTTCCAATGTACCTGATACTGTGCCGCCTACTTTCCAGTTGAGCTCAGAAGAAGGAGAACCTATTGAGAACGTATTATCCAGCACAACCACATAGGCTCCATCTCCTTCTACTTCTCTAACCTCTGTGATTGTACCATTAACAGTTACAGTAACGGTTGTTCCGTGGTCAAGCTTTGCGTCAAGCAGTTCGTCTATAGAAGCGAATACCTTAACCTCTGGAGCTTTGTAAGTAAGGCTTGACCAGAATGGTTCCTGGTTCATCAATGCTTTATGTTCATTATCCCAAGCGACATTAGTCAGAGTTCCAGTGACCGTACCACCAGCAAGCCACCCGAGGTCTTCGCCAGATGATGCAAGTGTGACTTGACTATTAGTAAGCAGGACAGCGTATGCTCCCTCCCTTGGAGCCACAGCTGCAAAGACTTTGTCATCGATTTTAACGTTTACTGCGTCGAAAGACTGATCTGCTGCAATAAGGTCTGCGAGAGATGCGAAGATTGGAACATCTGATATCTCCATCAAAGAAGCCTTGCCGGTATATCCAGTCTTGCCTACGTTATCTTTCGAATAGTTTCCGAATACGGAACCATTGCATACAAGTGCACGAGTTGGTGTGTTTGTATTGACGATACCAAGGGTCGCATCAATCTGCCAAGTTTTGTTACCGGTATTGGTAAGAGCAACATTAGTTCCTGTACCAGATTGAGTTAGTGCCTTGTCACCAGTCATAAGAGTACCAGCAGTAGCTTCCCAGTTCCAAGTAATATCAGCTGTTCCTGTATAAACCACCTTATCATCAACGACAGTCACTTCTACGGCAACCAACTTGCTGCTTGAAACATCAGTAGTAGCTGCATAATACTTATCGCCCATTTGAGCAACAATAGCACGCTTAACAACAACAGGCTTGTTTGCAACGATGTTGATAACGTAAGATGCGTCGTCAGCAGCTGCGTAATCCTCGGTCTCTGCATAAGAAGCGGTAATAGTTACAGTTCCAGGAGTAGCCTCATTGTTGATTGTGACAACACCAGTGTTAGCGTCAACAGTTGCCTTTGTGTCATCGCTTGTAGAATACTGAACGCCAGCCAGACCTACAGGGTTGGTAACTACTGTCAATCCCTCGAATTCATCAAGAGCATCGAGATATGCAGTTACAGAAGGCTTAGCAAATGATAACTCAGGCTTTGTCTTGTTTACCGGAGCGGTATAGCTAACGAGGTAGTTGTTCTTATCGAACTCATAGGTAGATTTATATTTCTTAATAACACCATAGATTACTACATCTGCGCCAAGAACGATGTCGCTCTGAGCTGCGAAATCGGTATTGTTGAGGTTCTTACCAGAATAGACCTCAAACTGGTCAGTAGTAGTACCATCAGCAGAAATCCAGTAAGTAATAGAATTATAGGTGTTATCATAAGAGTCAATCTGGCTAATCTTACCAGCAACATAAACCTGAGTGGTCAAGTCCTTACCTGCATCAATGATTGTTTTTGCCTGAGCTACAGTATAAGCAGTTTCCTGTGTATTTGCGATAGTTTGAACGGTGATGTCGTATGTGGCAGTTTTGCCCTGATAGGTAACGGTTACGGTCTTGGTACCAGGAGTGGTCATGTCAGGGGTCGAGAACTCAGCTGAAGAGGTAACATTGCCAGTAGTTTTATCGTCATAGTTTGCAGTAATAGTGATACCATTGTGATTGAAAGTATCACCTTTCCAGAAAGTAGCAGGTGTACCTGTTACGTCAATGCTTGTAACAGTCTTGTCTGGGTCAGTAGGTTCATCGCCATTTACATACTTGTAAAAGCGAGTTTGGGTTGCGTTGATATTTGTGTTGATAGAAGTATAGCAACGCCAATCTGCACTATTGTACACACCGATATAACGCTCCGTGCTACTATGTTTGAGGAAAGGTTCACCATTAGTATGGTTCTCAATAACAAAGGTTTTGTTGTCACTCGTTCCAACACGAACACCATTATTTGTTGCTGTAGCATAAAGCCATGTGGTGGTTGAGCCATTAGGATAGATGGTGTAACCATTTGTTCCGTTACCGCTGATATTCCATTTCATCACGTCTGTAACGCCTGTAATCGTATTTCCATCCTGTGATACTGTAACTGCAGTTGCTGCAGGAGCGCTAGAAGTACCGTTGTTATTTGTCATTGCTTTGCCGGTATTAGCATCTACAATGACAAAAATATCAGATGTTGTAAGATCGGAGATAGAACATTTTGTCCAAGTACCATCACCTGAAGGATTGTCTTCACCACCTTGTTCTGTCTCAGTTGTGAATGTTGCGTTTGCAGCATAAGCACTTGTTGCGTAATTAGTGCCATCACCTACAGCCTTTACAGTCCATGTGTACTGTGTGCCAGCAGTCAAATCTTTTGCAGAATAGGAGTTTGTTTCTACACCGGTATACTCTGTTTCGCCAATTTTCACAGTGTAGCTACTTGCATTGCTTACTGCATCCCAAGAGAGAGTTGCACCTGTTGTGGTGACATTCGAAGAAGAGAGGTTTGATGGAACTGATAGAGCGGTTGGCTGAGAATCAGAATCTCCGGTATTAGTTGTTACCTTGAATCCGCCAATCCATACTGAGTTCTTGCCTTGGTTAACTGTTAAAGTTATTACACCAGATAAGGCAGTAGCAGATGTAAACTCATAAGTGGCATGATTGGTCTTGGAAAGATCCTTCGAACCAAGACTAGTGGTTCCAACCTTGATTTCAAGTGTACCAGTACCACTGCCGATATTTGATGAAGCCTCAACAACGATTTTTGTTACGTTGGTGAAAGATGTCTGAGATGTTACGGTTACATTACTTGGTGTACTAAAACAAATACCACGACTACTTGCACCTGTCTGACTAAAATCTGCCGGTAACTGGTTACTTGTCGAACAACTCGTACTCAATGACCATACCCCATTTTGATCATCTGTAGCAGTATAGACCTTGTTGGTTGAATCGTACGATTTCATTACATACGATACCTCAGTCGCCCACATTCCCAACGAGCACAGGAATGTGCATAATAAAAGTAAAGTTTTTTTCATAACTAACATATTTTTTTTGTTTATATTTTTCTCATTTGAAAGTGATGGAGCATGTTGCTCTGAACATTTTGCGATGCAAAATTACTAAAATATTATGAAACTGCAAAATATAATAAGGAAAAATATATGAAATATGTGTTATTTAATTAGGTTCTATTTGAAAGTGTGTGGAAAAGAGTGATTCTGCGTGTCTGGAGGACGCTACCTTGATGCTGGTTGCTGTAGCGTCCTCCAGACGCATAATCTTTTTCTTGTCGTTTATCCGGCAGCGCCATTACATTCGGCGCAACCGGTTATCAAGATATCGGCCTCCAGCCGAATGACAAGTTGCCACTAAATTGACGCAGAACCCTAAAAAATTAACAAGCACCGTCACCGTCACCCTTTTCTCATAACGCATTGTATATCAACACGTAACAACGGTGACGGTAGTTATTTCACCGTCACCCTACCGTCACCCTGCCATCACCCCCAAAATCGTACTGTGCATGACTACCATGCACAGTTGTGCTAAGTGCCTGCACAGTTGTGCATCAATACTATGCACAGTTGTGCACAATACCTGCACACTCAACATTCTGTGTAGTTTAATGATTTTGGTTGACTACTTTACGCCTTATTCATAAGGTAGGTTGACCCGGTTAATAATTATTGATGAATAAAGTTGACTCGTTTAGTAGTTTTGCAATGCTCAAAACCTACGTTACGTTCGATAATATCATAGTTTTTGGGTTCTGCGTCAATTTAGTGGCAATTCATGATTCGGCTGGAGGCCGATACAGCCTCGCAGAGGCGGTCTATAACCGGGTACGCAGTGCCCGGGTTCTGAGAATCTTATCACAGCGTCTGGAGGACGCTACCTTGATGCTGGTTGCTGTAGCGTCTTCCAGACGC
>JAZUKC010000047.1:0-7862 GCA_045643065.1 Prevotella sp.
TCCTCCAGGGAGTGGCAGACAGTGCGGACAGCGGTTGAACTGCTGCTTGGCAAGCTGTGCCGCGAAATGGCGGCGTAGGTGTCGCGTTGCCTTGAATGTGCAGACATGGTTGAGCAGACCCACCCCTGACATCCCTGTGAGGGATGGAGAATCGCTCGTGCCTATCTCCACGCAGTCGCCACGCTTGAGCACGGTCTTGATGGAAGAGAGCTTGCCGTTTATGCGGGCATACTTTGCGTGCATGCCGATGTCCGTATGGAGTTCGAAGGCGAAGTCGAGTGCTGTGGCACCCTTTGGCAGTATTATGCCCTGACCCTTTGGCGTAAAGACGAGCACATCGTCGTAATAGAGCGATGTCTTGACGCTTTCTATGAACTGCTGTCCTTCCGACTCTGTGGCTATCTCCTTCAGTATCTTGCGGAACTTCTCGAGCCACTGCGTTACATTCTCGTGGCTCACATCATTGCCCACATGTCGCGTGATGGCGCGTTCTGCCACCTCTGCAAGACATCCGAAGCGCGACTCATTGACCATCTTCTCCGAGCAAATCTGCACATCTTCCCAAACGCCTTCGCCGGAAAGCAGCATGATATTGATGCTCTTGTATGAATTCTCCTTCGCCTGGTCTATCTGGTTCACGAACGAGCCTGGCTTCTCCTGGAAGACATCCGTGAGGAGGGAGTATATGCGGAGGCAGGTGTTTTTTTCGTTTAATGCAGAATTCTGCATTTCATGAGATTCTGCTTTCTTCCAAGTCACTCTGACATAATATCTATTGTCCAAATGCCAGAAGTCCTTCTCCTGACTCTGCATCCTGCGCCATAGGCTGTAAGGCTTTCGCCAGAAGACTTCAGCACGCGCCGTGATGCCATTGTCGGAAAGTATCTGCTCTATCTTATCGGTGAATACCTTGAGGCGCTCCTTGTTGTCGCGCATGTCCTTGTCGAGCATGAGCTTGATGTCAGTGTATTCCATGCCGCAACGGAACTTGAACGAGAGGTTCTCAAGGTCGGTCTTCACATCGAAGAGTCCGAGACGGTTGGCTATCGGAGCATAGAAATAGTCTGTCTCTCCGGCTATCTTCATCTGCTTGTCAGGGCGCATGGAGTCGAGTGTGCGCATGTTGTGGAGTCGGTCGGCAAGCTTCACCATCAGTGCGCGTATGTCATACTGCACCGACTCAAGGAGCTGCTCGTAGTTGTCCACCTGCTTCGACATGCGGTAGGTGTCCTTCTTGCGCTTTGTGACCATATCCACGAGATATGCCACATCTTCGCCGAAGCGCTCCTTGATGTCCTCTATGGTATAAGGCGTATCTTCTACGACATCATGAAGGAAGGAGGCAATGACGGAGTTTGTGTCGAGCATCAGTTCCTCGGCGGCAATCATTGCCACAGAGATAGGATGTATGATGTAAGGCTCGCCCGACTTGCGTCGCTGCTCCTTGTGGGCATCGCGTGCAAATTCAAAAGCATCCTTCAACTGTTGCAGCTGCTGTGGCTGCACTCTGTACTCCATTGAGGCAAATACCTTGTCGGCTGCCTCCTGAACAATCTGGTCGTAGTTAGTTTTCATATTGTGGTTGGGATAAATGGAGTCAACAGGTTCAATGAAACCTCTGAAACCTTTGAAACCTCTAATGTCGGGATGACCAGATTCGAACTGGCGACCCCTTCGTCCCGAACGAAGTGCGCTACCAACTGCGCTACATCCCGAACATTAGTTTCTTAGCAGATTACTATATTGAAGTTTCCCATCCTTTTTACAAAAACAAGACTCCCTATGTAACGGGAGGGGAATATGGGGATGGGTCTGTAGGGGTGCCTCTACCACTGCTCACCCCATCCTGGGGTAGGAGTTTCTGACTCCTCTGGCTCTTCGCCAGGGAAGATGTTCACACCATCCCCCTGACTGTCCGCCATCAGATTGTTCAGCTCCGCCTCCACTACCGTTATGGTAGGCTGCATATATATTTTCTTCTTCATTGTTGTCATTCTGTTAGTATTTACTTCACGAATACCTTCTTGCCGTTCACGATGTTTATACCGTGATGCATGCGGCTGATACGCTGGCCGGCGAGGTTGTAGATCACACCATCGTTGCGGTTGACATGTACCCTGCCTATCTCTGTTGCCTCGTCGTCATCAAACACAAGTCGCAATCCCTTAGCTTCGGCACCCTCTGGCTCAGCAAATACGAGGTATGCCTTGTGTGCCGACAGATACCTTCCTGCTGCAAAGCTATAGAAGCCGAGACCATTCTGAGCGTAGGTGAAGATGTAACTATCCTTAGGAGCAGGCGTTGGAATGTCACAGCCGAGCAGCATGTTGTCAGCCGACTTCACAGCTCCAGTGGTGCTTGCAGCTATCTGCACATCGGCCTTCTCAGCCTTTATCAGCACAGCCTCGCCCTTTGGTATGATGCCATCGCTGACAGGCGTGAGTCGCAGTTCGTCGCCCACCACCTTTCCTGTGTAAGCCTTAGCACCCTCGCCCAGGGTGTATTCGCTCTGGCCATCATAGAAGGTGGTGTAGTATTCACCTGCCTTTGCAGGATCCTCGTTAGCAGTGATAGAGATGAAAGGATACTCCACTATGTTCTT
This sequence comes from Prevotella sp., assembly GCA_045643065.1. Taxonomy (GTDB): domain Bacteria; phylum Bacteroidota; class Bacteroidia; order Bacteroidales; family Bacteroidaceae; genus Prevotella. The sequence goes on from JAZUKC010000047.1 coordinate 2,603, forward strand.
GAAGTACATCCATGGATAAGTCTGACGATATGCTTCGCCTTGTCCATGAGGAACATAAATAACACATGACTCCCTATCGGCGTAACTGAACAGATCACTATCAAGGATAGGCGGAAGATCTATGTAAACAGCAGCCAGATTATTGTTCACTGCAAAGGCTGCACTACCAATACTTGTAACAGTAGATGGAATCTTCACTACCTTCAGGCCAGAGGTATAACTGAAAGCGCAACGTCCTATTTTTTCAACTCCGTAAGGTATTTCTACAGACTCCAAAGCTGGGCAATTCAAGCACATCTCAGTTGGAATTTCTTTAGTGTTTGGAGACAGCTGAAGATGAGTCAGCGATTTACAATAGTTAAATGTAAGTTCGCCCATAGAAGTAACAGAAGAAGGAATGATTATCTCACGAAGAGAATGACAATCTCTGAATACGTCTTGTTCTATAGTTGTGAGTCCTTCAGGCAAATCTACTGATTCCAAAGCATCACAAAATGCAAATGAATACTGTTGAATGGTCTTCAATTTCGGAGGCAGTGTCACATGTTTCAAAGAATGGCATTGACTGAAGAAATACATTCCCATGCCTTCCAGACTTGAAGGCAAGTCGGCAGAAAGTAGTGAATAACATCCATGGAAGGTGTAGTCACCCAGGAAAGTAACTCCTTCTTCAACAGTCACGCTTCTGATGTTTTTATTATTCAGCGGAGATTTGTTATTGGAATAATCAAATTCATACGAAGGTCCTGTTCCGTAAACTCTTACATGGCCAGTGTTCACATTCCACTCATAATATACATTCTCGCCCATCTGACCTGTGATGAATGTGTCCTCATTAGGGTTGTAGGCAACAATGTTGTTGAAATCCTTCCAAACCTCAGCAGTCTTGTATGCCTGCAGATACTCTTCTGGCACCTGCAATATACATCCACTTACATTCACTTTTATGAATGTATTGGCACTAACAGCTGGAGGTTCCGCCATAGAACGGATGTAGCCCAATCTGTCGCAGTTTATGAAAGCAAAGTTGCCGATGCTTTCCATAGTTGATGGAATAACTACAGAGTATAGTTCACCGACAGCTACACCACTGTTTCCGAATGCATTATCACCGATGCTTGTCACTCCTTCTGGCACCACTACATCAGTAAGTTTCTTCATGTTAGCGAAGGCATCGGTGCCGATGCGCTCTACGCTTGAAGGAATTTCCACGGCAGATACCTGATTGCAGCCATTGAAAACCCCGTCGCCAATACTCGTGATGCCATCGCTGATGGTCACGGTCTTTATTTCGCTGTTGTAGAAAGGACTCTTGAAATCACCATCGAAGTCATACATATCGCCTGTGCCTGTGATGGCAACGTCACCTGTCTTCATGTTCCAGTTGTAAGTTATTTCATCACCAAGACTACCTATCTCCACATCATCAATGCTACAGTTGTACTCCAGGCAGGCAGCAAGGGTTACGGTTCCATTGCCATTGTTGGGGTAAGGCTTGGTGATTCTGTATTCCACAACGTCGCCATCCTTTACATTAGGCAGTGGCATAGCTACGAAGCTATCATCTTCAGGGGTTCTAATATAAGTCCTTTTTACAAAATTTTTGTTAACATACACTTCCATAGAAAAATTACCACTGCATGTTACATCATGTTCCTTATACCATACCAGACGAGCATTACTCACCTTGTTGCCACTGACGCGGAACTTTATGCTGCGTGTGCCGGCCTCTTCGGCTTTGTATGTAGTCTCATAAGCCCAGTGTAAGTGCGAGCCCATGTATTCTGCCGACTCCTTCAGCTTAACCACATCTTCGGCATTGGTGGTGAAGAAAGGATTCTCAGGAAGCTTGGTATAAACGATGGCTTGAGCAGGATTAAGTTCTTCGTATGTCTCTGCATCTAATAACTTTCCTGTTGCAGTCTCCTCCAGGCAGTCTTGTGCATAGCCGAAGGCGCCAAGTGTAGGTGCTGACTGCTCGTGCACCTTGCCTTCGAATATTCTCAGCGTGTCGCTTTCAAAGATAATAGCATATCTTGGGTTAGCGCCTCGTGGCTGTGATGCATGGATGGCATACTTGCCCTCTTCCTCTCCTGACTCACGAGTGGCGGTGATGTCTGAGAGGTCAATGCCGTCGATGAGCGAGCCTTCGGTAACGGACCATGTCCATGTAGGGTCGCTTGTGCCCTTCACCTTGAGCTTTGCATCAGGCTTTACAGTCAGCTTGCGTGTCTCAATGTCTGCCTTGGTATATTCCAAAGAGGCAGCCACAGTGACATCCCTATACTCCATGTCAGCAACTTCAAATCTTACTATATCGCTTGCCTTCAGTTCGCCCAGTGGAGTTATCTCTATGCGATTCTCTGGCTTTATTAGGTTAGGTAATTCATAAGACTGGATTATCTCGTTGTTTACATATACATTTATAGTAAGAGGATTGAACCATTCTACATACCACTTGAGGCGTGCATCGGCAATGTCAACACCATCAACAAGGAAGTCGGCATGAGGTTTTTCTTCCTGCACATTTCGCATGTCGCGAGATGCTCCATTATAGAAGGTCACACCTTGGTATTCACACTCATCAAATGAGCTGAATGTTTCATTCTTTATGAAAGGTGAACTCTCGAACTTAGGGTATGTGATGTATGTTATAGGATCTGCCTCCTCGTATGTCTCGGCATCATACAACTTGCCTGTGACGTAGTTCTCTATGCAGTCCTTTGCGTAGCCTACGGTCCTAACGGTAGGATCACACACGGCATGGTACTTTGTCATTGTGTATTCAAGGCACGCAGCCAAGGTCACTGTTCCTGTCCAGGAAGAGGTATAGTCCTTCACAGTCTCAAACTTCACCACATCGCCTTTCTTCAGTGTTGGCAGCGAAACGGCAAAGAATCCCTCGAGAGTCTCGTTGTTGTTCTGGTTTACTGAATACACCTTTGTGCCGTTCACGTAGATGTTGACCGCGAAAACACCAAAGCGACAGTCGCCAAAGTCCTTGTACCACTTCATGCGAACATTCTCTGCCTGCTCCGCGTCTATTGTGAATTCTGCCGAGCGTGTGCCTTTCTGCGAATTGCCATAGACTGTCTCTGCCAGCCAGTTCAGCTGCCAGTTGCGGTCAGTGTATGTCTCCGAGTCCTTAAGGGTGAAGCCATCGGTGGTGATGGTAGGGCTTTCTGCAAGCGTCAGGTATGATATTGCCTCGGCTGCAGAGATGGTTTCACTGCAGTAGGCATCGGTATAGAACTGATGCGTCTCTGCGTCTTCCCAGCATTCCACGGCATAGCCAGGCATGATGTCTCGTGCATCTCTCTGTGGGTGATGAATGCCATCGACGATGCTAAGTTCGGAGTCAACGAACAGGATATCGTAGTAAGGGTTTGTGCTGTTAACATCTTCCTCTACGCTTATCTTGTATGTACCCACTTCTTCGCCAGGCTCACGGCTGATGATGATGCCCTGAAGAGGATAGTCTGAAAACAGTTCGCCTTTGGTTACTTTCCATGTAAGCTCAGGATCGGCAGCGCCAACGAACTTCTTCTTGCTGTCGGCAGCGATGGTAAGCTCTTGAACACCTTCGTCGCTGCGTGTATATTCCAGACAGGCAGCCAAGGTAAGGTCGCCCAGTTCTTCAGAATAAGATTTATCAATGCGCTCTACATAAAACATCACTATGTCACCTGTCTTCAGTCCTTTCAGTGGCACAACATAGAGACCTTGCCTTTCATCTACTTCATCATTGTCGGTATATACCAGCTCTCCGTTGACATATACGTTCACTATAAACTGCTCAAGGGTATAGACAGAGTGATCCTTGTGCCACTTGATGCGGGCATTGCCAACGCCTTCTCCATATACACGGAAGTTGACAAAGCGCGATCCTATCTGGTTACGATTGTAGAATGTCTCGCCTACCCAGTCGAAATAGGTATAGTTATACACTCCCTGATTCTTGGCCGTGAAATTATCCGTGCCAACGATAGGGTTTAAGGCAAGCGTGGTATAGCTCACCACAACGGCAGGGTTGAGTTCCTGAGTGCAGGCCTGGTCGGCATAGACCTTGCCTGTCTCGGTATCCTCCCATAGGTCTTGGGTGAAGCCTCGCTGACTTGCTGTCGGCTCCGCCTTCTGATGGAACACCACTTCAGCATTCATTGCTATGGTGCAGCACATTGCTACAAGTAGTAGATACAGTTTTTTCATTGCGTATATGTTTTTTGTTACTTCTTCAAATATCGCTTGCCGTTCTTGATCACGATGCCGCGATAGTTCTCGCCGACCTCTGTTCCCATGATAGAGTAAGTCTTGCCGTTAAAGTTTCCGTTAAAGTTAGAGTCAAAGTTAGAGTCAAAGTCTGCGAAGTCAAGCGCAGTAGTCTCGCCATCAGCATCTTCTATGACGAAGCGGATAGCCTTAGCTGGCACGCCGTTGCTGCCGTTGAGAGTCTCGATGTTTGGACCATGGAAGAATGCGCGGAAAGGAGCGATGGTTGTCTTCTTTGCATTACGTATCTTACCACCAGAGATGTAATAGATTCTCTTTGCCTCGTCACCTTCGAAGACGCCTTGCTGATAGAATCCATCCATCGACCAAGAATTGTTAATAGAGTTAACATAATCGTAAAATTCGTATATATCATGAGCATCGTAGATAGTGAGTTCGACCGGATTTTCTAGCGTTGGTGATCCAGAAACACGGAACAGCACAGGTCTTCGCGCTTCTACTTTTTCTGCATATTTGAACTTCAGTTTGATACCCTCATCGTCAGAGTCATCGCCCTCAAAAGTATAGAAACTGATGTTTTCGTCGGACCTAATTGTGTAAGGTAAGTATGCTGTACCGTACTCATTTGTAATGCTACGAGAGTGGTAAAGTCCCTTGTCGCCTGTAGGCGTAGGATATGGATCAGTGCCGAAGTTCTGTTGCCAACCTGTGCCAAGTGCATAGCAAACCTCGCCCCCTATTAATCCAGCATTGGGCATGTCAGGGTCGATAGAGAAAATAATTCTTGTATTTACTTCTGAGCCAGGATAACTTGTTTTGCCTGTTACATTAAGGCAACTTGAAATCGTAACATTACTGCCACCTTTTCCTAAGATTCCATAAACGCCTAATGGAGCATCAAAATCAACGAGACAATCGATGATAGCTACAGCGTCGCCATTACCTATACTACCAATAATACCACCAGTATCAGACGTGGAGTTTATACTTCCGAAGTTAGTACATCTTGAGATTCTGGAAGACGCAAACT
>JAZUKC010000048.1:0-12131 GCA_045643065.1 Prevotella sp.
TTGTCATCTTTCGGACTCTTTTCGGCTCAAAGTGTCAGTTTACTCGGTCACAATGCCCGCATTGCTCCCTCCCTCACTAACACTTTGATCTCGAAAATAGCCTCGAAATATGACAAAGCTAATTAATAGAACCCACCTTAATCTATAACTTAATACCTATTTGCAATTGTATGTCCGTCTGGTTTGCTGACGGAATGAGCTGTGGTCCTGAAGAAATCTGCGACCGGTCGAAGTAATGCAGCACGCCACATCGCACTGCTGCTGATATGTGTTTGCCAAACATCGCCTGGCAGATGGCATTGCCACGCAATCCCTTTCCATATACCATGAACACTGGAAAGGCGTAGGTCAGAGCCCTATCCGTCAGGTATAGGCGAGAGACATAGTCTGAAGTGGAGAAGTACGCCAATGACATCCAAATGCTGAAAGCCTTGTTGCGGTAGCCGCCACCTTGCGAAAAGAGGAAACCCGAGTCGGAAGATTGAGGCAAATAGGTGCCTTGAAGCTGGGATGATAATGCCCATTTCCCATTGTCATACTTAAATATGGTGCGCAGAGTATGTTGCAACATGCTTTTACCTTCCTCCGAATTCCCTTCAGTAAGACCTTGATCACGGAAGCGATAGCGTGCAGAGAGAGAAATATTACGCCGCGAATATCCAGCCGTCAGGTTAGCATCCCATGAGCGTGAACTGCCATTGTAACCATAGCGATACCATGGATGGTAGGCATAGTCGGCATAGGCAGAGAGCGTGAGTGACTTAATCGTGGTTGTGGTGCCAATGTATAGGCCCGACTCATTCTGCACATTGCTGACATCACCGAAACTTTTGCCTAACAGACTCAGAAACTTATAGCTGTAGAAACGCTGCAGAGCGAAGAGCGTCCAGCGGTCGCTGACCTTCCAACTGGCATGGTTTGCCGTTGCAACAGCTGCCTTACCGTCAGCCTCGTTGCCGGTATCCGTACTGCCACTCAGTGCCGTCTCGCCAGAGAATTGCAGGCGAGGAGACATGAAAGCATAGGCAATGGAACCCGACGTGAAGTGTTTTCCTTGTGGCCAATAGGTACGATAGCGCTGCCTGATGTCAGGCATCAGCGAATCCTTCATTGCTACGTGCAGAAGATTTAGCGACAGTCGGAAGGGTGCACGCTGCAGAGACAGTGTCCCTCCGAGTACTGTCTGCCCCGTACTTGCACGGCGTGCTATCTCTGATTCGGTGCGATGGTAACCGGTAGTGAGTATAGTCGTTACTGTAGGCGGAAAGGATGCGGACATCGTTGCGTCCAAAGAACGATAGGAAGCAAACGCCGTCAGCGACGATTTGAAACCGAACAGTCTCCCCGGAAGCGTCACAGTGCCGGCAACACCCTGCAGATAGTTGCTCTCCATGCGCGACGAATGGCCTCGCAACACTGTTGATGTGGAAGGCGAAGAAGAGAGCAACGAGGCGCGCGACATACGGAAACCGTTGTTCATAAGCAGTCCCATACCGATGGACATCTGGTAATGCCCGACAACAAGGTTACTCAACGCGCCGATGTTCTTTACACGGACGTAACCCGTATAGAAGTCCCAACCCTTCTTGTTCGTGCCGGAAAAGAACGGCTCGCCTGCATCCTGGGCGGCAGTAAGACCTACTTGATAATGCTTATCACGATGGGAAAGGCGCAGCGAATGGCTGTATTGATACCCATAATAGGTGCCATCGGTGTAGCCCTGACGCTGGTATGTGGGGATGGTCAGTGTGAAAAGCAGCGAGTTCTTGGGGCTGTCTGCCTTGCGATAACCATTCCTGAACAATGCTCTCACACTATCATTCGGCGCAATAATGGCAGTGCGCCCGTTGTCTTTGGTAGGCTGAGCGTAGAAAATCGATGCCAGCAGACTCTGTCTCGGACGGTCAATGGCAGTGATGAGCGATAGCTCTGCCATGGTGTGCAGGTCTCCGTAGAGACTGCGATAATGCAGAATGGCAGCAGCTTGCTGTTCGGTAAGCAGAGGCACCTGCATTAGTTCCTCGAACGTCTGCTCATTGATGTTCTGCGGAGACGTTGCCATTGCCATCAGCTGCTCATACGCATCCTGCCACCCTTCCTCGTCGAAGTCGTCCAGATCAGACAATTCTGCATACAGCTCCTGCACCTGTACGTCGGACAAAGTCTGCGCATTCATGGGCGCAAATATCCAGACATACAGGATAACGAAGAAGAGGCGAAATAGTTTTTCGTGTCGAATCACAATGTGAAATGCAGCTGCAGACTGCGTTTTTTTTTTAGATTAACAAAATATAAAAGATGGGTAACAACTCGAGTTCCTTGGGTTCTTTAACACAGAGACACCGAGGACACGGAGAACACAGAGTCTTTTGAGGACTATGCAGTATATTTTATTCCGCATGGAACTTAAAAATCTCAGTGCCCTCTGTGTCCTCGGTGTCTCTGTGTTAAGGTGGGTTCTATTAATTACCACCTTAGAAACCTTAGCAGTTACAGAAACTTCTCCGCAATCAGTGTTACGTTGTGAACCCACATAAAGAGGGTAAGGAAGAACACAATGGCGAGGACTGGCGTGCGCATTCGCTTCGGACAACCTCGCAGAAGATAGGCAACAGCGATGGGGATGACAAAAGCCCAGTGGGCAGTCATGATGTAAACATCGGCAGAAGCGAAGTTAAGACCCACGTGGAGAAGCATGTCGAAGAGGAACATTGACATCGTCATCCACATGAGACGCTCACGACGGCCGTACCATACACCTGCGACAAAGAGCAGGACAATGGCTGCCTCAAGCACGTACATCCACCAGTTGGTGTAGCGAACGAGTACGGGGCGATGGCGGTTTGCATCCTTCAGCGTATATTGATCGTGGAGCATGAATCCCTCGCCGAAGATGTTCTCCTGCAGCGATGGCCAACGATCGATGACATACTCAGTGTTGGTGGCTATCGAGATATGTACGGTTTGCTCCTCACGCTTCTGCTTTCTCGACTCCATATCCTTAGCCCATGTCTCGGCAAAGACACTGTCGCGCTCTGCACGTGCCTTCATCAGGCGCTCGTTGCTCTGCCGTTCTTCCTCCAGAGTGGTCTTTTCCTGGTAGTAATAGAGTCCACCGAGCAGGGCGATAGGGAAGGCATAGACGAGGAAATGACGTACGATGGCGCCGAAAGTTTTACGGCGATATTGCGTGAAAAGGTCCGCAAGACCTATCTTTACGATATTGGTCGTGGTGACTCCCGTAGCGACAAAGAGCAGCGGCAGCGACTGCCACAGCGGCATAGTGCGGCGTTCGGCAATGGCACGGCCTGCCCAATAGACAGCCAGTAGGAGCAAAGGGAGTGTCAGAGTCATGTGATCTTCGACGAAGATGGTAAGCATGACGTGGGAGAAGGAGAAGAAATAGGCCGTAAGAAGAAGTGAAACGCGGAACGACATGGCAAGCAAACGGCGCAGGATGCGGTACATCAGCACCCACGAAACTGTGCTCACCAGTGTCCATACAACAGCAACAATGTAGATGGTACAGTTGACTCCGGTGATGTCGCGCAGCCATTCGTTGAGTTCACTCAGTGGCCATACCATCGCGGCAAGCAGCGGATGGCGGGAGAGAACATACAGGGGGCGCCACGAGGAGATAATGATATAGGTAAAGGGATCGAAGCCTGAGACCTCGAAATTGTTCCAAAACGCTGTCCAGAAACCAAGCTTCGGACGTGTCCACAGGTCTGGATGGTACTGCAGCATGAGCACGTTGAGCGCAGCGCAGACAACCATACCGATGGCTGTTACGATGAGTGTCTCCCTATGTTTCTTTATCCAGTTCATCTCAACATGAATTCAATAATCAACTCACTGTTCCAAATCCAGAAGAAAACGGCACTGACTGCGAGTGCGGCTATCGTGGCATTGCGCATCAGACGGCTGCCATGGCGCAGGGTGAAGGCAATGGCTATAGGTATGGCAAACATGTAGTGAGCAGACATGATGTATATCTCGTTGATGCCGAAACCCAGTCCTACGTGCAGGAACATGTCCATGGCGAAGAACGAAAAGGCTGTCCACATCAACCGACTCCTGCGTCCGTACCAGATGCCTATTGCAAACATGAGCAGCATTGCAATCTCAAATGCATAGTTAACCCAACAACGATAGCGCACGATGACCGGACGATCGCGCAGCACATCGCCTAAAAGGTTGTCGCGATGGAGCATGACGGCCTCGCCAAAGAGGTTTTCTACGGCGGTGTCCCAGCGTGGAGTAGAGATGTCGGTCCATCTCATGAACTCGCCCTTTGCCATCGGTTTGCCCGTGTTCTTGTTCCATATCTTCTTGTGGTCGGCAGCATATTTGGCCTTAGCACGCTGCTTACGAATCTTCTCAACCTCAGCATTCAGGCGTTGAGAGTCCTGTGCTGTCATCGTCGTTTGTGCCAGAAGATTAAGCGAATCGGCCACTTCCTTGCGCAGTTGCTCCATCTTTGCCTTGTTCTGCTGTGCCTTTTTCTCGTTGCGTGCCATCTCCTTTGGCCAGACAAAGGTGCGATATTCCCATCGTGCGAAGCCCCACATGAGGGCAGCAGGTATCAGAACGGCACCAAGAAGATACTTGGGACGGAAGAAGCGCTTGCGCCTTTCGTACAGTGCGGCAATGAATATCTTCAGGCCATTGTTTAGCGAAATGCCTGCCGTAAAGACGAAAAGGACGATGGTCTTAATAGCGCTCATGGGGCGATGGGCCACGCTGAGCGTTAGCAACAGCATGGTCATGGAGAGGAGAAAATGGTCGGGGACCATCGTCGAGAGCATGATAAAACCGAAGGAGAAGAAGAATGCACACAGCAGACAGGCTTGTTTTGCACTGACTCCAACTTGCTCTCGGACAATGCGATAGAGGAAAATGCAGGAATAGACAGAGCATGCGACGAGCAGCAGGGCTACGATTATGGTAGCCCAGTTCATTCCTGTAAGCATCATCAGCCCCTGATTGAGCTGATTGAGGGGAAACATGAAGAAGGCGAGCAACGGGTGTCGATAGACGTTGTAGGAGGTATCCCAATTGCTAAGCACCACGTATGTCAGAGGGTCGAAGCCTGATACGTGGTACCATTTGATGAAAAGATTTCTGTAATTGTCGGTCAACTGGCTGAACTGGCCGTAGTATTTGGCTACTGACAGGGCATTCAGAATGCCGGAGATGATGGCGGCAGCGAGGGCTATCCATCTCTCTTCGCGACGTATCTTGAAGACGTTCATTGTTGTTCGGGTTAGAAAAAGTTACGGGAAGTTGTCTCTTTCAAACTGCAAATTTATACATTTTCTGCGAAACAACCAAAACTATTGCCCGTCTTTTTGCTAAATTACGCCTTTTGATACGTCCGAAACGTGATGTTTGATGAATATCGGTGGAAATTTGAATCACTACTTTACGACAATCTTCTTGCCGTCTTTCACGTACAGACCTGGTTTCAATCCGTCGGTAGATGTGCCCAAACGCTGTCCGCTGAGGCTATAAACTCCGCGGCAAACTGTTGCTGGATCGATCGTGATGTTGTCTATTCCGGTTGACGTAACGACATCAACGAAGCCGGCCTGGGTATAGTATCCTCCGTTGACAAACTCAAAGTCGCCTGTCTGACGGGCACCATCGTTGAAGATAATCATAGCTGGCGCATTGCCGTTGCCGCTGTATTTCCAGAGATATACCTTATTATTATTGGCAGAATTGGTGCCGGCGAGGGTTACATCCTTTGCTGTTCCTGGCCAGTTGATGGTGCCATAGACATTCGTACCGCCAGTGTACCACGCCCATACATTGATGGTGTTGCCCCACGATGCTGGTTTTTCGAAGTAGGCGTATGTGCCTTCCTGCACGGTGGCGAACTCTGGCAGCGCTGGCTTTTGTGGCTCTACGGTTTCTTCTTCAATGCGCTTGACGATGTCTGGCCATGCACTTGTGTCGAACGATTCTGGCACAAGGTACTTGTAATGGTAGCCGGAGGTGAGTTCCTTGAATCCGTTATACGAATAGGTTGAGGCGTTTTGGCCGACGGCAACGATGACATCGGTGTTCTTTCCGCTTACCTTTATTGCTGTGCATCGTGTGCCCGGACTTACCGATAGGTAGTTGCTTTCGCTGTGTATGCCTGCCATTCGGCGCACTTCTATCATCTTCTTTATCTCTTTCTTGTATGCCATCCAGTGCTTTATGAACACGCATGGGGTGCCTGGCATTACCAGCATATAGGCGTTGGCGGCAATGGTGTCCTTGCGAAGCGGACCGTTTGAGGTGCCGTCGAAGCGCACTTCGGTGTCATGATTCTCAAGGAACGTCACGGCGTAGCGTTTGTATCCGTCGCCGTAGATGAGGCAGTTGCTGCCGGCTATCTTAGCCCAGTTGTTTTGATCTACGGCATCGCGCACCTGATATTTGAACTGGAAGTCGAACGCTGCTGATTGTATTGCGCCGTCGGTCTTAGTGCCTTCTATCCAGTTCTTTATCACACTGTTGCTGTCCCACACCTCACCTACGGAGTATTGTGGCTTGCATGCCACGTTGTACATGCCGAAGTATTTGGCAGCAAAGCCTTTGCCTACGTCGTAACGGAATCCGATATAGCCCAGGTCGTTGAGCAGATAGTCCTCGTAGGCCTTGATGATGCGCTGCACATTGGCAGAGGCATGGTCTATGTCTCGCATTCCGTTCCATCCCTCGCCAGAGTCTTTGTTTGCCGAAAGCTGTACGCCTTGCTTCTTTGCCTCTGCTGCTGTCTGTCCGCCATCGTCGTCTGACACGATGTCGGTAGATAGCATCTCGTAGGTCTCTCCCTTGTATGTCTCCTTCGGGAAGTCAAACCAGCCGCTCAGATTCTGGCGATGGTTGATGACAACGTCTGCTATCGTGCCGAGGCCCTTTGCCTTAAAGGTGCTTATCATGGAGCGAAGCTCGGCCTCTGTGCCAAAGGTTGAGTTCTGATCCCAGTAGTATTTTGGGTTGTAGCCCATAGACACGCCGTCGCAATTACCTGACTGTGGCACCCAGATGAGCGAGAAGTAGCGCGACAATTCGTCTGCCTGCGACTCAAGGGTTGCCCATTGTGTCTCGGTGAATGAGTCCCAGTAGAAGCTCTGGAGCATGACGCCTGAATACTGCGAAGGCCAACCTTGAGCTTGGGAGTGAATTGCGAATAGTGAAGAATGAAGAATAAGAATCAGTGATAGAAGTCGTTTCATTTTGTCTGCTTTTTATTATTTACGTTTGCAAAGTTAGCAATTAATTCCTAATTCCTAATTCCAAACTCCTAATTATCTTATCTACCGTTTATGCAATCGTTAGCATAACCACCCGTCAGTCAAAGCGCTCCAACGCCCAAAAAGCAGCGTTCCCCCTTGCCAATCAAAGCGTTCCAACGCCCCAAAAGCAGCGTTTCATCCTGTGAATCGCAGCTTTTTATGCAGTAAAGACTCAGTAATTACACTGTAAAGACTCAGTCTTTACGTTCTAATTACTCAGTCTTTACATCCTAATTACTCAGTCTTTACAACATAAACCCTTACGAATTACAAGATGAAACGCTACGATTAGCAAGATGAAACGCTGTGCTTGATATTGCTGTTATGCTAACGATTGCATAGATGGGTGACGAGATAATTATGCATTATGCATTATGCATTGTGAATTAATTATTATCTTTGCACAAAGATATAACTAAAAGATTCTATAAAAACATGAAAAAACTGACTATCAGAAAGAGACTGTTGCTGGGACTGGCGATGGCAATGGCATGGATAATGCCTGTTGTGGCAGCACCTAAAGGTACACTAACGTCGCCTGACGGACGCTTGATCGTGAAGGTAACGAAGCAGGATGGACGATTGTATTACTCTCTGCAACGTGGCAACACTGCGCTTATCAATGCATCGGCATTAGGCATGGACATAACGGCCCAAGGCGAAAAGGCGATACTGCTTGATGGTATCACGAGTGTAACGTATAAGCAATCGTCGCAACACGATACTTGGGAGCAACCTTGGGGTGAAGAGGCTGTAGTGAGAAATGACTACAACGAGATGGCTGTTGCTGCCAAACAGAAGGACGGCCGAATGGTAACTGTGCGCTTCCGTCTATTCAATGACGGCATGGGATTCCGTTATGAGTTTCCTGTGCAGCAACGTCTGAAGGACTTTGTCATCATGGACGAGCTTACAGAGTTTAACTTTGCTCAGGACGCAGAGACATGGAGCCAGCCGACTAACGGAGTGAACTACCATGAGGCACTGTACAAGAAAGCACCTATTTCAAAGAAGGACACCATAAGCACTCCTGCTACGATGGAGGTAAACGACTCGCTGTTTATGGTGGTTCATGAGGCAAACCTGACGGATTACGCATCGCTGAACCTTGCTGTTCGTGACGGTCACAAGATGGTAACAGCACTTACGCCATGGGCAAACGGCGATAAGGTGCGTGTGTCGAAGACTCGCCAATCACCTTGGCGTTGTGTTATCGTTGCGTCACGTGCCGGCGATTTGATAACGTCACGCATGATTCTGAACCTCAATGAGCCTTGCCGTATAGAGGATACATCATGGGTTCAGCCAAAGAAATACGTTGGCATCTGGTGGTGTTACCACATGCAGACACACACATGGGCATCTGGACCTAAACATGGTGCTACTACAGAGAAGACGAAGGAGTACATTGACTTTGCTGCAAAGCATGGTTTCGGAGGCGTACTGGTAGAGGGATGGAACCTCGGTTGGGACGGTGACTGGACACGTTACGGTGATCAGTTCTCTTATACCAAGCCTTATCCTGACTACGATCTTGAGGGATTGTGCAAGTATGCAAAGGAGAAAGGTGTGCGTATCATTGCCCATAACGAGACGGGAGGTGCTGCAGAGAACTTCGAACGACAGATGGAGGAAGCATTCTCACTATATGAGCGTTTAGGCATCAACACCATAAAGACAGGCTATGTGAATGCACACTTCTACAATGGCGAACTGCAACATTCGCAGTGGGGCATCAACCATTACCGTAGAGTGATAGAGACGGCAGCGCGTCATCATATCATGGTGGTCAACCATGAGGGCGCTATGCCTACCGGTTTGGAGCGAACTTTCCCTAATCTGATAGGCACTGAGAATATGCGTGGACAGGAATACAACGGTTGGAGCCGTGATGGCGGTAACCCTCCTTACCATGAATGTATTCTGCCTTTCACTCGCGGACTGGGAGGACCGATGGACTATACGCCAGGCATCGTTAACATGCGAAACCGAGTTAACCCTGATTCGCATCCTCGCACAACAATGGCGAAGCAGTTGGCTGAATACATTGTCCTCTTCTCTCCTGGTCACATGGCTGCCGACAATATAGAGAACTACGAGGGATCGCCTGCTTTATCGTTCATAGAGACAGTAGGAACAAACTGGGAAACAACGCTTGTTCCTCATGCAAAGATAGGCGAATACGTGACGATAGTACGCAAAGAGAAGGGTACAGACCGCTGGTTTGTTGGTTCAATGACTGACGAGACAGCCCGCACTCTTGATCTTAAGTTTGACTTCTTAGGCGAAGGAAAGTATCGTGCCTATATATATGAGGACACTCCTGATAGCAACGGCATGACAAATCCTTACCCTATGGCAACCAAAGAGATAGACATTACAGCATCTTCTATCTATCAGTTGCGCCTCGCTCCAAGCGGAGGTTGCGTGATGCGCATAGTAAAGGTGAACGAAGAACCTGCAGGCGAAAGGTTGTTCTAATGCCCCTCTCCCCAGCCCTCCCCCCAAATGGGAGGGAGAGTGAGAAACAATACAATAATGGCTCGTACCATGTTTGGTGCGAGCCATTACTGTACAAGCAACTCCCTCCCATTTGGGGGAGGGGTGGGGAGAGAGGCTCCTTATGGACAAACAGGACGTATTGCACATCCTCTTGATAGGTAATACTCAATAACCTCAGGCTTATCTGAATTAGTGGCACGCAGGCAGTATGGACTAGAACCATTGTAGGTGCCTGACCAGTAGTAGCAAGAGGTTCTGGCACTATACAGAGAATATGAATCCATATAACCGGTACAAGGCAGGAAGATGCTTCTGCCCTCATACCCTTTTACCTGACTTTCCACGAGGAAACCTTCTTTGCCATTTTGAATAGTAAATGTCCATAAACAGTTTGTGATGAGTTCCCAGAACTCCTTCTCGGTTGGCATACGCCATGTGCCACCCCAGTTTTGTGAAGCTGCATCCATACCTTTTTCAAGTGTTCCACCTTTTGAATAGTTGTATTCAATATAAGAATGATCTGGCGCGTAAGTAGATGATGAATAATTATCCTTAGCCATTATTTCTCCCCAAGCAAAGTAGTCGCCTACCTTGATTTTATCAGCACCGATATTCTCCGTTGCCCATCTGACACTAAGGCCGAGGTCAACATACTCATGAGGTTTGAAAGGACTGCCAGACTGAGAAACATTAAGGACAACCTTATTACCGTCAGAAGCAGTAATGGTGACTGTTCCTGTACGAGACGACTGATTAGTGTTCTCTGTAGCAGAAACAGTTAGAGGACTGTTTCCCGTTCCTGACGTTTTATCAACACGTATCCATGAATCAGACTTAGTTACTGTCCATGAAAGATCGGAAATAACATTGATTGTCTGACTTGAGTTGGCATAGAGCAAATTCAGTTCGGTATGATTGACTGATATTGATGGTCTGTCCTTTACTGGGCATACAGGGCGAATGGCAAGACCGGCATAACGTGTCATGTTATCAAATACATAACTTTGCGTTATGTTGTTATACTTTCGGTATGTAAAAGCACTTGCATATATTGGGTTAGGCTCATTTACAGCAGTTGCCCATAGATAGCCTTGTGTTCCTTGGCTATTTGTACCAGATTCAATCTTACCATCTTCAGCGAACACTATTTCGCCTTTGCGGAAACCTGAGAATGGGAGCCATATGCTATTACCGTTAGGTCCCGTTATTCTATATCCACCAAAACCGTAGGTCCATGTACACTTGTCCACAAGTTCCTGAAACTCCTCTTTCGTAGGCATACGCCAGTCTCCGCCCCATATCTGCTTAGCAGCATCATCGTATTGCGAGAGTGTGGCTTTGCCGTCATAAGTTTCCTTTGATGAGTCCATGTTATACTTGGTAATCACTTTGGATGTGCCGTTACACCAATGGTATGAGTTCCATTCGTATGAGTTCTTGGGTTCTATTTCACCCCACGCAAAGTAATAGCCATAGTCGTAGGTGTCAGTTGCACCTATGTTGCAATATGACCACATGACAGACAGTCCCAGATCAATAGCCTGCGGTGTCAAAGGGCGTGGCTGTGGGGTGTCGCCTATTCCAAGTTTGCTGATGCTATTGCCACTGTATGTTGTGGTGTTCTTGCCACGCTGAAATGTGACGGAGTTGGCACTCATAGTCACCATGTCGGTGTTGCTACTGTCATACGACTTTGTATATATACCATCCTGATAGACGTAGATAGTCTGGGCATACATGCATGCAAATGCCACTGTGCATGCAAGTGTCATTATTATTCTTTTCATGGTTGTTGCGTTATTCTTTTATTTCAACTCCGTTTACATTATATTTTCTGCCATTCTTAATGATGACAACCCTG
This sequence comes from Prevotella sp., assembly GCA_045643065.1. Lineage (GTDB taxonomy): Bacteria > Bacteroidota > Bacteroidia > Bacteroidales > Bacteroidaceae > Prevotella. Next base: position 11,656 of record JAZUKC010000048.1, read on the forward strand.
CCATACTCAATGCGCTTTCCATCCTTAATGAGAGGTTTGTTGTTAAGAATTGCATTAACATCCGTAACACTTGGATACATAATCTTGAGTGTCTTGTCGCCAGTAAGTTGTACGGTGAGGACAGGTGTCATGCTATTGCCTAACAGCACCTTTGCCACTCTTGTTCCATCCTCTGTCTGGTAATAGATCTTCGGACTTTGAGATACGAGATAGGATGTTTCTGCTCCGTCTGCCTTTATCAGTATGCAGTCGTTGTCGCCGGCATAGCTGACTGTTGAAATAATGAATGTCAGCAATGCGAGTATGAATTTCTTTGGAGTCATGGTGTATATCTTATTATTACTGTCCGCTAAAACTTTTTGTTAAAAAAATAAGAAAGGGCTGATTCCATTTGGTGGAGTCAGCCCAAATTGTTACCTTTGTTTCTGCTACAAAACTTCAATAACAATGCACAAAGGTACACATTTTTTCGGACA
>JAZUKC010000049.1:0-5448 GCA_045643065.1 Prevotella sp.
CTGGCAGTTAATCCTTCCTTTCTACAACAAAGGTAAGCAAAAACTGGTATATTCTTTTATGTTTTAAAGCATTTTTTGAACGTACTATATTTTAAGAGTTGTTAAGACTCTTCTTTCATTCTGCAAAATTAAAGTGTCCTCCGTGCCTCTGTGTTAACCCCTCGGTTGATAATCTCTTAATCTCTTAATCTCTTAATCTCTTGATCTCTCAAAGCGCTACGTGCTACAGTGCTACAGTAAATAAATACCCCATGTTCTTGCTCATAAATAGTTTAAATATATATATATTTAAAACTTTTCTTTCAATTTACCACCCCCACATTTTCAACTGTAGCACTGTAGCGTGTAGCACACCTATTTATGAAAACAACAAACTTATGTCCAAAATGGACACCAGTTTTGGAACAAAGGATATGCTCTTCATCAAAGAGTCAGGACTCTACTCGCCCATCTGAAAGCGCTACACGCTACAGTGCTACAGTAAAAAAAAGACACTATTATGCAAATTTGTACCCCATGCGATAAATCAAAAAAGTCTTAAAAGATTATTATTTATAATAATACAATTAATTTTTCATTACATTTGCTTCTTGTTTGTATTTTTTTTGCTAAATTTGCAACATAAAAAAATTAAGACTATGGTAAATGTAAAAATAGATTACTTGCGTACGTTCAATTACAATCTTTATAAGTTTGATAATAAGATATGTCATTCTGTAAAGATAACCAATAACTCTGAATCGGTATTGAAGGACCTGAGATTGGAGTGTCAGGGTGAACAGGTGGAGAGGTGTGAGGTGACGGTTTGTGAAAAACTGGAACCTAACGAGAGTATTGAAATTACAGAATTTACCATACGTCCTAAGGAGCAACTGCTGAAGGAACTGCCTGAGCATTTCGTCACTAACTTTGATGTGACGCTGACAAGCGAAGGCAAGCCAGTGTATGAAGAAGTGTATGACCTGGAGCATGACAGTAACGACCTCAGCCACCTCTATGAGAAGAAACGTGAGTTGACGAAGTTTGACATCTGGGAGAGAAAACTCCTTGATTTCTCGCTGCGCAACTCCTTGCTCAACCTCTCGATGCGTCGCCGCGCCATACAGATTATGTCGTTTGATGTGGACAAGATAGAGGATGCACTTCAGGATGGGGTAGAGTATTGCATACAGCCAAAGCTGAGTGCTGACATCAAACTATCGGAAGAAGAAAAGCTGGTTTCGTCCAAGGAACAAGAATCATTCCGTGAGATGGCCCTTGAGGAGATAAAGAAAAAAGTGCTCCATACATACCAGACAGAGACGGAAACAGCAAACACGCTGAAGAACATATATCGTGCCGGACGCAACGCAATAGAGGAAACTGGTGCCAACTCACTGTTCCTCACCATAGGTACGCTCCGTTGGTATGAGACACCACAGAGCGATACGCCACGCTATGCACCTCTGTTGCTTATGCCTGTAGAGATGGTGTACAAGAAGGGCAACTATTTTGTCAGGTCGCGTGATGAAGACATCCAGTTCAACATAACCTTGGTAGAATTCCTTCGTCAGAACCACGAGATTTCGCTCAACTTTGTAAACTCCCTGCCAAAGGACGAATACGGCGTTGACGTGAAACTGATATTTGCTGCCATGCGCGATGCGCTGAAGGGCAAGGAGCGTTGGGAGGTGGAAGAGGAATGCGTGCTTGGCACTTTCTCTTTCAGCAAGTTCCTGATGTGGAACGATGTTCATAACAACAGGGAGGCACTCCTCAGCAACGATGTCGTATCAAGTCTTGTGGAGAACCACCTGACATGGCAACCAGCACCGGTTAACACTAACCTGAGCGATCTTGACTCTACCATGAAACCAACAGACGTAGCGTTGCCTGTTGCTGTCGATTCGTCGCAGCTTGCAGCTGTACTTGAAGGTGGTCAGGGACATTCGTTCATACTTTATGGACCTCCGGGAACAGGTAAGTCGCAGACGATTACCAACCTCATAGCGAACGCTCTGTTCCAAGGAAAACGAGTACTTTTCGTGGCAGAGAAGATGGCTGCGCTTAGCGTGGTGCAGAATCGTCTTGCAAAGATAGGCCTCGCACCATTCTGTCTTGAGTTGCACTCAAATAAAGCAACGAAACGCCACGTTCTTAAGCAGTTAGAGGACGCATTACAGGTGGCACACATCGTAGAACCTGCTGAGTATGCTTCTACGGCAGATAAACTATATCAGCACCGTCAGGAACTGCTCGAGTACATAAACGAACTGCATAAGATTCACAAGGATCAAGGCAGCCTTTCGCTCTTTGATTGCATCACGAAATATGAGTCGATAAAGGCAGAACAACTCGACGGTTTTGTCTTTGACAAAAAGATAGACAATCTGCTCTCTGCCGAAGGCGTAAACGGCATAGAAGAATTGATGGGCGAGAGGTTGGAGGCTTTGCTTCGTCTTGTAGGACAGCCGTCTGCTCATCCGCTCAACGGACTTCGCCTGAGCGAGAAACAGATAATGGACGTGCCTGATACTATCAGCGGAATGCAGAAGTCAAGGAGTGTCATAGCTGAGATAAAACCACGTCTCGGACAATTGGCAGAAGCGCGAGATCTGCGTGCTAAGATACTGAGGGACAACAATGAAAGCATATTCTCTGAAGATGCCAATTCGCTCTACCAACAATGGGCAGCGGCAAAGGCAAAGTGGTTCATTCCACGTTTCTTCGCAAAGAGAAGTTTCGTGCAAAGCATGAAGAAGTTCAACAGCAATGTGACGTCAGATTCTGTTGACAGCATGCTCGATCAGTTGCTTACCTATTCAGAAAAGCATGGCGAGATAAAGAAGTTACACGAAAGCCTTTCACCTTATTTTAATTATACATACGGTACAGACGAACTGCCAGAGGCTTCGTATCTTGATGCCGCAACCCTTAAGCTGGAGCAATGGGAGAAAAACGCCGACAAGATGCGCGACTGGCTTCATTGGTCGCAATATTCTGACAAACTTGAGGCAAAAGGTCTTGCTTCCGTTATTGCACAGTATGAGAAAGCAGAGTATTCAGCTGCCGATATAAAGGAACGATTCTTGAAGGCATTGTTAAAGCATAAGATAGAAACCTTCATGAGTGGCTCGTCGCTGATGGCAACATTCGAGGGAATGCTCTTCGACGAAAAGGTGAACATGTATCGCCAGCTTGCCGAGAGATACCAGATGCTGACACAGAAGGAACTGTATGCCCGTCTTGCAAAGCGTATTCCACGCGTGACGGACAACCTGGCAAGCAGTAGCGAAATCGGTGTGCTGAATCGTAACATAAGCAACGGTGGCAGAGGTATGTCGCTGAGAGGTCTCTTTGACCAGATTCCGTCTCTTCTCCCTCGTCTGTGTCCATGTATGCTTATGAGTCCTATAAGCGTGGCACAGTATCTCGACCTTGCACAGGAGAAGTTTGACCTCGTTGTGTTTGATGAGGCTTCACAGATGCCTACGAGCGAAGCAGTCGGTGCCATTGCCCGTGGTAAGTCGCTAATCGTTGTGGGCGATCCGAAGCAGATGCCACCAACAAGTTTCTTCACTTCTACCAACGTTGACGAGGATGAGGCGTTCATTGACGATATGGAGAGCATCCTTGAAGATTGTCGCACGCTGGAGATTCCTTCTCTTCAGCTCAACTGGCACTATCGCTCACGTCATGAGAGTCTTATCGCATTCTCTAACAACGAGTATTACGATGGTCAGCTTATCACGTTCCCTTCGAGCGACGATCAGCAGACGAAGGTCAGCCTTGTGCCTATCAGTGGTTACTACGACAAGGGAGGCAAGCGCAGCAACAAGGCAGAGGCAGAAGCTATTGTGGCAGAGGTAGTACGCAGGTTGCAGTCGCCTGAACTTGCCAAGCAGAGCATTGGCGTTATTGCGTTCAGCGTAGTTCAGCAGTCACTTATTGAAGACCTTCTTCAGAATGCTCTTGATGAGAACCATAAACTGCAGGAAGTTGCAGACAGCATGTATGAACCTATATTTGTGAAGAATCTGGAGAACGTGCAAGGTGACGAACGTGACGTCATTCTCTTCTCTATAGGCTATGGTCCTGATAAGGACGGCAAGGTGTCGATGAACTTTGGCCCACTGAACAATGGTGGTGGCGAGCGTCGTCTCAACGTGGCTGTGAGCCGTGCACGTCAAGAGATGATAGTATTCTCTACTATGAAGTCAAGCCAGATAGACCTCAACCGTACAAAGGCGAGGGGCGTAGAAGGCCTCAAGCATTTCCTCGAATATGCAGAGACGCATACGTTGCCTAAGTCGCATGATGCGAAGACATCTGGGGACGTGAGCGTGATAGCAAAGCAGATAGCCGAGGAACTGAATGCACGCGGATATGTTGCAACGACTGACATTGGACGTTCGAAGTTCCATATAGACGTTGCCATCAGTCAGGCTTCTTCGCCAGATACATACGAATTAGGCATACTGCTCGACGGAAGAGGGTATCGTAGCACTCAGACAACCCGCGACCGTGAAATAGTTCAGCCTTCGGTACTGACATCGCTGAAGTGGAAGGTGATGAGGGTTTGGAGTGTTGACTGGTACAACAACAAGGAACGCGTACTCTCTCGCATCATTGAAAAACTCAATGAGAAGCCTGTAGAGGCAGAACCTGCCAAGGTTCAGAAGTTTGACATCTCGAACGAGAAAACCGAGGAGATTCCTACTGCCATGCGTGAGTATGAAGAATATGTAGCGACCAAGGCGGCAAGTACAAGAATGTCAGACAAGGAATTGGTAAAGAACATCCTTAAGAAGGAACAGCCAATAACATTTGCGCTCCTTTGCCGCAGGGTGTGTACACTCCGTAACTTGTCGCGAGTTACTCCTACAATTCAGCGTGATTTGACCGAAGTGGTAGAGCAGAATTTCTATACTCATCCAGATAGGGATGGCATAGCGGTATGGCTGTCGAAAGCAGATAGCGAAGGCTATGCATTCTATCGTCCGGCATCGGGAAGAGATGTAACGGACATTCCGATGGCAGAAATCAGGAATGTGGTGCGTGAGGCAATAACAGAACAGTTTGCTTTGCAACGTGACCAACTGACGCTAATAGCAGCGAAGAAACTTGGTTTCACTCGTCGAGGCGCAAATGTGGATTTAGCATTGTCCAAAGCTCTGCAGAAACTGATAGAGTCAGGAGAAATCATTGAATCAGAAGGCAAGTTGACGGTTTTATAATGCATAATTCATAATGCATAATATTATGGTTAGCATGTCCACTAAACCAAAAATCAACCTAAAACCTTCAACCTAAAACCTTCAACCTAAAACCCCAAACCTACCCCCCTAAAACCCCTAACAAAAAAATATATAAGCTATGGCAAAAACCAAGACAATTGGAATCATGACTTCAGGAGGTGATGCTCCTGGCATGAACGCAGCCATCCGTGCTGTCACAAGAGCAGGTATC
>JAZUKC010000050.1:0-26505 GCA_045643065.1 Prevotella sp.
GGCGTGATATTGTGAGACGACCATTACCTAGGGCGTTGCCCTAGGCTAATGTGTAAACGGCCTTCAGCCGTAGTTATACAATATTAATATTGTGTAATTTTTGTCTCGTAACAAATGTTAATTTTGAACACCCTACCTGAAAGGGCAGTCGCTTTGCGTTCATAGCCCAGGGCATCGCCCTGGGAATTGTGATTGTTGAGTAATTGCGCCCTGTAAGGGCAACAGTAGAATTAGTCGATATGTTTGCAAACCATTACTTTTGCCCTTGCAGGGCGCGATAACTGTGCTGCTGGTTTCCCAAGGCGCTGCCTTGGGCTATGGACTTATTGCCCCTTCAGGGCGTGCATGTTCAACCGCGTACAGTTCGAATAAGCCCCAAAGTGGAGACCTCCACTTTGGGGCTCTTTTTTGTATTTGCCTAACTCATTACGACTCTTCGTCACACGTTTGCTTGATTTTCAAGGTCTCCGCTTGGTCGGATTATGGACGAGAGGGATGCGAAATACAAGCGGAACGATACGTTTTGTAACGCATTGATTATCAGGTGCTAATTTGTTTGGTATTGAATCGCCTTCCGTTTCCTATTGATTCGTCCGCCGTTTAGCATTGATTCACACTCCGTTTTCTATTGATTCACACCCCGTTTCAATACCATAGGCTGAAGAACGGTAGTATTTCAGTCGGATTTTGGAACAAAAACAAACTTTATTAAGGAGTTAAAGGGAGTTAGAAGGAGTTAGAGGGGTTTGAGGACAATATTCCACCTATAAATTAGCAAAACATTTGTCCGTTAACTTCCTCTAACTCCTTCTAACTCCCTCTAACTCCATGAAACTGAAGCAAGTGGAACTTGCAAAAGTTGAATAACTGCTAACCTACTACCACAACACCCTTCAGCGTAGCAGAGCTGCTCTCCGTTATCCGGACGTTGCAGTATTGACCACTGTGCAACGTAACCTCCTTACCTTCAGCATCAATGTACTTACGGTCGAAAACCACCATCTTGTTCTGCGAAGTACGACCGCAGAGCTGCTCACGACTGCGCTTGCTGTAGCCCTCTATCAGCACCTCAAACGTCTTGCCTACATCCTTGCGATACTGCTCAGCGCTGATTTCCGTCTGCAACTGAATCATCTCATTAAGGCGGCGGATCTTCTCCTCCTCTGGCACGTTGTCAGGCAGATGCTTCGAAGCGTATGTGCCTGGTCGCTCAGAATACTTGAACATGAAGGCTGAGTCATAGCCCACCTCACGCATCAGCGAGAGCGAAAGCTCATGATCCTCAAGCGTTTCGTCATGATAACCTACGAAGATATCAGTAGTTATCGAGCAGTCAGGCAGTATCTCACGAATGGCATTCACACGGCCCATGTACCACTCACGGGTGTATTTACGATTCATGAGTCCCAGTATCTTGTCCGATCCTGACTGCACTGGCAGGTGGATATGACGGCAGAGGTTAGGATATTTGGCAATGACACGCAGCGTCTCGTCGCTCATATCCTTCGGATGCGACGTTGTGAAGCGGATGCGCATCTCTGGAACAGTCTCTGCTACGAGAGCAAGAAGCTCAGGGAAAGAAGGCTGATAAGAATTGACATTCTGACCTAACAGCGTCAGTTCCTTATATCCACGGTCACGAAGGTCACGGCATTCGTTCAGGATAGACTGCACATCACGGCTGCGCTCTCGTCCACGAGTGTAAGGCACAATGCAGTAGTGGCAGAAGTTATTACAGCCACGCATGATGCTTACGAAACCCGACAAGCGATTGGCATGAGTACGCTGCGGCATAACGTCGCGGTAAGTCTCCGTCAGCGAAAGTTCAGTATCGATGGCGTTGCCACCCAACTCACATTCGGCAATTAGCGTAGGCAGCGTCATGTACGAGTCAGGTCCTGCCACGAGGTTAGCATGATGATTCTCAATGAGATCGCCCTTCACACGCTCAGCCATGCAGCCCAGCACACCGATGACAACCTTCCGGCCACGGTTCTTAAATATATTATATAAGGTGTCAAGACGATGATAAATCTTGTTCTCTGCATTCTCTCGCACAGAGCAAGTGTTCAGGAAAACTGCGTCGGCATCGTCCACCGACTCACACAATTCGTAGCCAGCCATCTTCATGATGCTTGCCACCACCTCCGAGTCTGCCACGTTCATCTGACAGCCGTAGGTTTCAATAAATAATTTCTTCATAACTTTGTTCTATAAGCTTTGGAAATATAATGGTTTGCAAAATTACTAATTATTTCTGAATAGACACCGCAAGTTTGATATAGATTAAGTTAATAAATATTAAGAAACACGTGAATGTATGTTAACTTTGCATTGTTTTTATTAAATTTGCAAAATAAACTATGTCGAACACAGTATAAAGTGCTTAAAAATATAATTATTAAATATAACTAACTAAACTATGCAAAAGAAACAAACTTTGACAAGCAGAGCTATCAAGGCTATGTTGGCTGCAAGTTTCGCTGTAGCTATGTTCCCTACATCGGTTTTTGCCGACGTACGCGCAGAACAGAACATACAGGCACAGAACCAGCAGCAGATCAAGGGTAATGTAGTAGATGAATTCGGCGAACCGATGATTGGTGTTACAATCAAGGTTAAGGGTTCCATCGAGGCTACCATTACCGACCTTGACGGTAATTTCACTATCAAGGCAGCACCAAACGCTACTCTTGAAATGTCTTACGTCGGCTACATTACCGAGCAGGTAAAGGCCAGCGCAGCACAGAAGGTACAGATGAAACCAGACTCACAGATGATGGACGAAGTCGTTGTCATCGGTTTCGGTACAGTAAAGAAGCGCGACGTTACAGGTTCGGTATCGTCTATCAAGTCTGAGGCTCTCCTCCAGGCTCCTACTTCTGACGTTGCAACATCTCTCCAGGGACGTGTGACAGGTCTTGACGTAAGCGGCGGTGAGCTCCGTATCCGTGGTAACCGTTCTATCAACGGTTCGAATGCTCCTCTCGTCATCATCGATGGTGTACAGGGTGGCTCTATGTCAGACATCAACCCTGAGGACGTTGAGTCTATCGACGTTCTGAAGGATGCATCTTCAACAGCCATCTACGGTTCGCAGGGTGCCAACGGTGTTATCATCATCACAACAAAGAAGGCTGAAGTAGGCAAGATGTCTATCTCGTATGATGGTTCGGCAACAGCAGCATTCCGTCCTGATCATCCTGACTTCCGCTCAGGCGAAAACTACTATAACGCACTCCTCGACGCTAACAAGGCTGCTGGTAAGCAGACCGACGACCTCTCTGTACTTGGTTCGGCAGAGGCTGTGGCTGCATACAAGGCAGGCGCAGGCACCAACTACGAGGAACTGCTGATGCGCTCTACCACATGGAGCACAAAGCACACCGTGACTCTCTCTGGCGGTACAGAGAAGACCTCGGCTCGTATCTCTCTTGGCTATGCAGGTAACGGCGACAAATGGAAGGACAGTGGCACTACCGACCGCTACACCATGCGTGGCGTTATGGACTATAAGATGTACAAGTGGATTAGCGCTGGCGTTAACTTCCAGATCACTCACAACCGCTCAAAGAGCTCACCATACGCTAAGGCTTCTATCACAGACTGGCGTCTCGGCTCTCCTTACGGCGTATATCAGGACGGTCAGTACATCATCAGCGACCAGCTCCAGGAACGTCCTCTGACCAGCGTTGACTATGTTAACCCTCTCATCGATGGCGACATCAACGACCTCTACTCTTCAGCATCTCACTCTACACATGCTGTAGGTAACGTCTATCTTGACATCCATCCTATCGATGGACTCACATTCCGTACACAGCTCAATGCGAGCCTTTCTAACTCTACATCAGGTTCTTACACCGACGGTGCACAGTCAAGCGTACTGAACGACAAGGGTGGCACTATTGCCGATCCTTCTGGTACAAACACAGCTACAATGTCGGCATCAAGCTCTTCATACGTGGAGTGGAACAACATCCTCACATACAACTTCACACAGCTGCCTAAGGATCACCACCTCGGCGTGACTCTGCTCTCTACATACAGCTACAAGCTCTATGACTACCTCTGGGCACAGTCGCTCGGCCAGACTCTGGCAAGCAACCTCTGGTACAACCTCGGTTCAGACAACGGCAGCCGCTCACACAGCAGTAACTACAAGCAGAGTCAGACTCTCTCTTACGCAGGCCGTATTTCTTACGACTGGCAGTCACGCTACCTCCTCACAGCATCTCTCCGTCGCGATGGCGCAAGCCGTCTGGCTGACGGTCACAAGTGGGACTGGTTCCCATCAGCAGCTCTCGCATGGCGCATCACTGACGAGGCATTCATGGAGAAGGTTAAGGGCAACTGGCTCGACGACCTGAAGCTTCGTGCTACATACGGTGTGACAGGTAACGCCGGTATCTCTGAGTATGGTACAAAGTCAGGTGTTACAGCAGCAACAACAGGTCTTGGTTTCCAGGACGTTGCAGGCAACCGTTACGTCATCGGCCGTTCAGACGGTGGCAACTACCTCATCGGTAACAAGGACACAAAGTGGGAGAAGTCAACAACCTTCGACCTCGGCTTCGATGCATTCCTCTTCAACAACCGCATCAACGTAGTGTTCGACTGGTATAACACCAAGACCTCTGACGTTATCCTCCTCCGCCAGCTCCCAACATCAGCAGGTGCTGCAGGTACATACGCTATCTACACCAACATCGGCGACGTTCAGAACCGCGGTGTCGAGTTCACTATCAACGCTCGCATTATCGACAACAAGAAGTTCAAGTGGAACTCTGCTCTCACATTCTCTGCTAACTCAGAGAAGATCGTGAACCTCATTGACGGCAAGGACATCACAACAACAAAGGACAAGGAGGCTTCTACCCTCATGATCGGTCACCCTATCAAGTCGTTCAACACCTTCACATACGACGGTATATGGAAGACCTCTGAGGCTGACGAGGCTGCTATCTTCGGTCAGCAGCCTGGCGATGTTCGCGTAGCTATCCCTAACATGGAGAAGACAGGTGCAGGCGAATATACAAAGTATGACAAGGACGGCAATGTTGTTGGCAAATATACTAAGGAGAATCCTTACTCTATCAACCAGGCAGAGGACGTTGGCTTCGTAGGTTCAACAACTCCTAAGTGGTTCGCTGGTTTCAACAACGACTTCACAATCGGCAACTTCGACGTTAACCTCTACTTCTACGCACGTTTCGGTCAGTGGGCTGAGAGCCGCATGGCTACATACCAGCCAAGTAACGGTGGTAAGTACGTCAACATGGACTACTGGAAGGCAGGCGATAACGAGGATGCACTCCTCCCTGGCATCTATGCTGGCCGTCCTCTCTACGACTACACTGGCTACCAGTCACTCTGGTATGCAGAGAACTCATTCATCAAGCTCAAGCGCATCACCCTTGGCTACACTCTGCCAAAGGCTACACTGAAGAAGATTGGTGTAAACAAGATTCGCATCTACGCTACCGTCAACGATCCTCTCTACTGGGTTAAGAGCGACTTCCAGAAGGGTTACGATCCAGAGAACAACCAGCGCAGCGTAACCGTAGGTCTGAACATCAACCTGTAAAGAAGAGTCTCTAGAACCTCTAGAAAGCCTAGAATCTCTAGAAAATCTAGAAAATCTAGTAAGTCTAGAAAATCTAGAAAAAAACAAAACAACAAAAACAACAAGACTATATGAAATTCTTCAATAAAAAATATATCGCCGGTGCGTTGATCTTCTGTTCAACAATGGCCGGATTCCAGTCTTGCTCTCTCGATGAGGTTGACTACTCAGGCGAGGGCGCTGATGAGGTGTTCGCTACACCGCAGGGTATGGAGTACCTTGTTAACCAGATGTACTACTGGCTGCGCGCTAAGTACTTCGGACGTGAGGACCCTGTCCTCTATATGGAGGGTTCTACAGACCTCTGGCAGAACGAGGCAAGTTCAAAGTATGAATATGGTATGCAGATGACACGCTGCGTCGATCTTCAGGGCGACCGTGGTCAGATAGCAGGCGTATGGGACCGTATCTACGACGACGTAAACAACGCCAACGCTATCCTTGAGCGTCTGCCTGATTGCCAGGGTCTTACTGCTGAACAGCAGGCAGACTTTGAGGGCGAGGCTCACTTCGTCCGCTCTTACAGCTACTGGTGGCTTGTAGAGTTCTTCGGCGACATCGAGCTCCGCACCGAGGAGACAAAGACTCCTACCTTCGAGGCTCACCGCACCGACCGCAAGAAAATCTACGACGAGGTAATCATCCCTGATGCACAGAAGGCAGCAGATATGCTCCCTGTCGATCCATATAAGGGCAACGTAGGTCGTCCTACAAAGAAGGCTGCAAAGAACCTCCTTGCTCGTGTGCTCCTCACACGTGCTTCATACGAGACACCAGGCTCAGCAGAGGCAAACGCATTCTACGATCAGGCACTCTCAGCTGCCATGGATCTCATAACCAATAAAAAGGTTTATAAGGTTGAGACCTACGCTACATACGACGACATCTGGAAGGCAAGCAACAACAAGACCAACACTGAGTACCTCTGGGTGAACACCTTCTCTCAGAACTCACTGCTCAATGCTGACTCAAAGCCTAACCGTCTGCACATGTACTATTCTCCACGTTTCCTCAACCGTCCAGGTGTTGGCTCGGCTGCTACATGGGAGTACACACGTGAGTCTGCTCTCGTGATGCCTACCTACTACTTCCTCAACCTCTGGGAGGACTGGGACGCTCGTTACGACGCTATCTTCCAGGAGAGCTTCAACAACGTTTCTGGCGCTGTAGTGAAGTGGGAGGACAATCCAGAGTGGTACGACAAGTTCAGGATGCCAAAGAACATCCAGGACAAGAAGGTTAAGAAGAACGCTCAGATCTACTACTTCACAAAGAAGAGCCTCACTGACGCTCAGGAGGCAGCATACGCTGAGGATGGTATCGTAACCGTTGACATCGACAAGCTCTATAAGACTGAGGCAAAGAACCAGTGGGGCGGTGCACCTGTTCGTAACTGCAACGTCAACTATGGCGAGAAGGAATCTACCGAGGAGATTGCATCTTCATTCCCACGCTTCCGCAAGTTCCGCATCTGGGACGGTGACGAGAATGGCACCATCCTGCTTGATGCTCCTAACGGCCAGTTCGGTTATGCTGACGCTTCAATCATGCGTTACGCAGAGGCTCCACTGATTGCTGCAGAGTGTCAGATTGCTCTCGGCCATCCAGACAAGGCTGCACAGATCATCAACCAGGAGATTCGTACAGACCGTGTCGTTAAGCCTGGTTACGACAAAAACATCGCTAAGGTTAAGGACTCTGACATGACACAGGAGTGGATCATGGAGGAGCGTGCTCGTGAGCTCTGCGGCGAGTATCTCCGCTGGTTCGACTGTAAGCGTGTCTATGGTGCTCAGGGCAAGTTCGCTGAGACCATCAACGGCCGTAACCCATCTATGTCTTCTGACCCAACCAAGGGCAACCAGCGTCAGGAGTACCACACTCTCTGGCCTATCCCTAACACATTCCTTGACAAGCTGACAAACTCTAAGGAATTCGGTCAGAACCCAGGCTATACACCATTCAACAAGTAATCCGAATTACTTGTACAGAATAACACATCTCATGCAATCCGCATAGACCACACCGGCCTATGCGGATTTTTATTTCAAGTATTGGTATCCGGCAAAAGCTAATAAGAAATGAAACGGTTTCCAAAAAGGGTTCTACAAGAAAGTTGTGGAATACGATTTTTAGCGCGTCTGCAGGACGCCATTTTTCAATCCGGGGGTACTGAAAAAGTGCCCTCATAAAGTTGGCGTCTTACAGACGCTATACCATCCACACAAAATCATGTAGAACCCAAAAAGCATTGATTCGGCCACCGAAAAGCACTGATTCGGTCGCCGTTTTCTATTGATTTACCTCCCGATTCAATACCTTTCTCTAATCGCCTGATTTTCAATGACGTGGAAAACTACCATTTTCCCACCACAATATCCCCCAAAAATCGGGGGAAAACGTACATATCGTGTTACATTTTTTTTGAATTATGTTACATTAGGATGAAAAAACAAGGATGAAACACAGTAAAAAATCGTTGTAACCTTATAATTATGAACGATTAAAATAAAATTACTACCTTTGCACCCGAAAATAAGAAACATCACAATAGTTGGTTAGTTTAGTTAGTATAGTTAGTAGCCTTGCGTAGGCGTAAATTTTTTCTTAACAGAAAGAAATTAAAATATTCGGGAAGCGATTTCCAGTTTATTTTAATTTCTTTCAGCGTTAAGAGAGAGATAGAAAAATACCGACATCACACAACCATCTTTTTCTTGTTTTTTTAACGCGCACATGCAGACACGTTTAGTTTAATCAATACAATAAAAATAGAGATAGACAAAACATATAGTGTGGAATAACAGTAATAGGAAAAAATAAAAAAAACAAATAGAGAAAATGAAAACAAGCAACAAAACAATTGTGTCCTCACATAAGAGGGCAACAATCAAGATGCTCCTCCTCCTGGCACTGATGCTGGTGGGAGTTAATGTGTCGTGGGCGCAGACGTCTTTTGGTAAGGCGGAGATGCAATCATCTTCAACTTTAACAATTGGTGACCATGACATGGATGTGACTGGTGGTATAACCAAAGCATTCTGGTACACATCTGTTAACGCAACAAATCACACTACAAAAGAGGAAAAACTCTTTGTGAAATTATGGAGTGACGAATCTTATATCGAAGTAAGATTTGCCAAGGGTTCTGTTGTGGCTAATGATATTGTAAGAGTTGAGACATCTGCTTTTTATACTGGTAATCAAACTCTCGGCTATAAAGTGGAAGGTTCTAGTGATAAAGTTACAAAGAATGTGACAGATCAGGCAATTTATTATATTGACCAAACTCTTACCTCCAATAATATTTTATCAGGTGATGGTTATGACTACATTCGTATTAACCGTAATGGTCTGTCAGGTTGTGCTTACCATAGCGTAGAGATTCTTACAAATAGACTCATTGCTGCTTCTTTTAAGCAATGGGAAAGCATTGAGGGCAATACTTCTACTGGTATTGCTACTGGTGGTGATATAATAACTACTCTTGGTAGTAGTGTAAATGCTGGTGGAACTGTCTTTGGTGATGGAAGTGTAGGTTATCTGAAATACGTTAACGTAAAGGGAGGCGATGGCGCAATAATGCCTGATGCCAAATGTCTTATAATTGAAGGCAATGCTGGTGTTCAAGTCCGTATTTTGTTTAATAGAGTGGCACATGAAGGTAGTCTTCAGGAACAAACAGTTACTATACCTTCAAATGGTAAATTAATTTTTGATATTTCCAGCTACGATACATTCCATCTGAATGCCATAAAAATACCATGGAATAGCTCAACCGGAAATGTCGTAAATTTGATAAAGATATCAAATACACTCACAACTTATACAGTAAACTTCTCGGGTCTTTACGGTGGCGGTAATGTAACTGCCACAGCAAATGGCAATCCTATCAATTCAGGTGATAAGGTTGCTGAAGGTACTAATGTTACATTCACACCTGTACCAAGTGGTGAGAATCTCGCTTGGAAGTGGGTTATTGATGGCACAGAGAAATATTCACAAGATCCTCAGACAATAACAGTTACCAAGGACATTACTGTAAATCATGAGTTTGGTAATGTATATGTAAACGTATATACAAATAATGCCTCTCTCGGTACAGTAAACATTAAGCATGGTGATCAGAACGCAACAACATTCCATGTAACTCCTTGGGCAGGTGAGTTTACTTTGACAGCATCTCCTACCGCAAATGGTAAGTTTATGGGATGGTATAAGGATGCTGACCATACACAAAAGATTGATGATGCAGAAGCTACTTATACAGTAACTAATCCTTCTGGCACAAACAACTACTTTGCTTTTTTTGTAGAAGGTGCAAACACAATCACTAAACCTGGTTGCGGTGGATACTATATGGATCAGTCCAAGCTTAATGCTGGAACAGCAACTTTGAATGTTAGCGGTGGCAAAGGAACTGTAGTAACAGGTGCAGGTGGCGGTTATGTTAGCGTTAAGTTTGATCAGGCTTATAGCTTTACAAATCTTAAGAAGTACACTGTAAGTGGCACTAACGTAGCAGCAAATTTGAATAATGTAGAATTCTTGAAGAATGGTGTCGGTATTGAAAACGCTAATTTCTATTCTGGTTGTAGTGATAAAAATCTTACTGATCAGAATAAAAATAGTGTATTGACCTCTGTAGATGAAATTCGCTTCCATTTCAAGGGGAACACCACTACAACTATTGACTACATCTATTTTGAAGTAGATCATGGTCCTCGCACAAAGCCTACTTTGGCGAATCCAACTGCTGCAGAGATGAAGATATTCTCTGATGAGACTCTCCAACTTCGTATCACCAACACAGCAGGTTTCTGGCGTGAATATACGGATGATACCTATAAAATAGAAACCACAGAACATGGTGTCGGTGTGAAGCCAGATGGTTCCACTGATTGGAAACCTTCTTACGATATCTCCGGTCTTACACCAGGTGACTATTACTTTGGTATCAAGGATGGTGGAAACTGTGCGGAGAATAACAAGCACCATGAGAGTGGACTCGTAACGGTTCATGTAAAGGTTATAGCCCCTATCGCTTCTGTTAATGTAAACGGAACAAAGCGTTACTACGATGTTTATGCTCCTGCTGGTATCTCAGGTACAGTTGGTGTTGTTTTCTCTCTCCATGGTGCAAGCAACGACTACGACAATGGTCGTGTTGACTTCAACGGTATTGCTGAGACTGAAAAGAATGTAGAAGGTAAGAGGTTCGTTGTCGTTTACCCTCGCGGTCTTATGCGCCAGCTTCGTGGCACAGAGCGTGGTTGGGAGTCATATACAGAAAGCAATACAGAAGATGTTGACTTCTTCAAGGAGATTGTTAAGGAACTGAAGAAGACATATACTGTTGATGACAAGCGCATCTACCTCGCTGGTTTCTCTAACGGTGGTATGATGGCTTACAAGGCAGCACATCAGGCAGGCGACTTCTTCGCTGCATTTGCTTCAGTAGGTGGTTTCCCTGTAAATGAGTCACATCTCTGGCATGCAGGTAAGCAGCCAACTCCATTCATCCATATTCAGGGTGAAGCTGATACCGTATTCCCTTCTGCTACATACAATGTAAATACCATTATTCATAATATGGTATATCGCAATGGTGCTCAGTTCAATCCTTGGGATACTTCTGATGGACGTGTTTCGCAGGATGGTAACATGATTTCTGAAAACAACAATTCTGGTACTAAGGTTGTAACAAAAGACTGCCATAGCGCAGAAGCAGGTGGTGCCGATTACTTTTTCTATAAGATTAAGGATATGGGGCACACATGGAGCTACAACTGGGATGGTGTTGATGGAGATGATGTTGCATCTACTATGTGGAAATTCTTCAATAAGGCTGATAAAGTTAAATTATTGGACAAGTCTCTGAAGTTCCGTGTCTATGATGAAACAACTTTCATGGATAATGCAGAAGCCAAGGGTTTTGATGATGTAAATTCAGGCAAGACTGTTCTCGCTTATGGTAAGAACAAGACCAACGATGACAAGAATCTCTACCACTCACTTCAGTTTGCTGGTGAAGGTAGCGGTACTCCTCACTATCTGAGACTGAATATGGAAACCGAAGTTGTTGCAAACTCAACTGACTACTTCCTTGTTTCGTTGACTAAATATGGTGATTCAAATCCTGTGTTTGCTAAGCGTTATCAGGCTGGTAAGGGTAAGAAAGATCTTTACATCAACTTTACAGCCCCAAATGGTGTAAACGAGTATAGACTTGTTGTCACAAAGAGCCGTGCAGGCCTTGACGTGAAGGTGAATCGCGTCGAGTTCCACTCTGGTATGTGTGAGGATAATCCTGGTATAGAAGAAAACGATGTTTACTTCACAGATATTCGTACGCTCCTCGGTATCTCGGATGATCCAGCACAGAGGAAATTGAATCCTATCTATCAGCCAGTATATGGACAGAGTTACAATAGTCTCGCTAAGGAATATCTCCCAATTGCAAAGATTACAGTTCCTACAATAGAAGATCCGGATAAAGATCCAAATAGAGATGCAAGAACTATAAATGATGTCCTTAAATATACAAACGACGGACAGACTGAAGCTACTACGATTACATCTATCGCTGGTTCTACGACATCAGATGAAAGTGAGAGCAAGATTTATGTAAACATAGCTGATAGCCCTAAGGATACCAATAATTCAAGTATTAAGAGTAAGACTGCTGTTATCCTTGGCAATAGTAGCACTGATCAATATCCTATTGATGAAGCTGAAGGTATCAACATCAGCCATTATGGTCGTGCTATGATGCCTGAGTATATCAATGGTACAGTAGGCGATTTCCCTTCTCATGGCGTTATCGCAATGCAGATGCAGGGAACTCTTGATTTCACTGTGCTAGCAAAGAACGTGAATACTACAGATGCAGGTCGTCGTGTTCTCAGAGTTTACTATACCAACGACCAGTTGAATAGTGAGATCAGGGAACTTAAGGAATGGGACTTCTATGGCACTCGTAATGAGCTTGGCACAACTTATGGTCAGCAGCTCAGCTACAGTATCCGTATGCAACATCTTGGACAGGATGGTACTTGTGTTGTATTCGTAACATACGAGGGTCGCAAGGAAAACAATGTTCTTAAAGACTACGCTGAAGACCATGATGATGTTTGGATTAAGGGTATCGTAATCAAGCGCCCTGACCTTGATGTTACTATTGGTCGTACAGATAAGCTTCGATATGAGAATGGCGCCCCAATTAATTCAAAGAATGATAAGTTAACTTGCTTCGGCGAGAACAAACCTTATCAATGGAACTTCGGTACTTCTGCTTTCAACAACACCAAGAAGAGCGATATTAATAAGAAGAAGGTAAATCAGTATGATGGTCGTACATATATTTGCGGTGTAGGTCCTAATGGAGAACAGCTTATTGACCACCTCCTCGTATATAGCGATGGTAAAGGTGACGATAAGGCAAGTTTCGATGGTCGTCCAACAAATGGCAAACATAAAGGATTTGAAGATGACGAGACAGACAATAACGAACACATCGAGTTCAATCATCCTACAAAGTATTCTGGTATAAATACTCAGGGTGCTAATCAGGAAGGTTACGATAAGAATCGTCGTTCATTCAATCCTATCCTCTCTAACGGTCTGAAGGTGAATGTAACAGGTTCTGGTTGGTTCACCATCGCATGTTCTGCTCCTAATGGTCCTGTGAACATGAAGGTGCTCAGCTCTACTAACGGTGGTAATACATACATCAACCTTCTCCGTGAATTTGTCGTGAGCAACGAGGAAGATCCTGACAAGAATACCTCAGGATATAAGAAGGAGACCTCTTGGCATACATACCGCGTTTATCTCAAGGCTCATAAGGAACGTGCGTATAGAGACACTAACGGAAATATTGAAGCCTATAAATCAAAGGGTTTCTGGGATGGTAATGAAATAGGTACACTTGATCCAGAAGATACCCAGATGTCACTCTATGTGGTGTTCGATAAGTTGACAGAATATAATGGACAACCTCTCACATACATGGATGGCTCTGTTGAAGCTGACGCACAGCTCAACATCCACTATATGCAGTGGATCAACGAGATGCCTGCTGACTATGTATTCCAGCGTGAAGAGGATCCAACGATACTCAACTCTCGCCAGAGCATTATAGAGGGTGGCGATGCCGAGCATCCTGGTCTCTACTGGCAGGCTGGTACAAGTATGACGGAAGGTAAGACATTTAAAACTCCTACAGGCTTAGTAGAGACTGAGCGTATTTACAGCTCTGCGTACGAATCTATAAATCAGGATGCAAGAGAAAACGGTCAGGATTCTGGCGATGGCTCTATCTCACAGACTCTTGAATGTCAGTGGAACGTAGCTGCTAAGGCAACTACACAAGCTCATACAGAGGCTGATTATAAGGGAACAAAGGGTAATCCAGATTATAGTTCGTTCAACAAGGTTTATAGCTTGGAGCAGGCAAAGAACGGTGCACCAGACCAGAGACTTGAATTTGCACTCCCTATGTCTGGTTCATTCCTCCGCTTCATGCCTATGAAGAATCAGTTCATCAGCGCATGGATTGTGCCTCAGAATAATGTGACTGCAGCTAATATCTACGTACTTGACGAGACAGGTAAGCCAATTCCATATTGTCCAGATGCTGATACAGAGAATGAAACCAATAGAAGCAAGATTACTCAGGAAGCAAGAGAACATGGTTGGGTAAATTCTGCTGATGGTATGACTTGGAATGCTGATGAAAATAAAAAGTACTTCGCTACTAACGATGGTACAACGGCTGTTCGCATCGACTTCGCTGCCCTTGCTGGTAAAGAATACTTCATCTGCTCTGACAATGCTACAATCTCTCTCGCTCGACTTCAGGCAACAAACAACTCTGGACTTGCTGCTGTGGAGGAAATAAGCACTCCGCTTACTGCTCTGACAGACAAAGCGAATAACTCTGTTGCTATTAGCAAGTCGATGGAAGGAATAGGTCGCTATGTTAAGTCTGTTACTCTCAATCGTGAATTTAAGGCAGGCTATTGGGCATCGCTCGTACTGCCATTCTCTATGAATGAGAAGAAACTTGAAGATGTCTTTGGCCCTGGTACTAAGTGTCTCCATTTCACAGATGTAAACACAGAGACTAATGTCACAAAGCTGACTCACCACTACTACAACATGGTTGTTGCAGGACGTCCTGTATTCATCTGCCCAGGTCAGAATGTAACAAATCCTGAGATTACAGATGTCACTCTCCAGGCAAGCACTGTTACTCCAACAACTACAGAAAGTGGGTTTGCGTTTGTTGCTTCTTATGACAATCAGGAGATCCGCAATCAGGACCTTTACATGAACAATGCTAACGCAATAAAGTGTCTTAAGGTTGACGCTGGCAAAACTACATATCCTGGTATGCGTGCTTTCATAAAGAACAATGCAGGCTATGACTTCGGCGCAGCGCCTTCTACTTCAACATCTGGCACAAAGGCTACGTTCATTAACTTCGACGAAGTGGACGAAGGCATCGTTACCGGTATCGAAGAACTCATTACAGAGGAGTTCGGTGAGAACACAGTACTGATAACAAAGTCAACAAAGGCATACGACTTAAGTGGACGCATTGCTGCTAATGGTAGTGATATCAATCGTCTCCCTGCTGGCATATATGTAGTAAATGGTAAGAAATTCATCGTTAAATAATCTCTAAATATAGAACAATTATATGAAAAAGATTTATATACAGCCAACAATAGAGGTTGAAACGATTGAAACATCTAACATCATGGCAGGATCTCCACACCTCATAGAGGACAACTATGATGGCACCATCATAACAGATGATATCAATAACAAAATAGAGGAAGGAGATGGTGGAGACTTTGCCAAAGGCACTGGTTTCTGGACTTATGATGACTTTGAGGATTAATACCAACAAAACAATAAAGAGCGAAGGCGAATCATGGGGTGCATGGTTCGCCTTCGCTCTTTTAATGGTATTGATGATAGAGGGATTACTTTGCCTGCTGTATCATCTTTGTGATGCTGGCAACGTCCTTTGGGATGCCGTTCTTCTGAATGTTGGCAACGAGGCGCTGGATGGCGCTTGCATCAAGATTGCTCAGGAGATTTGATACCTGAGGGTTGTTGATGAGTTGCTTAATCTGTGGTTTGTTCATCACCTGCTGTACCTGTGGGTTGTTCATCAGGTCTGCAAGGTTACCGAGATTGCCGAGTCCACCGGCCATCGATGTGAGTTGATCTAAAAGTCCCATTGCTTAAAGAAATTAAAAAATTAAGAAATTAAGAAATTAAGAAATTAAAAAATTAAGAAATTAAAAAGATTGAGAGATTGAGAAGTGAAAGGATTTGCGGATATCCATGTGGATTATGCATTATGAATTATGCATTATGCATTAATGCAGTTCTACCCCAATATCCCTTTTATCTCGTTGAGCTTATTGAGAGCCTGTATTGGCGTCAGATTGTTGACATCCAGGTTGAGGAGAGTGTCGCGTATCTGAGTGAGAACAGGATCGTCGAGCTGGAAGAAAGAAAGCTGGGCAGACCCAGCCCCCCCGGCCCCATTAAAGGGGGAGGATGACCCTTCAGTCCCCTGTGAGGGGGATGTATCTACTTTCGAGGAGTTAGAGGAAGCCTCCAGTTCGGAGAGAATCTTCTCTGCACGTCTGACAATCTTCTTTGGCATACCGGCAATCTCTGCAACATGAATACCGAAGGAATGTTCCGAACCACCTTCTACAAGCTTACGCAGGAAGATAACCTTCTGATCAGTCTCCATGACAGAGACGTTGTAGTTGCGGATGCAAGGGAACGACTTCTCCATCTCGTTGAGTTCGTGATAATGAGTGGCAAACAAAGTGCGTGGAGACGGACTCCCACCTTTCCTCACACCTTCCTGAGAAGAACCTGGGGATGCTAAGTATTCCACTATTGCCCATGCTATGGAGATGCCGTCGTAGGTTGACGTGCCTCGTCCGAGTTCGTCGAAGAGGACAAGGGAACGGTCGGTGACGTTGTTCAGGATGTTCGATGCCTCTGTCATCTCAACCATAAACGTCGATTCGCCTGCTGCGATGTTATCACTGGCACCCACACGGGTGAAGATTCTGTCCACAATGCCAATCTTTGCGCTATCGGCAGGCACAAAGCATCCTATCTGGGCAAGGATAACGATGAGCGCTGTCTGACGGAGGAGCGCAGACTTACCAGCCATGTTAGGACCGGTGATAATCATGATTTGAGGGAAAGCCTCCCCAGTCCCCTTAGAGGGGGAGGTGGATTCTTCATTTCCCGCCCTCAGTCGGAGGTCATTAGGCACATACTGCTCGCCTATCGGCATACGTGTCTCTATAACAGGATGGCGGCCAGCACGGATGTCAAGCGTGAGAGAATCGTCGATGACAGGGCGGATGTACTTGTGCTCACGGGCAACAAGGGCGAAGGAAAGGAGACAGTCGAGCTGTGCCACGAGTGTCGCATCCTTCTGTATTTGGTTGATGAGCAGGTTGCAATCGTCAACGAGTTGTGCGAAGAGCTTCTGCTCAATCTCTACCGTTCGAGTTTCAGCACTGAGTATCTTCTCTTCGTAATCCTTCAGTTCCGGTGTAATGTAGCGTTCAGCATTCGCCAGCGTCTGCTTGCGAATCCAGTCAGAAGGGACATTGTCCTTGTACGTGTTTCTCACTTCAAGATAGTAGCCAAAGACATTGTTGAAACCTATCTTAAGCGACGCAATGCCCGTCTTCTCTGCCTCACGCTGCTGAATCTTGAGGAGATACGCCTTGCCGTTCTCCTGAATCTCGCGCAGATTGTCCAACTCTGCGTTGACGCCACGCTGAATGACTCCACCCTTAACGAGCAGCAATGGAGGTTCCGGCTTTATCTCACGATTGATGCGCTCCTTCATCTCGACACAAGGTTCGAGCATGTCTGCCGTCTTCATGAGGTCAGCATTGTCGGTGTGAGAACAGTTGTACTTAAGGCGCTGTATGGCATCGAGTGCCTGCATCAGTGCTCGCATCTCACGAGGGTTGACACGCTTGGTGCTTATCTTGCCTATGATGCGTTCAAGGTCGGCAATGCGATGAAGCTGTTCATCGACGATGTCGCGGAACTCCGGGTTGCGGAAGTAATATTCAACGATGTTCAGACGAGCCTCTATCTGCTTGGCATCCTTCAGCGGGAAGGTGAGCCAGCGGCGAAGGAGTCGTCCACCCATGGCAGTGGCTGTCTGGTCGATGATACTGAGCAGCGAGACACCGTCTTCGGCAATAGGATAGAGAAGCTCAAGCGAACGGATGGTGAAGTTGTCCATACGGACGAAGCGGTCGGTGTCAAGGCGTTGCAGCGAAGTGATGTGACTGAGCTGTCTGTGCTCTGTATTCTCCAGATACTGCATGATAGCGCCGGCAGCAGTGATGCCGTTCTTCAGGTGGTCGATGCCGAAACCCTTGAAGTTCTTTACGTTGAAGTGCTTCTTCAGCTTCGGTTCTGCTGTGGCAAGAGTAAACGCCCAGTCGTCCATCTCGTAGCTGCAGAGGCGTGCAGGGAAATGATCCAGGAACTCGCTGCGCTTAGTGCGATCGTAGAGCACTTCCTTTGGCTGCATGTTCTCTATTATCTTGATGGCATAATCATAGTTGCCTTCACCACAAAGGAACTCGCCGGTAGAGATGTCGAGCAAGGCTACGCCCACCGTTCCCTTGCCGAGATGTACGGCAGCAAGAAAGTTGTTCTCCTTGCCCTGCAGCACATTGTCCTGCATGGCAACGCCTGGCGTGACGAGTTCGGTGATGCCACGCTTGACGAGTGTCTTCGTCTTCTTTGGGTCTTCAAGCTGGTCGCAGATGGCAACGCGGCGTCCGGCACGTATGAGACGAGGCAGATACGTGTCGAGGGCATGGTATGGGAATCCCGCCATGGCATCGCCCTGACTTGCTCCGTTGTTCCTTCGTGTGAGCGTTATGCCGAGTATGGCGGCAGCCTCTTCGGCGTCATCGCAGTATGTCTCGTAGAAGTCGCCACAGCGAAAGAGCAGCAGAGCATCTGGATGCTTTGCCTTAAAGTCATAGAACTGTTTCATCATTGGCGTCAGTTCGCCAGATTTCTTTGCCATCTGTTTGAGAGATTAAGAAATTAAGAGATTAAGAAATTAAGAAATTAAGAGATTAAGAGATTAGTCATGGCAAAGTTACAAATAAAAAATGACAATCGCAAACTTTTTTCAATTAATAATGTCTTTTTGACCAGCCAATCAAACATTTTTCGAACTGTACGGTTGTATATACATGGCAATAAGATTAAATCGCAAACAAATATTACAAATTTATTTGAGCTGTACGGTTGAATATACAGCAAACAAATATTACAAATTTATGTATCCCCCAAAAAAAGAAAGTCCCCAGTGGGTGCTCGGAGAGTTTTTCCGATTCCCACTGGGGACTTGAGGTTTATTTCCTCAACAAGTGAAGAGGAGTGTGTTTACTTATTGGTATATTTCTTTCCGTTACGGATGATGATGCCACGGTAGCTATCGGTTACGCGACGGCCCATTGTGTCGAACATCTTAGCGTCAGCATCGCCGTCGAGGTTGATCTCGTGAACGCCTGCCTCAGATGATGGAATGATCGAAACCTCAGACATCACTACCGAACCATTGAGGGCTACAGCGTTGAGCGAAGGATCGAATCCTGCATCGACAGGTTCAACGATTACAGACTCGTTGAGAACGAGGTTGGTGAAACCAGATATACATCCGTTGATACCACCGAAGGCAGTTACATGAGCATTATCTACGGTGAGAACTGGGTTGTAACCTGAAAGACCAACGATACCGTTGACAGCTACGAGAGTAGCGTTCTTGACAGTCACGTCGTTCGATGTGTAGATAGAAGCCTCGTTCATGTCGTCATAGACAACGAGTGTGCCTTCGCCATCGATAGTAGTACGGTGATCAAGGAAGATCTGACCGATGTTGTTCTCCTGCTTAGGTTCGATGGTCAGGTCAGGTATCACGGTGTTGAGCGAAACGTAGATGTTATCAACATGGTCGAGAGTGAGCTTATTGGCTGCCTCATCATACTTCATCGTGCCATCGCCAAGGATGTCATGAGCAATGAGAGAAGAAACCTGATACTGTCCCATGCCGGTATATCCTACGAAGAGATCGTATCTCGTAGCAGGTGTAATGTTAACATTGCTTACCTGGCTGCCGTCGAGGTCGGAAACAGAATGGATAGTAACGTCGTAGCGACCACGGAGAGGTGTAGCGAAGTCACAACCATAGAGCTCGATATCATCAAAATCTGCAATGCCGCCATTGTCGCATGAAGTAACAACTTCTGAATTGTTAACAACGATGAGACCGTGACCATTGCCGATGATGCCACGAGGAGCAGTCACCTTGATATTAGCGTCCTTGATCTTCAGAACCTCATCACTATTCATGCTGATAGCAATGCCATTAGACTGCAGTTCGAGGTTACCTGTGATAGTTGTCTTTTCGTTGAGCAGGATGCCTGAACTCTTAATCTTATTGGTACCAACGAAGTCAATAGTAAGACCAGGAATGTTGCTCTCAATGAATCTAAATCCGAGCAGATCGTCATTGTAACCGTTAACCGTGAGAGTCTTGGTTGCATCGTCATACTTCACTGAGCCTCCATCATACAAGATGTCCACGCAATTGATGTCGTTGACAATGTCGTCATACACCTTGAGATCATATTTTGTTACAGGACGAATAACAAGCTTGTCGAGAGTCTTCTCACCATACAGGTCGCAGATATGCTTCTGGAAGATGTCATAGAATGCACCGTAAGGAGTCTCGTAGTCACAACCAATGAGCACTACGCTATTGATGTCGCGTAAGCCACCGCCAAGAGTCTTTAGGATAGTAACGTAAGAGTTGTTGATAGTAACATTAGCCGAAGCGCTACCACCAATACCCTTTGTGCTACCGCCAAGGTCGAGGTTAGTGTCGATGATTGTCAAGTCAGCATTTGCCATGATAGCAGCGCCGCCATGACCAGCAGCCTGAGAAACCTTGAGGCTACCGCTACCTGTAATGGTAGCAGGCTTGTTGAATGTCATCACGCCGTTCTTCTCATAGTTCTCACCGTTGAGTACGACTACGAGGTCCTCAATGTCGCTTGTGAAGAAGTTGCTTGTGAATGACTCATCGTTGAGGTTGTTCATCGTGAGAGTCTTAGTAGCAGGATCGAATACGAGAGTGCCATCGCCAAGGATGTCGTTGCAGTTGTCGCTTGTAACCTGAGTGTTGTGAACCTTCAGGTCATAGATAGTAGCTGTCATAGGACCGAAAGCTACATACTTAGCAACCTCGTCTGCACTTGTCTTGACGGTCTTGTCTGCTGAACTGTAAGCAGCGCCGACAGGCTCGAGGAGCTTCACGTCACCAAGCATAGTGAGGGTGTTGATGCCCTTGAGTGCTGCATCTTCAGAAGAGATGACAACGTTAGAGTTTTCGAGGGTTACGTCAGCCTTAACGCCTGCAATACCATACTTGCTTGTGCCTACATTCATCGTCATGTCCTTTACAACCACCTCTGCAGCATCGTAGATAGATACAGCACACTGTGAAGCGACGATGTCGAGCTTAGCAAAGTCAATGCCCGAACCGAAGAAGTTGAGCTTTGTAGCATGCTCTCCGAGATAGATAGAGTTCTGAGACTCGCTTGCTATGGTGTTGATATCGTTGGTGCCTTCAACGTAGATGTCGATGTCCTTGTCAGAGTAGATGCCAGAAGCAAACTGCTCGCCGTTGACCAGGAGGCTTGAGTTGTTGAGGGTAACCTTAGTAACGTCAGCAATAGCAGCGTTCTTCACGTCAACGCCCTTAACTACAGATTTGACAGCAGCGTGGATGAGTTCAACCTCGCCCTGTACATATTCATTACCACCGAGGGCAGAACCCTTAGTCTCAGTAACAATGAGACAGTCGTCGATAGTAATCTTAGCAGGCGATGCGATAGCCTTGTAGTGGTTTATTACCAAAGCATTAGGAAGTTCGATGTTAAGTTCACCGTGTCCGTCAATGCTTGTCACATAGATGTTACCACCTGAGAGGATACCGTTGCCATACTGTGATTCAGACTTCAGGAAGTTTGTTCCAGAGAGGAGGACGTTGAAGTCTGCAGGGTTATAGCTCTCAATGACGTTGGTAAAGTTACCACTGATAGAAGCATTGGTCAGAGAGAGTGTGTTGGTAACATCGTCATACTTCACTGTACCGTCACCGAGGATGTCGCCCTTGTTGAGGTTAGTAACACGACGACCTGCTACGTTTAAGCCGAGGTCTTCGCCAATGACGAAGCGTACCTCCTTGACAATCTCGTCGAGGTTGTCGAAGTATGTGCCCTTCTCAAGGTTGTAGTAGATGTCACCACGCTCCTCAATAGTCTTGTTGAGCAATGAAGGAGTTGCAAGATGGTGGAATGCCTTCTCGCCACCCTTGAATGTACCCGACAAGGCGTTGAGAGTCAGAGGCTGTGGATATGTACTGTTGGCAGCCCAGCCATAGAGAGTACCTGAGCAGTCGATGTCTATAGAGGTAATGAGACAAGGCGAGTCGGTAAGGATACCGTTGAGCGCACCTGACACAATGAGAGAAGTGTGGTTAGCGCTAATACCCTGGATGCGGAGTTGCTTGCCCTCACCGCTCTGGATGATTGCAGCGATAGGCGACTCTGACTTGATACCGTTGGTGCCTTCTGCATCTATAGTGAGGAAGTCACTGCAGAAGATAGCTACGCCGTTGGTCTCAATGGTAGAGTTGACAAGCTTAACCTGCTTAGCGTTGGTTATTGCAGCATGATCCGCGGTTGAGTATGTGATGCTGCTGTTGAGAGCCACATTGTTGAGGGTGACATTGCCTGGCTTGTCATACTTCATACATGTTATGCCTCGTACCTCATCGGTGGTGAAGACGCTACAGTTGCGAAGGTCGATGTCGCCCTCGAGAGTAGCGATAGGAGCATAATAGTATGATGAGTTGTCAGCTGCCTTAGTCGTAATGTTGATTTCGTCGCTCTTTGAGTTACCGATGATGGTCAGGTCACTGTTAGCGAAGATACCGAAGTGGTTCAACAGTGTGCTTGAGCTGTTTATCTTGTTCTTACCCTTGATAACGATGGTCAGCGGTCTTGAATCGGTAGAGTAGATAGGACCATCGAGGATGTTGGCATTGTCCAGTGTGAGCGTGTTGCTCGCGAAGTTATAAGACACTGTACCATTGCCGAAAACGTCATTGCAGTTATCACTGTTAACGTTCTTAACACCTACGAGGATGTTGTATGACTCGACAGGCGAAATCTCTACAATCCTAACAGAGTTGCCTGAAGCGTCAACAATGCTCTTGTTTGATGTGTCATACTTACCGCCGTTTGGCTTAACAATCTTACAACCACCCTTGAGTGTCAACGACTTCAGGTCGAGGATAGCAGGGTAGTCGTTCTTACTCTCGGCATACAGCGTAGCCTTATCCACCGTGAGCGTACCTGTACCGTTCATATCGCCTGTGATGGTATAAGAACCAGCCGAAGAAGTAGAGTAAACCTCAACGCTACAGTCCTTAATGGTCAGGTTGTTTCCATCCTTGATTCGCAGAGAAGCACCATTACCCTCAAGGCGCAGCTTACCTGTACCTGAGATTGTTGCGTTGGTGAGGTCATAGAATGTCATGGCATAGCCATTGGTCTGGGTGTTGGTGAGGGAGTTGGTACCCTTCACTTCCACATTGATGCCATTACAACCCTTATAGAATACAAATACAGAACCATTATTAACGTTCTTGGTTACAGAGACATTGTTCAGAGTCAGAGTATTGCTTGCCTCGTCGTATGAAGCACCGGAAGGAAGCCAAGTAGTATGGTTCATGGTAGTGACATAAGTTCCAGCATACTTGAACCCATAGCTCTTTCCACCAATCTTTATAGTCTTGACTAAGATGCCACTACCGTCAACATAGCCGCCTTTGGATTTATCGTATGTCACATCAGATGTTATGACAGCACTACCGTTCTTGAAAACGAATCCTCCCTTGACA
The DNA here is from genome assembly GCA_045643065.1 of Prevotella sp. Lineage (GTDB taxonomy): Bacteria > Bacteroidota > Bacteroidia > Bacteroidales > Bacteroidaceae > Prevotella. The sequence continues at coordinate 23,697 of JAZUKC010000050.1, forward strand.
TCTCTGAAGACATTGTTTGCAACAGTAGATTCAAAGACGCAAGCGTCAAATGTAACAACTACGCCTGTTGCATTAGAATATATAGCATAGTTGCCACCTGAATGGTTGATGGTACACTTCTTGAACTCAATCTCACCGAATGTCGTCATCAGGAATCCGTTGTCTGTTGTCTTTACAGTAAGCTTGTCGCTGTCGGTGTTCTGGCCACTGATGCTAAGCTTGTTTTTGCCATCGTACATGAAGAACCTGCTGGTAGTAACACTGTTGGAACCAGTGAGGTTGATATTGAAACCATTCGTGTTCGTTGTATATACACCGATACCTTGACCATCAACCGTTGCTTTATTGAGGTCGAGCTGTCTTATCTCGTAGAAGAGACCTGTAGAGAAACCAGTGCTTGAGATCTTACCCGTAATCTTTGAATTGTTGATTACGACTGTTGAGCTATTACTGTTCGAACTACCACCGATGGCACCTAAGTTAGCATTAGCTTCTACGTCAGTGCTTTCAACGACGAGTTTAGCACCGCTGTAGAGCATAACGGCTCTGTAGCTGTCAGTGCTGGTATTAATGGTCAGCTTGTTGCCACCCTTGATAGTGACTGAGCCACCTGACTTGTAAATACCGTTGGCACCAGTTGAGGTAAGCGTAGAAGGTGATGTGACATTGATAGTCAGGTTGCTTACAGTAGGGCCACCCAAGATGGCGTTCGTGCCACAGTTGATGTTTGCACCCTTCAGATTAAGTGTCCTTGACGAATGATCGTAGCTTACCTTACCCTTGTTGGCTGACTGACTATAGAGAATATCAGTATAGTTCATTGCTGTAACAGCAACGCCAGCCACCTGCACGCCGTAGTCGCTAGGAGTTATGGTAACTGTCTTCAGATCAGTACCATCGCTTGCTACAACCTTTTGCTTCGAACTGTCGAAGTCGGCACCTGTAGGAGATGTCACATAGCAGTCGGTCATGTTCAGCTTAGAGATGTAGCAGATAGCTGAACTTCCTGATGTTGCCGTAGCCTTAATCTTCGAAGCATTTAAGGTGATAGACTTGGCTATGTAGTTGGAACCACCGCCAAAACCAGCCGATCCACCAGTAGCAGTAATGTCGCATCGAAAGACAGACATACTACCATAGCAGCGGATACCATGGTTAGAGTTCGAGGTTGCTGTTATGTTGGCATACCAACCGTAATTAGCAGCACTCGTAATTTCCAACGAACCATTCACGCCGACAAAGATACCTGCGTTATTTCCGCCATTGATGGTAACCTTACCAGTAACGAAAAGCGTCAGGCTTTTTGCCGATGAAGGCATGAAGCTGATACCATGGTCGCCATTACCGTCGATGACGGCACCATCTTTCAGCCAGAGATAGTTCTCGTCTGAATTGTAGACAACCTTTCCATCGCCCAAGATATCGTTCTTGTTGGCAGAGGTGACAATCTTGTTGCCGACTCTCAAACCATCTTGAGCGTGGACGCCAAGCAGTCCGAAAAGGACGGCAAAGCATGTAAGTAGAATTTTCTTTTTCATACGCTTTGATGAATTAATATAATATTATTTTGTTATAATTTTCTGCTTCGTAAAACGGTGGACAGCATTTCAGGTTGCAAAATTAATTATTTTTATGCAATAATATATGTATTATGTGCGCAAAATTATGTACTACGTGCGCAAAATACATAAAAACACCGAAAATTCGTAAATTTCTGCATTGTTACAAACGTGTTTCATGTGCAAAAAATGCCGATTTCAACGGGATTTTTTTGAGTTGGGAGTTGAGAATTAGGAATGAGGAATTAGGAGTTAGGAGTTAAGGGTTAGGAGTTAGGGATTATTTAACACAGAGGCACGGAGGGCACAGAGGACACGGAGTTTTTTAGAGTTCTATGCAGTATGTTCTTAATTAAGTAGGTGTGCATTTTTTTTCACACCTACTTATTAATTATTCATTAAATTCGGCTGGAGGCCGATACCTTAATAACCGGTTGCGCCGAACGTAGTGGCGCTGCCGGATAAACGATAAGAAAAAGATTCAGCGTCTGGAGGACGCTACAGCAACCAGCATCAAGGTAGCGTCCTCCAGACGCTGTGATGAGATTCTCAGAACCCGGGCACTGCGTACCCGGTTATAGACCGCCTCTGCGAGGCTGTATCGGCCTCCAGCCGAATGATGACACTTGCCATTATATTGACGAAGAACCCTCTGTGTTAAGAACAAAAAATAATGTGCATAAGTACCCCATTTCCAGGGCGCTGATAATCAGGCGGTTAGAAAAAGGTATTGATTCGGGAGGTGAATCAATAGGAATCGGCGGGTGAATCAATAGGAATCGGTCGCCGTTTCAATACCTTTCGAAAAATGAAGTATGCCATTCGGACAAAAAAAACTATTCGAAACCAACAGCGGTAGCAAACTCTTCATTCTACAAATAGCATTATTAATTCAGCAAAATTCCCCCATTTGGGGGATTGCGTATATAATATAAATAATGTATATTTGCAACCAAAAAATTAAGTATAAGAAAAACAGACAAAAACATGAAGAAAATTTACTTGAAAGCATCAAAAATGAACAGACTTTTGGGCAAGACTCTGGCAGTTCTTGCAATGTCTGCTTTCTCAACCGCGGCTATGGCCGACGGTGTGGTTGTTAACAAAGAAAACTTCCCTGATCCGGCTCTTTTTGAATACGTTTCAGGTATAGACTGGGACGGTAACGGCATACTGGAAGGTGATGAATACGATTACCTCAGCTATGTTGACTGCTACAACGTAACCAACTTCAAGGGACTTGAACTCCT
>JAZUKC010000051.1:0-21579 GCA_045643065.1 Prevotella sp.
AGGGAGCAATGCTGGCATTGTGACCGAGTAAACTGGTACTTTGAACCGAAAAGAGTCCGAAAGATGACAAAACGCCGAACTCACTGTTATATGTTTAACCTAAGGTGGTAATTATTAGAACCCACCTATAGCGCTTCGTGCAATATGTTCCAGAGGAACAGGGGGTTACCGATGACGTATCGTCTCCACATTCTTCGTGGTTCCTTAAGTAGTCTGTAGAGCCATTCCAAAGAATGTTTCTGCCACCATAATGGTGCTCGCTGGTAAGTGCCAGCAAAGAAATCGAAGACAGCTCCCACTGTTCCCACATGGCAATGGATGTTGAGTTTGTCCCAGTTTGAGTAGGTCCATTTCTCTTGCTTAGGTGCAGTCATGCCTATCCATAGCAGATCTGGATCAGCGTTGTTTATGGCATTTATAATGGCAAGGTTGTCATTGTCGTCAAATGCCGGCTTGTACGGTGGAGAGTAGGTGACTATTTCCAGATTCGGATACTGTCTGCTTGCCTGTTCCTTTATTAATGCCAGCACTTTTTCTGACGACCCCATGAACATGACTTTGCGACTGGAAGCGTTGCTGTTATTCAGCCTTGACATCTCAAATTCGAACAAGTCCCATCCTGCAATTCGCTCTTTTGGCTGCGACTTAGCCTTTATCCATTTGCATGCCTTTACTATTGATGCTCCGTCAGGGATAAGATAGTCCCCGTTCGAGAGAGCTTCGGCAAACAAACTATCCTTCTGCGCCATGTTGTACGAATGTGCATTGATGGTGTTTATCAGTGCCTTTCCTTCAGGAATGGTTGACAACTGATCGCGACTTCCGAGTATGTCTAATTGCTTGAGTGATAACATTTGAAATGATGTAAAAAGAAAAAAACCAGGTAAGAATAAGTTCTTATCTGGTTTTTGTTTAGTGTGGTACACCCTTAGGGGCTCGAACCCTAGACCCACTGATTAAGAGTCAGTTGCTCTACCAACTGAGCTAAGGGTGCAGGTGACATTGTTTTACTTCCCGTCAACACCATAAAGGAAGTGGTACACCCTTAGGGGCTCGAACCCTAGACCCACTGATTAAGAGTCAGTTGCTCTACCAACTGAGCTAAGGGTGCAGGTGATTGCTTTTTCAAAAGCGAGTGCAAAGGTACTACTTTTTTCTTATGTATGCAAATATTTTAGGCGTTTTTTTTCAAATAACATTGATTTATCGCATTTTGATAATATAAATCAAGTTTCATGAGCACTGGAAAGTCATTTTGCTGTTCGCCTTTTCTGTTCAGAATAATTGCACATTACGGGTGACTAAATCTTCTTGAATTTTGCAAATTTCAGCAAGAGTTGCTTGGTACCCGCATTAACAAATTCCACGTGTGCCTTAGTGTTCTCGCCCGTTCCCTCTATCCTCAGGATCGTGCCAATTCCAAAACGGAAATGCTCAATCCTATCGCCTACGCTGATGTTGAATGCAGCTGACGTGGTCGTTTGCTGGGGGGGGGTAGGAGCGTTGATAGGTCGGCGACCTACAGGCACAAGCCTACGGCCTTCACGTGTAGTGACAGGAGAAGGAGCAGGAGGTGTCTGACGGACTGGACGCTGTTGGAAACCAGGCGTAGTACGGGAGAATGTGCCTTGCTGACCGAAACTGTTTCGCCTTGGAGGAGGTGAGAATCTTGATTCTTCTGTCTGCTTGCTGATGTCGTGAATCTGCATGTACCGACGGTCAATGTCACGGAGGAAACGTGACGGAGTGTCAAACTCCATCTTGCCATAGCGATAGCGATTCTGTGCACAACTAAGGAAACAGTATTTCTCTGCACGCGTTATTGCCACATAGAGCAGTCGTCTTTCTTCCTCTATGCCGCGGATGGAATCTGCGCACATAGGAGATGGGAAGATGTTTTCCTCCAATCCTACGATGAAGACAACAGGAAATTCAAGACCTTTTGCCGCATGTATTGTCATCAGTACCACCTTATCGTCACCGCTGTCTTCACTGTCGAGATCGGTCATCAGCGATACTTCCTGCAGGAAATCAGACAGGGTGACATGCTCGTCGCCACTCTCCTCACGCCTTGTATCCACGAATTCTTTCAGTGAGTCGATGAGTTCCTGAAGGTTGTCCTGGCGAGAGATGTCGTCAGGCTCTGTTCCGGTGAAGATGTCTTTGGATATTCCAGACTCCTTGATGATTCTCATGCCTACTGAATATGCATCATGTTCGGATGTGCTTTCTATGCCTTCGTCAGGCAAAAAAGTCTGTTCTACAGAATCAGATGCAAAGGATTTTATCATCGTAGCAAAGTCAACAAGATGCTTTTGGGCAGCTTTGCTCACTTCTAATCCCTGGATTGCAGGTTGTGATACAACATCCCATAGTGGCACGTTGAGTTCCCTGGCACGTGCTATTGCCTTGTTGAGTGTTGTATTGCCTATGCCTCTTGTCGGGTAGTTGATAATGCGTCGCAGAGCCTCTTCGTCATACGGATTGACAACAAGACGGAAATACGCGATAACGTCCTTTATCTCCTTGCGCTGATAGAACGACAGTCCACCGAATATTCTATACGGAATAGTGTCCTTGCGCAGTTGTTCCTCAAAGATTCGCGACTGCGCATTGGTGCGGTAAAGTATAGCGAAGCTGTTGTAGGACAGGTCTTCGCTGCGACGCAGACGCTTTATTTCCTTCGCTACGAGTATGGCTTCCTCACGGTCGCTGTAACATAGTTTCAGGCAGATTGGGTCACCGATGGCTCGCTCTGAGAATACATTCTTCTGTATCTGGCGGGTGTTACAGTGGATAAGTGAATTCGCTGCTGAAACGATGGTCTGCGTAGAGCGGTAGTTTTGTTCCAGTTTGAAGAGCTGGACAGGCGTCTCTTCGGTTCCGAACTTCCTCTGGAAGTCCAGAATATTGTCAATGTTTGCACCACGGAATCCATAGATTGACTGTGCGTCGTCGCCCACTACGCATACCTTATGGTGCTCACGTACAAGCTGAAGGATGATGGATTGCTGAACGGAGTTTGTGTCCTGATACTCATCTACGAGGACATATTGGAAGCGTTCGCAATACTTCTGGCGGATGTCCTCATGCTCCAGGAACAGCAGATAGGTGTATAGCAGCAGATCGTCGAAGTCCATGGCGTTTGAAAGTTTCAGACGCTGCTGGTATAGTTCGTAGATCTTCGGCATCTCAGACATCATGGAGTCTTTGTCTCTTGATGCATAAGTTTCCGAATGAGCATAATCTGCCGGCAATTCTATACGGTTCTTTGCCATGGAGATGTGGTTGTGAACAGTTGCCGGCTTGTATGTTTTATCGTCAAGATTCAGTTCCTTGATGATGCTTTTTAACAGCGAACGTGAGTCTGACTCGTCATATATGGTAAACTGTGAAGTGTATCCTACAGATGCAGCCTCTGCACGTAGGATGCGTGAGAAGATGCTATGGAATGTGCCCATGTTAAGGTAGCGCGCATAGTCTCCTGTCAGTTGCCCGATTCTCTCTTTCATTTCGTTTGCCGCCTTGTTTGTAAAGGTCAGGGCAAGAATGTTCCATGGCTTTATACCCTGTTCCAACAGGTAGGCTATCTTGTAGGTTAAGACGCGTGTCTTGCCAGAGCCGGCACCTGCAATGACGAGAGATGGGCCGTCGATGTATTCGACAGCCTCACGCTGGGCAGTATTTAGTGATGTTAGATCCAACTTGTATTTTCTGTTTATTTGTTATGCTTTGTAAGGCGAAAGGTTGCCAATAGGGTTGAAACGGGGCAGGAAACTCAATGCTACTCCTTACCATTCGTTCCAGTACTCCTTACGAATTACTCCAGTACTTGCTACGAATTACTGCAGTACTCCCTACGAAGTACTCTGGCAGTACCACAGAAATCCCACGACACTCGATGCGAGTAACGTTATTGCTTCTTATAGATTCCGCCTGAAACGGAATTAGGATTCACTGTCTCTCCTTCTTTTGGGAATGATGGAATGAAGCGCATCTCGTGTTCGATGCGTACCTGCCTCTTGCGCATATACTGCGAAGGTTCCTTCGAAGAGAACTTCTGCGGGTTAGGTAGTGTGGCAGCTATCAAGGCGCAATCTGAGCGCGTCAGGTCTGCACTTGTAATGCCATTGAAATGATGTTCTGCTACAGCGTCAACGCCGTATATTCCTTTGCCCATCTCAATGGAGTTAAGATAGACCTCCATGATGCGCTGCTTCGACCAGAACATCTCTATGAGAAAGGTGAAATAGCTCTCAAGTCCCTTGCGTACCCAACTGCGTCCTGGCCAGAGGAATACATTCTTGGCTGTCTGCTGAGATATGGTAGAGGCGCCATGTACAGTGCCTCCCTTCTTGTTGTGTTCTGCTGCTTTCTGGATAGCATCAAAGTCAAAGCCGTGATGCAATAGGAATCGCTGGTCTTCGCTTGCCATTACGGCCACGGGCATGTGCTTGGAAATCTTGTCCAAAGATACCCAATGGTGGTGCATGATGACACGTTCGCCTGGTGTTACCATCTGGTCGTAAGTGCGTATCACCATCAGAGGCGTGATGTAAACAGGGAGATATTTGTAAGCGATGACAGCCAGGATGGTGCTGGCAAAGAAGAATGCGACTATGCCGCTGATGAGTTTCTTTACGAGACCTAATGTCAGAAAGTTCAGTAACTTCATTGTTGTCGATTAAGGTGGGTTCTATTAATTAGCTTTGTCATATTTCGAGGCTATTTTCGAGTTCAAAGTGCCAGTGAGTGAGGGAACAATGCGGGCATTGTGACCGAGTGAGCTGACAGTTTGAGGCGAAAAGAGTCAGAAAAGATGACAAAACGCCGAACTCACTGTTATATGTTAAACCTTAGGTGGTAATTAATAGAATCCACCTAAATAGAATTGGTTATAGGTTTCATGCGATACGAAACCTATAACCAAAGTTGTTAGAAGTGGTTTGTTTGTTTCACTTCGTAATGATGCTATTACTGCAGAGTACCGTTCTGAGCAGCCTTGATCATTGCGTCAGAAGCATAGAGGAGAACCTCTACACGGCGGCTTGCATTAACGTTCTCAGTACCGTCAGAGTTCATGATGAGGTAGTTTGGATCCTCGCCGAAACCACGTGTGTCACGAATCTGTACAGAGTTTACAGCGCAGCTGTTCTTGAGGTAGTTGCTCACTGCGTTAGCACGGTTGACAGAGAGAGTCATGTTCTTGTTTGCGTCACCGTCAGATGAAGCGAAACCGTAAACAGCAACGTCACAGTCTGTGTAAACGTTCAGCACCTTGTCAGCAAACTGCTTCAGTGAAGACTGAGCACCTGACTGGAGAGCGTACTTACCAACCTGGAAGAGGATGCCGTTGTCGAAGCTTACGCGGATAGCGTCAAGACCGTTAGCGTCCTTAATCATCTCTACCTGAGCGTTCTGAACCTGCTGAGCAGCAGCCTTAGCCTTGTCCATCTTCTTACCGATGAGAGCGCCTACACCTGTACCAACAGCAGCACCAGCAGCAGCACCAATGAGAGTACCAGTTGTGTTCTTGCCGATAAGGCGGCCTACGAGTGCGCCAACAGCAGCACCGCCACCACCACCGATGAGCATACCATTCTTCATTGCTGTGCCACAGCTTGTGCTCAGCATGAGTGCTGTCATACCGACAGCCATAAACTTAAGTCCTTTCATAATGAATAAAATTTAGTTAATAAAAATATTGAGTTAATAGATTAAAATTCAGCTACTGTGATGCCAGTACCACCGAAACGGATGTCCTCGTCATGATATCGGATGACGTTAGGGACAGTTCCGAGATACTGTCTGATGAGTTGTCTGAGGATGCCATTGCCTTTTCCGTGAAGGATACGCACCTGCTGCACTCCGACAAGGATGGCATCGTCGATGAAGTATTGTACTGCGGCAAGTGCCTCATCGCCACGCATTCCGCGGATATCGAGGTCCTGATGGAATGTGCGTTGCCTTGAATCCATCGTGTCGCGAGTCATGCGGGAGAATCGTTTCTGTTCAGAAAGCAGTGCCGCGGCTATTGCAGAGAGTCCTCCGCGCAGCTCATTGTCGTTGACAGCCTGCTGCTTAGCCGTGCTTTCTTCCTGATGTTTAACCTCCGGCATGGCATGTTCCAGACGATCCACTTTCACCTTTGAGCGTATGCCACCGTTGAAAATGACGGTAGCAACCTTAGTGGCAATGTCGCTGACTGTGCCGACAGTCTTGGTGCCTCTGATGCGAACGGTGTCGCCAACCTTGATAGGCTTCTTCGTGTCAACACGCTTTGCCGCTTCGCGAAGCACCTCGGCAGCTTTCTGTTCTGCAGCATTCAGTTTGCCTTCCTGCTTGTTTCGCTTGCGCTCTTCGCGTCTTTGCTGGCGCTGGTGAATCTGTTCTATCTTGCGCTGAATAGCTTCGTCCTTCTGTTTGAGATCAATTTCGTCAACCTCCTGTTCAAAAGAACGCAACTCTTCGCGTATCTTCTTCGTTTCCTCCTTTTCTGCCTGAGCCTCGCGAATCTCCTTAATGGCAAGTTCTATACGGCGATTTGACTCAGCGATAATCTCTTTCGCCTCAGCCTTTGCACGCGTAAGAATGTTTCGGCGCTCGTTCTCCAGACGCTCTATTTCTGCCTGATACTGGAGAATTGTCTTCTCCATGTCCTTCTCCTGCTGATGGATGGTCTTGCGTTTACCTTCCCAATAGCGTTTGTCTCGGACAATATCCTGCAGATATTTGTCGCTCTGGATGTAGTCCTGACCTACGATGTCCGTAGCACCTTGTATGACAGTCTCTGGCAATCCAATCTTGCGGGCAATCTCAATGGCAAAGGAAGAACCAGGTCTTCCTATGGCAAGCTGGAACAAAGCTCTCATCTCGTGGCGGTCGTAAAGCATCGCGCCGTTGGCAATGTTCTCATGATTGTCGGCAAACTCCTTAAGGTTCTGATAGTGAGTCGTTATGATACCCCACACGTGGTTGGCACACAACTGCTCCAAAACGCTCTCGGCAATGGCACCACCGATACGTGGTTCAGTACCTGTTCCGAACTCATCGATCAGAATCATGGTATGATTGTCGGCATTGTGGAGCATCTGCTTCATGTTGAGCAGATGTGAACTGTATGTCGAAAGGTCGTCAGCAATAGATTGTTCGTCGCCGATATCAATCATGATGCTGTGGAAAATACCCGTCTTAGAGCGTTCGCCGATAGGGATGGACAATCCGCATTGCAACATGTACTGCAGGAGTCCTGCCGTCTTAAGGCATACCGACTTGCCGCCAGCGTTAGGACCTGAGATGATGAGCATGCACTTTTCGCTGGTAAGACGGATGTCAAGCGGCACGATTTTCTTTACCGGTGAATTATCCTCCGGCACACGTTCTGCCTCATGTTTCTCAAGCGAAAGCTGCAGAAGTGGGTGTCTTGCCTGAATCCAATCGATAAGTGGCTCATCAGTAATCTCTGGTTCGAAAGCCTTGATGGTTTCTGCAAACAGAGCCTTTGCCCTGATAAAGTCAATCTGTGCAAGCAGGGTATAGGATTCGCCTATCTCACGAATGTAAGGACGAATCATCTTAGCGATGTCCTTAAGTATCCTTATCACCTCTCGGCGCTCGTCTCCTTCGAGTTCTCGGATTTTGTTATTCGCCTCGACAACCTCTGCCGGCTCTATGTAAACGGTTCTTCCTGATGCCGACTCATCATGGACAATGCCACGGATTTTACGCTTCATGGCCGGCACGACAGGTATGACCAGACGGCCGTCTCTGAGTGCTGGAGTCACGTCGCGCTCAACTATTCCCTCGTGCATGGCATTGCGCAGGATTCCGTTCAGCGTACGTGAGATGCTGCCTTCCATGCTTGCCAGTTCCCTACGGATGCGCGCCAGTTCTGGCGAAGCTGTGTCACGCATGCGTCCGAACTTATCCAATATCTGCTCTATGCGGCGTATTATGTTAGGGAATATGCAGATCCCGTCGGTCAGTTGCTGCAGGGCAGGGTAGCGATAAGTAACGTCGCCGTCTGCTGTTGCCTCTCCATCGCTGCAAAGGAATACAATGATGCGATGGATGGTGGACAGCGAACGCTGCAGGTTAAAGAGCTCTTCCTCTTCCAAATGGGTACCTTCGAGACGCAGGCGGGCTATTTCTTCGCGCATGTCGTAGAAGTGCTCGAGTGGGAAATCGTCCGATTCCTCCTTCAGTCTCCTGAACTCACGCACCTGCTGCAGCCTTGATGTGATTTCCTGAACGTCGGTAGAGAAAGCCATCTCGTCAACCAATCGTCGGCCTAATCCACACATGCATCGCTGCATCAGCATGGCCCTAATCTCGTTGAAACCAAGTTTTTGTTCGAAATTATTTGGGTAAATCATTATTGTTTTTAGTTTTCTTTATCGCAGGTCTATGACTTCAGCATGTGGATAGTCCTTGGAATTGAAGACGAAAGCGCCGTCAGAGAGTGACTTCTGCTGGAAGTTTGTGATAGAGATTGTTGTCCACTTGCCGTTCTGCTTCATTCTGACCTGAGAAGGAGAACCTGCAGCCGACATCGTAATATAGACCTCCTGGATGTTTGCTTTGCCTTGTGCCACCATGTGAACAACCTTGTTGCTGCCCTGGTTGGCAACAGAAAGGGTGTATCCCTTCTTATATAAATTTAAAAAGGTATAAGGATTCATGCTCTGCTGACGGGCAGCATTAGGCGTAGCTATGTTTACTTCGTTGTTTGCTTTGACGTATGTCCATTGTGTCTTGCCATTATACCAGATTGTAGCACTTGGCGTACTGGCGCAGAACTTGTTGCCCTTTATGGCTATAGTGCCTGACTGCTTTGAGATGTTTCCACCAGAAATGGTGAACGAAGCCTGTGCTCCGCCCTTCTTTGCTATGAGCGCAGCAGTCTTGTCGAGGAGCTTACGAGCATCGTCAGCGTTGCCTGCGAATGTGCTTACGGCAACGAAAAGTAATGATATGAGAATAAGTGCTGTACGTTTCATAATTATAATTATTGAGTGTTTCCTATTTATCAATATTGTGTTTTGTACTTAACAGCGTTGTGTTTTGTACTTAACAGCGTTGTGTTTCGTACTTAACAGCGTTGTGTTTTGTACTTAACAGCGTTGTGTTTTGTACTTAACAGCATTGTGTTTCCTACTTAACAGCTAAGTGTTTCGTATAAAACAGCTGGCTTAAAAGTATTGAATGATAATTTCATTTGCTGCTAATGATAATTTCATTCGCTACGTTTGGGCTTGCCATTCAATGCCAGCGGAAATGCTTGCCTTTCGGAATGATTCTATTGACGCAGTTTGTTGAAGAGAGATTCCAGTGATTCCAGGTCGGTGATAAGCACCTCGCGAGGTTTAGAACCCTGAGCAGGGCCAACGATGCTCATGCGCTCAATCTGGTCCATCAGTCGTCCTGCACGGTTGTAACCGATAGAGAACTTACGCTGGATGGCCGATGTAGAACCCTGGTTTGAAGCCACGATGAAGCGTGAAACATCTTCGAACAGAGGGTCAAGGTCTGCAAGACTTGAGTCGCCTATGCCACCTGCGCCGCTGTCTTCAGTGACAGGCTCTGGCAGAACGAGAGGTGAGAGAGGGCCAGGCTGGTCGGCAATGTACTTCGAAATCTGCTCAACCTCAGGCGTATCGACAAAGGCACACTGTACGCGGACAGGTTCCTGACCATTGAGGAAGAGCATATCGCCTCGTCCGACAAGCTGATTGGCACCCGGACGGTCAAGGATGGTGCGTGAGTCAATCATAGCACCAACGCGGAACGCGATACGGCCAGGGAAGTTTGCCTTGATGTTACCAGTGATGATGGTTGTCGTAGGACGCTGTGTAGCGATAATCATGTGTATGCCGACGGCACGAGCCAGCTGGGCGATACGTGCAATAGGAAGTTCTACTTCCTTGCCTGCAGTCATAATCAAGTCGCCGAACTCATCGATGATAACCACCACGTATGGCATGAATTCGTGTCCACGCTCCGGATTGAGCTGATGGTTCAGATACTTCTGGTTGTACTCCTTGATGTTGCGTGCGCCAGCCATCTTGAGCAGATCGTAACGCTTGTCCATCAGAGCACAGAGCGACTTGAGTGTCTTTACAACCTTCGTCACGTCGGTGATGATAGGATCCTCTTCCTCGTCAACAGCCGCCATGAAGTGGTCGGCTATAGGTTCGTAAACGGAGAATTCAACCTTCTTCGGATCCACGAGCACTATCTTCAACTCGTTTGGATGCTTCTTATATACTAAAGAGGTGATAATCGCGTTCAAACCTACAGACTTACCCTGACCAGTAGCACCAGCAACGAGAAGGTGAGGCTGCTTTGCCAGATCGACCATGAATACCTCGTTGGTAATTGTCTTGCCAAGAGCGATAGGCAGTTCCATAGTCGATTCCTGGAACTTCTTAGAGTTAAGAATCGACTCCATTGACACAATTGATGCGTGAGCGTTAGGCACCTCAATACCGATTGTACCCTTGCCTGGTATCGGAGCAATAATACGGATGCCGAGAGCTGCAAGCGAAAGAGCGATGTCATCCTCCAGATTACGAATCTTCGAGATACGAACACCTTCGGCAGGAGTAATCTCGTAGAGCGTGATGGTAGGACCTACCGTTGCCTTAATCTCACGAATCTGCACGCCGAACGAGTTCAGCACCTCGACGATGCGCTTCTTGTTCGCGATGAGTTCCTCCTTGTCGATGTATGGTTTGTTGTCTCCATCGTACTTCTTAAGCAGCGAAAGGGTAGGGAACTGGTAGTCGAGGAATGGCTCACGAGGATTGAGAGGCGTGTTCATATCGTAATGTGTGTCCACGTGCTTGCCCTTTGCGGCAGCCTCATCGATGCCTTGCTCAACGATGAACTCAGGATCGGAACTGTTGCTGTTGCCAGCTTTGCCAGCAGAAGAACCCTCCGAATTGTCATTGTTCATTCCTGTCAGGTCAATCTGCTGACCAGTTTCCTCGTCAATAACAACCTGACTGTCATGATCTTCAGAGTTGTCTGGCGTGTTGAACGTAGCTTGTCCATTGCCAAAGACAGCAGTTTGAGCGGCAGGATCGGTGTAGTAGTCGGTTTCGTCATCGTCGGTTGCAGCATCATCTCCACCTTCGCCATATCCCCACTTGAACTTAACTCTGCTGCTGACGTAGTCAACCGGATTGAGCAGATGACGAATGAAGTTGATGGTTTCTGTCGATACGAACGTCAGGAAAATCACCGCAACCATGCCAAGCACAGCCATAAGTCCTGGTGCACCAATCACTCCCTCGAGGAATTGGCATACCATGTCGCCATGATCTCCACCCGGATTATAGACAGATTCGCCTAAGATAGGCGTGAGGAACTTAGCGAAAATGATAGAAAGCCAGAACATCGTGACCATGGTTCCGAGGAACCACTTCCACAGATTGACCTTATATGCTCCCATCATCTGCAATCCACAGAGCACCATGAATATCGGAATGAAGAATGCTGCGATGCCAAAGCAACGAGCGATGAGCAGATAACTGATCAGCGCACCAATGGAACCGCATACATTATGGAATTCAACACTCTTCGAAATCAGTTCGCCTGGTCGAAGTTGCAATACCATGCTCTGGTCGTCCATGCATGTACCGAAATAGCTGATCATGCCAATGATGACATAAATGGACGTGCAGAAAAGAATCAATCCGATGATGAAATCGATGGTTTCGCTGTGAATTCCATCCAATCCCATTATCTCGGTATATGATTTCTTCTCTTCTTTCTTGAGCTTTTTTGATGTCTTATTTTGAGTAGTTTTCTTCTTTGCCATTACATTATTTGTTATTTTAAATGCAAAAGTAAATGAAAAAATTCAGAAACGTGTAGATTTACCAATTTTTTTTATTAATTTTGCAAATCATAAGGTTTTATTTATGAAAAAACATATATTTAATAAGTTTGACAAGAAAAAAATACCAACTTTGCCGAGAGTTGTTTTCGGTGGAAGAATAGAGGTCGTCTTGACTGAAAGCGTTGCAGAAAAGGCTGTCGATTATCTGTTGTCGGCAGACATCTTAGGCGTAGATACAGAGACGCGTCCTTCCTTCAAGAAAGGACGGACATATAAGGTGTCACTCTTGCAGGTGTCAACCCGTGACATCTGTTTCCTATTCCGTCTGAACCATCTCGGCATGTCGCCTTCCATCATCCGACTGCTTGAGGATACGACAGTTCCTAAGATAGGTTTGTCGCTCCATGATGATATAAAGATGCTCAAAGGACGTGCTGATTTCAAACCAGGTTGGTTCATAGACCTGCAGAACGAGGTGTCGAACATCGGAATACAGGACATGAGTCTTGCAAAAATCTATGCAAACCTCTTCGGCATGAGGATATCAAAGCGCGAACAGCTATCCAATTGGGAGGCAGACGTGCTGTCCGACAAGCAGAAAATGTACGCTTCCATCGATGCCTGGGTATGCATCCAGATATTTGAGGAGTATCTGAGGCTGAAGGAAACGCAAGGTTACGAACTGGAGATAATACCGGAACCAGAACCAGTAGAAAGCAAGGCAAAACCCATAACAGAAACAACTAACGCATGACATACAGAACAATACAATTAAAAAAAGGTAAGGAAGAATCGCTAAAGCGTTTCCATCCTTGGGTGTTCTCTGGCGCTGTCCAGCGAATGGATAAAGGCATCGAGGAGGGCGAGACAGTGCGCGTCATTACAAATAATGGCGATTTCATCGCTGTCGGCCACTATCAGATAGGCAGTATCACCGTTCGTGTCCTATCGTTCGAGGACAGAATTATCAACGTAGATTACTGGAAGGAGCGTCTGGCGTCAGCATTGCAGATGCGTTGCCGCATCGGTATTGCTGACAATCCGAAGAATAATACCTACCGACTCGTTCACGGCGAAGGCGACGGAATGCCAGGACTAGTTATCGACTGCTATGGCTATACTGCTGTCATTCAGGCACATTCCGTAGGCATACACGTTTGCAGGAAGGATATTGTTGCTGCCCTCGTGGAGGTGATGGGCGACCGTATAAAGAATGTCTATTACAAGAGTGAGACGACTTTGCCGTTCAAGGCCGACCTTTCTTCTGCCGATCAGAATCCAGACGAGGCAGACGGATTGAAGAATGGTTTCCTTTATGGCGGAAGCAACGAGAATACAGCCCTTGAGAACGGACTCAAATTCTATGTTGACTGGTTTCATGGCCAGAAGACAGGATTCTTTGTTGACCAGCGTGAGAACCGTTCGCTGCTTGAGCAATATGCTAATGGCAAGAGTGTTCTGAACATGTTCTGCTACACAGGCGGATTCTCTGTCTATGCCATGCGTGGAAATGCAGAAAAGGTCCATTCTGTCGATAGTTCGGCTAAGGCAGTAGAACTGACAAATGCCAATATCGAACTCAATTTCCCAAACGACAAACGCCACAAGGCAATCTGCGAGGATGCGTTCAAATACCTTGAGCGTGAGGGCGATAAATATGACCTTATCATTCTTGATCCGCCAGCATTCGCCAAGCATCGTGCTGCTTTGAAGAATGCACTTCGTGGCTATACACGACTTAACGTGAAAGCGTTTGAACATATAAAGAAAGGTGGCATCCTGTTCACGTTCTCTTGTTCTCAGGTCGTTACGAAAGATAACTTCCGCAATGCGGTATTCACGGCGGCAGCACAAGCTGGCAGAAATGTTCGCATCTTGCATCAGCTTCATCAACCAGCCGATCACCCTATTAACATCTATCATCCTGAAGGAGAATATCTTAAGGGACTTGTCCTATATGTAGAATAAAGCGATGTTCGAGCAAACGATAAGCAAATATATTGAGGGCAATAGTCTTCTTGAAAAAGACAAATTGCATCTCGTTGCGCTATCTGGTGGAGCAGATAGCGTAGCTTTGTTTATGGTATTGCTAAGACTTGGCTATAACATTCAGGCGGCGCATTGTAACTTCAATCTGCGAGGTGAGGAAAGCATTCGCGATGAAGAATTCTGCAGGGATTTATGCCGAAGAAATGGGGTAAAACTGCATCTCGCCCACTTTGATACTCGATTCTACAGCTTGCACTATCACATAAGCATAGAGATGGCAGCACGTGAGCTCCGCTATAACTTCTTTCGTCAGTTGATGGAAGAATTTTGTATGGCAAGCATCTGCGTTGCCCACCATTGTGATGACAATGCAGAGACAGTTCTCCTGAATCTGTTCCGTGGAACGGGAATGAAAGGACTTACCGGTATTCATCCTCGCAACGAGTCGGTTGTCCGTCCGCTGCTGTGTGTGGGCAGAAAGGATATTGAGGAATATCTCCGACAGAATGGGCAGGAATACATTGTTGATAGCAGTAATCTGGTTAATGACGTCAAACGCAACAAGATACGCCTTGATATCATGCCAGTGGCCAACCAACTCAATCCGTCTGTCAGTTCTGCCATCGTCCAGACGGCCCAGCATGTGGCTGATGCCATGCCGTTTCTTGAGGAGTCGCTGAACAGATGGGAGAATGAGTGTGTGCGTCCTATCAGTTCAAATTGCTATGCCGAATTAAGCGATGAAATGGCTCATTTTCAGTCGGTTTCCATTGATGTCTATAAACTGAAGTCATCCCCATCGCCCGAATATTTGCTGTATCATATTCTTACAAAGCGAGGCATTCCTGCCCAGATGACTCATCAGATTTATGAACATCTGGACAGCAAGAGTGGAACGTCGTGGAACATAAACGGTTTGATGATGACTATAGATCGAGGTTGTCTGCTGATTGAACCCATCTATTCATCCATTCGCGAACTGAAAATACCAATGGAGGGACGCTATGTGCTCAGTAATGGCGATAGAATCGAAGTTTCTGTGTGTCAGAAAGATAAGGACTTCCATCTTGATACCGCATCCAATGTTGCACAGCTTGATGCCGATTCAGTACGATGGCCATTCACGTTGCGATGTGTAGAAAAAGGCGATAGATTCGTGCCTTTTGGCATGAATGGAAGCAAACTTGTCAGCGACCTGTTAACGGATAGGAAGATGTCTCTGCAGCAGAAGCGCAATCAGTTGTGCGTTACCGATGAGTCGGGACAGATAGTATGGCTGGTGGGATTGAGAATCGGAAATAAATACAGAATCACGTCCGATACAATAAAATATGTTTATTTCCGTTATTATAAAAAATAAACAACTCAATGAAGTCTCTAAAGTCAATATTATACGTTCTCTGTTCGGTAGTTCTGGCTGTTTGGGTCAGTGCTTGTACTGATGATGATACCTTCACGGTTTCGCCATCGGCACGCCTTACTTTCTCCTGTGACACCGTGTCGCTTGATACTGTGTTCTCAAAGGTTCCAACATCAACCCGCACCATGTGGGTGTATAACAATAACAAGCAGGGAGTTCGTTGCAACTCCATTGCGCTGGAGAACGGAAATCAGACGGGATTCAGAATTAATGTCAATGGAGTCTATCTCGGTCCTACACAGGGATATCAACTTTCCAACGAAGAAATACATAAAGGTGACAGCCTCCGAATTTTTGTAGAAGCAACGCTTCCAACTAATGATGCTGACCAGCCAATGCTTGTGTCAGACAATCTTGTCTTCAATCTGGAGAGTGGCACTCAGCAAAGAGTAAATCTACGAGCATGGGCATGGGATGCAGAAATGCTTAAAGACCTGATTGTCATTAGTGATACTACAATTGACTCATCCAAGCCTACAGTCATATATGGCGGCATTACCGTAAAGGAGGGAGCGACTTTGACACTTCCTGCTGGTAAGACTCTTTATATGCACAGTGGTGCGAATATTGACGTTTACGGCAAACTCCTTTGCCAAGGTCAGCCTGGCAATGAGGTTGTGCTTAGAGGCGACCGTCTTGACAACATGTTCGACTATCTGAAGTATGACGGAGTCAGTGGACAGTGGGGAGGCATCCGCTTGCATAGCAATAGTTTTGACAATGTCCTGGATTATACCGACGTTCATGCAACTGGCGATGCTATCGTGTGCGATTCGTCAAACACCGAGCGCCAGAAACTTATTCTTAACGCCTCGACTATCCATAATGCCAAAGGCGACGGAGTGAATGCAAGAAATTGCAAGATAGACATCCTTAATACTCAGATATCAAACACCTTAGGCGATTGCCTGAACATAAAAGGAGGTACGACGATGATCAATAATTCGACCATTGCTCAGTTCTATCCTTTCGACGCCAGCCGAGGCGATGCCCTTTACCTGAGTGATGACAGTACGGTAGTAGCGCCGCTTGATTTCACTATCCGTAACTCTATCGTTACCGGCTATGCCTCTGATGTCATTATGGTGTATACGACAGATACGACAAAGACAGCAAATGTGTTGTTTGAGAATTGCCTGCTCCGCACCCCGGAAGTTTCTGACACTCTGATGTGCCGTGACATCATCTGGGAGAACGAGAAGGATACTACTGTTGCAGGGTGGAAAAACTTCGTCAATGTTGACACCAGTCTGTTACGATATGACTTCCGCCTTAAGGAAACATCTCTCGCAATCGATGCTGCCAATCCCGACACCTCTCTGCCAACCGACAGAAACGCAACGCTGCGTGATGACAAACCAGATATGGGATGCTATGAGTCGGAGAAGAAGTCTGACGAAGAAGAATAACGAAATCAAAGAACCTAATAATCAGAACCTATGGATACAATAAAAGTCTGCATGACGATGCTTGCATGCCAGATGGACGAACTGAACGATGACGATCGCACTCTCGTTGAACAGGCCATCTCTGCTACATCACACTCCTATGCTCCTTATTCGCACTTCAAAGTTGGTGCGTGCATCAGAAGAAGCGATGGTACGACGCTTATCGGTGCCAATCAGGAGAATGCAGCAACACCTGTGTCCTTATGTGCTGAACGAACAGCCATATTTGCATCTCAGGCACAGAATCCAGAGTTAGCGATTACGGCGATAGCCATAGCAGCACGCGATTCTGAAGACAACCTTACTGTGGAACCTATTAGCCCATGTGGTTCATGCAGACAGGTGATACGCGAGATGGAAGAACGCTACTCTCGTGACATCCGCATCCTACTCTATGGACAGAAGTGCATATATGCTATCGACAGCGTGAAGGATATTCTGCCTCTCAGCTTCTGTAGCGATGACCTTAATGCGAGTTATAAACAAAATTAGGAGTTGAGAATTAGGGGTTAGAAATTAGGAGTTAGGAGTTAGGGGAATCTTGCTTCTTTCTCTTTCAAAACTAATCTGAATAACAAGAAACCAAATTAAACTATATAAATGCTAAACTTTCTATGCTTCGGTAGCGGCAGCAGCGGCAATTGCTACTACTTATACACCGAAACGACCGGCATTCTCATCGATGCCGGATTGGGTGTGAGAACACTAAAGAAATACTTTGCCGATTATGGGCTATCGATGTCCAATATTTCGGCTTTGCTCGTCACCCATGACCATGCCGACCATGTAAAGTCGGTAGGAAGCCTTTCCTCAGAATTGTGCCTCCCTGTCTATTCTACCAGCGCTGTTCATCACGGAATTGATGAAAACTATTGCGTTCGTAAGAAAATAAGACCGGGATATGAGCGATATATATCACATGGTGAAACCTTCAGCATTGGCGAGATGACGATAACATGCTTCAAGGTTCCGCATGATAGCGCTGATAATGTTGGTTATCGCATACAGTACGAAGGAATATCTTTCTGCCTGATAACAGACGCTGGTCGCATCACAGACGAGATGAAACCGTTCATTGCTGAGGCTAACTATCTTGTCATTGAAGCTAACTACGAACTTGAGAAATTGCTGCAAGGACCTTATCCTCAGTATCTTAAGGACCGTATCAAGAGTGGCAATGGACATCTCTCGAACGTGGAGTGTGGAAAGGCTATTGCAGAGAATGCGTCACCAGAACTCAAGCATGTCTGGCTGGCTCATCTTTCAGAAGAAAACAATCATCCAGAACTTGCGCGCAAGACAGTAGAATCTGTCCTGAGAGAATATGGTCTTATTGCAGGCAAGGACTTCCTCCTTGACGTGCTAAAGCGTCGCAGACCATCTGAGGTGCATGCCTTGGATTGAGAAATTAGATATTCAGAATTTTAATTACATTATTTTATATTATATAGATGAATCGCACAATATATAGAACGATGATGGCAGTTGTCCTGCTATTTTTAGGACTTACTGCTTCTGCCCAGTCAAAACGAGAATTCCGTGGAGCCTGGATACAGTGTGTCAATGGACAGTTTGAAGGCATGCCAACAAAGAAAATGCAAGAGACTCTGTCTTATCAGCTCGATGAACTCCAGAAAGATGGTTGCAACGTCATCATCTTTCAGGTGCGTCCTGAGTGTGATGCCCTGTATGAGAGCAACATAGAACCATGGAGTCGTTTCCTTACCGGCACTCAAGGCAAGGCGCCATCTCCATATTGGGACCCTCTGCAGTGGATGATTGTAGAGAGTCATAAGCGTGGAATGGAACTCCATGCATGGATTAATCCTTATAGGGCTAAGACCAAAGGAACAAAGGCATTGGCCAGCAACCATATCATCAATCAGCATCCTGATTGGGCCTTCGACTATGACGGACTGAAGGTCTTGAATCCTGCTCTTAAGGAGAACCGCGACTTCATCTGCTCCGTGGTTCGCGACATCGTTTCACGCTATGATGTCGATGGTCTCCATATCGACGACTACTTCTACCCATATCCTGTTGCTGGTCTTTCCATTCCTGATGAGGACGATTTCAGACGCTCATCAAATGGTTTCAGCAACAAGAATGACTGGCGTCGTTACAATGTTGACCTCTTCATCAAGCAACTCTCTGAAACTATCCACCAGACAAAGCCATGGGTGAAGTTCGGTGTTTCACCATTTGGCATCTATCGCAACAAAAAGTCTGCTGCCAACGGTTCGAATACCAATGGTCTTCAGAACTATGATGACCTGTATGCAGATGTCCTCCTTTGGATAAACAATGGATGGCTCGACTATTGCGTCCCTCAGATTTATTGGGAGATAGGCAACAAGGCTGCAGACTATGATGAACTGATACATTGGTGGAACAGAAACTGTACCAAGCGCCCTCTTGTCATCGGCGAGGATGTAGAGCGCACGGTGAAGTACCCGGATCCAAAGAATCCACAGAAGCATCAGTTGGAAGCAAAGATGCAACTCCATCATTCCCTCCCTTACGTTAAGGGTACAGTTCTATGGTATGCAAAGGCTGCCGTTGACAATGTTGGCAATTATGGTACACTCCTGCGTACAAACTATTGGCGTAATCCTGCCTTGCAGCCTGACATGAGTTTCCTTGGAAGTAAGGCACCAGGTAAGGTGAAGAGTCTTAAGCCAGTTTGGGTGGAAGATGGCTATGTCCTTTTCTGGACTGCACCTAAGGCGAAGAAAGACTGGCAGACAACTCCTACCAAGTACGTCGTCTATGCTTTCAAAGATGGTGAGAAGGTAAATGTAAACAACTCATCGAATATTATAGCAATAACCAGCAATACATATTTTAAGTTGCCATACAATGATGGCAAGACAAAGTACACATACGTCGTAACGTCTCTCAACAGAATACATAATGAGAGCAAGGTGGCAAAGAAAAAGGTTAAACTTTAGGACAGCACATTATGAAGAAGATACTATTAAGCGTTATACTCATGTCTTTAATAACGATAGCCCAGGCAGCGACTCCGAAGACTGTACAGATTCGTATCATCGAATCGTCAGACGTACATGGCTGCTTCTTTCCATGGGATTTCATCAACAAGCGTCCAATGAAAGGCTCTTTGGCACGCTTGTCTGCATACGTCAATCGTATGCGAGCTGCTGATCCGGAAGGCGTCGTCCTTCTGGAGAATGGAGATATTCTGCAGGGACAACCGATAAACTATTATTATAATTATGAGGCAACCGACAAGCCAAATATCGCTTCTCTCTGCGTTAACTACATGAACTATGACGCCCAGAACTGGGGCAACCATGACGTTGAGACAGGACATGATGTCTATGACAAATGGGACTCAGAGGTAAGCTGTCCTGTGCTTGGTGCCAATGTAGTTGACGTGAAGACAGGTCAGCCATATCTCAAACCTTATACAATCATTAAGCGTAAAGGCATAAAGATTGCTGTTATCGGTATGCTGACGGCTGCCATTCCGCATTGGCTCCCAGAGAAACTGTGGGCCGGACTTCGTTTCGATGAAATGGTATCTTCTTCGCGCCAATGGGTTGAATATGTAAAGAAAAACGAACATCCAGATCTCATCATCGGTTTGTTCCATTCTGGTAAGGATGGAGGCATCGTTACGCCTGACTACGAGGAGAATGTTTCTCTTCGCGTGGCACAAGAAGTGCCAGGCTTTGATGCAATAATGTTCGGTCATGACCATAGTGTCTTCTGCGAGAAAGTAAAGTCCTCTGATGGTAGAGATGTGGTAGTGATCAATCCTGCCAACAATGCACAGTATGCAGCAGAAACCGTTGCTACATTCACTCTCAAAGGCAAGAAAGTAGTGTCTAAGGAAGTAGAGGGACACATCGTGAACCTTGTTGCTGAAAACCCGGACCAGGAGTTCATGAAGCACTTCCAGACCTCTGTTGACGAAGTGAAGCGATGGGCAGACCGAAAGATAGGCACTATCGAACATTCCATCACTACCCGTGATTGTTTCTTTGGTTCAAGCGCCTTCACTGACCTTATCCATAATCTCCAGCTCCAGCTGACAGGTGCCGACATCTCAATCTCCGCTCCGCTTACATTCAATGCTTCTCTTAAGAAAGGCGACATCACAGTCTCTGATATGTTCAAGCTCTACAAGTTTGAGAACTATCTATATACGATGCGCCTGACAGGCAAAGAGATACGTCTCCTGCTTGAGATGTCCTATGACCAGTGGGTGAATACCATGACGTCGCCAGATGATCATATTATGATGTTGAAGTTAGATACTCGTGGCAACAACGAGCGCAACGGATTCAAGAACATGACCTTCAACTTCGATTCTGCTGCTGGCATCGACTACGTTGTTGATGTTACCAAACCTGACGGACAGAAGGTGAAGATACTACAGATGTCTGACGGGCAGCCATTCTCTGAGGATAAGACTTACGTCGTGGCTCTGAACAGCTATCGTGCTAATGGTGGCGGCGAACTGCTCACCAAGGGTGCCGGCATTCCTAAGGAGGAACTTGAGAGTCGCATCCTGACCAAGACCGATCGTGACCAGCGCTACTACCTTATGCAAGAGATAGAACGCCTTGGCACCATCAATCCTCAGCCAAACAACAACTGGCGCTTCGTGCCAGACGAGTGGGCAATACCTGCTCTGCAACGCGATCGCAAACTCCTCTTTGGCGCAGAGTAATTATATCCAACTCCTAATTCCTAACTCCTAATTCCTAATTCCTAACCTCTAACCCCTAACCCCTAACCTCTAACCCCTAACCCCTAACCCCTAACCTCTAACCCCTAACCTCAAACCTCAAACCTCCATCAATGCCAAAATACTGGTTCATATTTTGCAAGACCGACCTGATGCTTCA